>NZ_JBQKCS010000006.1:0-235740 GCF_052122235.1 Acidaminococcus sp. HCP3S3_H5
GCGATAGCTAAGGGGATCCACCTGTTCCCATGCCGAACACAGCAGTTAAGCCCTTATACGCCGAAAGTACTCGACTGGAAACGGTCCGGGAGGATAGGGAGCTGCCGGTTAAGAGAAAAGGCCTGCATCGAAAGATGCAGGCCTTTTTGTCGCGGGTCGCGGGCTGTGAGTCACGGCCCACGACTGGGGTTGTGAATATTTCACAACCCCTTATCCATTCTGGATTTTTTTCATATATTCCAGCAGTTTGTTGGTAAAATCTTCCAGGTATCTGGGCCTTACCTGGGCTTTCAGCCGGAGAATGCTGGAGCGCATGGTGTGGGTCTCACCGGCTATGTAGAAGGCCAGCAGGGGGTCTTCCTGATCCTTCTGGACTTCCCGGATCAGAGGATAGGCCAGCACATCATTGCAGAAGGTGGCTGTATGGCCCAGCCGGCACAGCTGGATCTGGGTGCTGATGTCGCTGATGGAAATGGGCTGGGGGCAGTCCAGATGATTTTCCCGAAGCCAGCTCTGGACCAGTTCCAGCAGGGTGCTGTGTTCCCGATTGCCGATCAGGGGAAAAGGCTTGAATTCCTGAAGGGAGATGGTATTTCCTGTTTTCCAGTTTTCCGGGGAGAAGGTACCCAGATGATACTGGCGGAAAAAAGAAAGGGTGCCCACTACCATCAGTTTCTCTTTGCCAATCAGCTTCTCTTCCAGGAAGGGATCAGAAGGTGCATCCAGCCCCAACACCAGATCCAGCTGCTGGGTTTTCATCAGTTGGATATGTTGGACTGTATCCCCCAGGGTGATGGAAATGTGGACTTGTGGATAAGTCCCGTGGAATGTTTCCAGAAAACGGGGCAGCAGGAGACGGGCCCGGGAGGTACTGATCCCCAGGCGGATCTCCCCGATTTCTCCCGCCTCGATTTCCTGGATCCGATGGCCCAGGCTTTCTTCCAGGTGCTGGATCTGCCGGAGGGTGCTGACCATGGCTTTTCCTGATTCCGTCAGCTGGAGATGCCTGCCCCGGAGGAACAGTTTCGTATGGAGCTGTTTTTCCAGTTTGCTGATATGCTCGCTGAGACACTGCTGGGTTACAAAGGCCCGTTTGGCTGCCTTGGTGAAATTCATCTCTTCCGCCGCCAGCAGAAACATTTTTTGCGCCAATTCCATGGGACCGCCTCCTTTTTCTGTATTATACTACAATCTCCAGCTTGTAATAACACTGAAATCTATTTGTTTTTCTTTGTATAAGTTTCGTCGTATACTGTAGTCACAAAGAGAAAACAAACCAATCTGCAGGAAAACAAGGGAAGGGAGAGATCCGTATGGAAAAGAAAGTTTTTACGATGTGGGAAATGAATCTGGGCTTCCGTCCCAAGGATTTCCAGAGCGTATGGGGGGCCGTAATCCAGAAGAACAGTCCGAAGCAGTTCTGCCCCAAGGTAAAGGCAGCCAGACAAGGGCGTGGGCCTGTGGATTTTGAATCCAGTGCCTGGTCGGTATAAAAGAAAAAGAAGAGGAGCCGTTGCCTATGGGACGGCTCCTTTTATGTTATAATAATCCCATTATACAGGAGGTGAAGATATGGGCCGTCGGGTGCTTTGGGTTTTGCTGGTGGTGTTGCTGGGGTTCATCTGGGGGCACTCTCTCCAGAATGGGACAGCTTCCCAGGCCGAGAGCCAGTCGGTGCTCCATCTGGCCCTGGCCCGGTGGGGCAGTCTGCCGGGGATGGGGTATCTGAATTTCTACACCATCCGGAAACTGGCCCATCTGACGGAATTCACTGCCCTGGGCATGGTGCTGACCGGCCTTACAGGACGGGGCCTTCCGGCGCTGCTTCTGGGAGCTGCGGCAGGGGCCGTGGACGAATGCCTCCAGCTGTTCAGCCCGGGCCGCAGTGCCCAGGTGTCGGATGTGCTGCTGGATACCCTGGGAGTGTTTGTGGGTATCCTGGCAGTACAGCTGCTGTGCCGGCTGTGGGAAGAGAAATAATAAGGAAACCGAAGGAGAATGATATGACAAGACTGGAACAGCTGAGCCGGGAACTGGTGGATGTGGTGGTGAACCTGGGGTATCCGGCGGAACTGGGAGAACTGATGGCCCAGAACCTGGGGACGGAGAGCACCGTGGAACGGATGACCCAGTACCTGATCCACGTCCAGCCCCCTACGGCAGAAGAAATGGTGGACGAAATGCTGGCCATCTGCGAAGAACGGGATAAATGGGTCCAGAAGAAAAAGAATGAGTATTACAACCGGAAAGTGAACGAATGGATCAATCGGTGAGAGGGGGCTGTTGCATAGGCAACAGCCCCTTGACATCTCTCCCTTTTCCGACTATGATATACACATTAATTACTAGTAAAATAATATGAATTAAAAGGGAGCGATGAGATGTTGGGAAAAGGTAAGATCCGTTTGTTTTTGACGGGATTGGTTGCGGCAGCCCTTTTGGCGGCCGGATGCGGAGGCAGCGGTGCCGACAAGAAAAGCGCCGACAGCGGCAAGCCCATCAAGATCGGGGCTACGGCCGGGCCTCATGCGGATGTGGTCCATGCGGTGGCGGAAGAAGCCAAGAAGCAGGGGCTGAACGTGGAAGTGGTGGAATTCTCCGATTACATCACTCCGGACAAAGCCCTGGCAGAAGGGGACCTGGATCTGAACAGCTATCAGCATGCGCCCTTCCTGGCCAACTTCAACAAGCAGAACGGTACCAAGCTGGTGCCCATCGGGAACACCATCCTGATGCGGATGGGCATCTACAGTGACAAGATCCATGATCTGAAAGATGTGCCGGACGGCGCCACGGTGGCTATCCCCAACGATCCCACCAACGGAGGACGGGGCCTGGCACTCCTGGAAAAAGCCGGCCTGATCAAACTGAAGGAAGGGGTCGGTTTCAAGGCTACCGTAAACGATGTGGTGGACAACCCCAAGAACCTGAAGTTCAAGGAACTGGAAGCGGCCCAGCTGCCCCGGAGCCTGGCGGATGTGGACCTGGCAGTGATCACCATGAACTATGTTATGAGCTCCGGTATGGACGTGAAGAAACAGGGGCTGTTCTGGGAAAAGGATGATGAACCTCTGGCCGTGATGGTACTGGTAGCCCGGGAAAAGGACAAGGAAAAGGCGGAATACAAAAAAATCGCCGAAATCTTCCATTCCGAAGCGGTGAAGAAGTTCATCGAAGAAAAATTCAAAGGGACGATTGTACCAGCGAAATGAAAACAGGGGGTGCTGCATATGCAGCACCCCCTGTTCGTGACCCAAAAAGAGGCTGTTGCATTTGCAACAGCCTCTTTTATCATTTCAATAATGGTGCCGAAGGCCGGACTCGAACCGGCACGCTTTTAGGGCGCTTGATTTTGAGTCAAGTGCGTCTGCCAATTCCGCCACTTCGGCAAGCGTGATGGGTATCACAATAAAATTATTTTAGCATGGGGTTGGAACCATTGTCAAGAGAAAAAAGGGCTTTACTTTCCCTGGTCCGTGTCCACCAGGGTTTCAGCTCCCAGACGGACGGGGCCGCCGATGGTGAGGGAAATGATTTCTCCGTCTTTCCAGTCGGCCTCAATATCGATCCGGCCTCCTGGTTCCTGGAGGGTGGCGGCCAGGGACCGTTTCTGACGATGGGCCAGGGCGGCAGCCACAGCAGCAGATCCGCTGCCGCAGCTTTTTTCGTGGTACAAGGTACCGGTAGCGGATACATAGACAATGGGGATCACTTTCAAGGTGCTGATTTCCACCAGCATCAGCCCATAGGCTTCCGGTTCCGTTCCCCGGGAAATTTCCCGCTGGAGAGAATAGAACAGCTGGTCCTGGTCCACTTCGTCCACATTCAGGGTAAAATACACATAATGGGTGATCCCGGGCAGGACCACTTCCTGGCATTCCACACTTTCCCGTTCATAAGAAAGACGAATCTTCCCAATGGACAAAGGGGGCGGCAGCTGAACTGTGGCATCGTAGAGATTTTCCCGGATCTTTTTGGCAGAAACCGGGAGGGGAGTGGGACAGCCGCTGCAGGTGACCTGATATTCTCCTTCTTTCTTCCCCTGGTAGAAGAGGGCACAGGCACCGGCAGAACGGGTGGCATTTCCGCAGAATTCCCCACCCATCATCTCCACCTGGGGCTGGTCTTCCTTAAAGGAAAGACACCCTACCTGCTCCACAGAAGGGTCAAGGGCCAGCAGCTGCCGGTTCAGTTCTTTACGGTTTTCCTGAGGGACCGGATCCAGCACATACAAGGTTATGTTGCCGCTGGGATCGGCCTGAATGGTACGGACTTTCATAGCAACTTCCTTTCTTGGAAAAGAACCATTTATACAACGAATTCTTAAAATACTCTCATAATTAAATCCTATATTTTATATTATAGCGATTTGCCCTGTATTATACAAGGGAAAAAGCGGACTTTTGAGTAATTTCTGAAAACAACAAGGCGGGAGGTTTTTGTGTTAGAATAAGGAATGTGTTTTTTGCCAATCTACTTTAATGATACAGGAGGTTTCATTGTTGCATTACCGTAAATCTTTATGGAGTTGGCTCTGTGCCGGACTGTCCCTGCTGCTTCCCCTGGGAGCCCAGGCTTCGGTCCAGGATCTGGCCTGGCAGGATGGGGTGCCGGCCTATGAGGAAGTAAAAGGGACCATTACCCATGACGGTCCCAAACTGATTTTTTCCGACAGCCCGGAAATGGTGGGAAAAATCGGGATCATGTACCGGGATACGGTGGAGGGGCCGGTGCGGCTTTTCTTTCATCATGTAAACGACACCCGTACGGACAAACGGCTGGCGGTGCTGCTCCGGCGGACTACCTTGCGGCCCAGCCTGGTTAACTTGGGGAAGAACGGAATCTCCCGTCCCAATGAGGACTGGCTGGAAGCCGGGAAGGAAGCCCAGGAACGGTATTACAGTTCCACCCCCAACGGCCGGAAATTCTTCCTCAGCGGGCCCCGGGATATCCTGAACAACGGGAAGGGGTACATTCTCCATCCTCAGGAACTGGTCACCGGGATTGTGGATCTGAATTTTGAAAGACCGGTGGAAGTTTCCTTTATCATGATGCCGGTGGATGCGGATCCAAGGGTATCTGCGGAAGTCTATTCCATCCTGCCCCCTGATGAAGGAGGCCATGTGCTCCGGGGTACTTTTGAAGGGGCCAATGTCCATGTGACCCTGCAGGATGCTTTTGATACGGATAAGGGAACCATCTGGGGCCTGGAACTGGCAGACGACAACAAGGATCCCTATGTACGGGGCATCGATGTGACCCGGAATGAACCGGTGGTCAACTATGGGAACTACGGGGTCATGTACGACGTGAATTTCCGGACCCGGGGCAAGAATGATGCTCAGCTCCGGTTCAATCCCTATGGGGGCGCCTATGCTGGGTTTGGAGTACTTACCGCTCAGGGGGAAACTGCCCGGTACATCCGGATCCCGGATAACCGGCTGTCCTTTGGCTGGAACCATGACGGGGAAACCATGAAACTGGGGACGGTACCGGCAGGGAAAAGCGCTTCCTTCTACTTCTCTCCCCCCGGTTCTTCCAATCTTCCGGTGAGGATTTTCTGGGAAGGGAAGCATGATTCTCAGGTACAGAAGAAATCCGGACGGGTGCGGACGGCAGAACAGATCCTGGCAGAACGGTTGGCCCGGAAGGAACAGAACAAAACACAGACTAAAAGAAAATAATTATTAAAAACCCTTGACTATTTTCTAGGTTTGTTGTACTATATGGGTGTCAGGAAATGACAATGAAAAAAAGGGTACAAGACAGTTCCCCGGAAGGGGGAACAACAGAAAAAAAGGAGGATTTGACAATGGCTGAATTGAAAGGTTCTCAGACTGAAAAAAACTTATGGACTGCGTTTGCAGGTGAATCCCAGGCTTACAATAAATACGGGTATTATGCCAGTGTAGCAAAGAAGGAAGGGTACGAACGGGTAGCCAAGAACTTCCTGGAAACTTCCGGCAACGAAAAGGAACATGCCAAGATCTGGTTCAAGGCTCTCCATGGTGGCTCCATCCCTGATACGGTGGAAAACCTGAAGGATGCAGCAGCCGGCGAAAACTACGAATGGACTGAAATGTACAAGGAATTCGCAGAAACCGCTGAAAAAGAAGGCTTCAAGGATCTGGCTTACAAGTTCAAAGCCGTGGGCGCCATTGAAAAGCACCATGAAGAACGGTACAGAGCTCTGCTGAAGAAAGTGGAAGATGGCACCATGTTCCAGCGCAGCGAAAAGACCGTGTGGATCTGCTCCAACTGCGGCCATATCGTGGAAGCGGAAAAAGCACCGGAAGTATGCCCGGTCTGCGCTCATCCCAAATCCTATTTCATGGTTAACTGTGAATGCTTCTGAGCCTGAAAAAAGCCCCCGGGAAGGGGGCTTTTTTTTATGCTCAGTGATTGGTCAGGCCAAGCTCTTTCAGCATTTCCATATCGTCTTTGATGGTGGTGCCGCTGGTGGTGAGCATGTTGCCGGTAATGGAAGCGGAGGCTCCGGCCAGGAGGGCAGTGGCTCCGTTTTTGGGCAGCAGCTTCCGGCCGGCAGCCAGACGGATATTGGCGGTGGGGTTGATGAACCGGAAGATGGCAATGGTCCGGAGGATGTCTTCTGCAGGCAGGGGCTTCCGGCCTTCCATACCGGTGCCGGGAATGGCCATCAGGGCGTTGATGGGAATGGATTCGATCCCCAGGCTCTGGAGGGTAAAGGCCATGTCCAGCCGGTCCTGCCAGGTTTCGCCCATGCCGATGATGCCGCCGGAGCATACGCACATGCCTTCCGCCTGGGCAGCTTTGATGGTGCGGATCCGGTCGTCAAAGGTGTGGCTGGTGCAGATCTGGGGGAAGTACCGCCGGGAGGTTTCGATGTTGTGGTGGTAACTGGTGACCCCGGCTTCCCGGAGACGGCGGAACTGTTCCCGGCTGATGATGCCGTGGGAGGCACACAGGTCGATGGTCAGGTCCTTTTTCATGGCTTTGTAGATATCCAGGGCCTTTTCAAAATCCTTCCCGGTAAGAGCCCGTCCGGAAGTGACCATGGCGAACCGGTTGGCACCGGCATCCTGGTCGGCTTTGGCGGTTTTCATCACTTCTTCTTTGGACAGGAACCCGTATTCTTCACAGCCTGTATGGTGGCAGGCGGCCTGGGCACAGTATTTGCAGTTTTCCCCGCAGCGGCCGCTCCGGGCGTTGATGATGGTGCAGAAATCCACATGGTTGCCGCAGAAGTGCTTCTGGAGCCGTCCGGCTTCCTGCTGGAGTTCGGCCAGGTCCTGGGTCAGAAGGTCCTGGACTTCCGGGTCTTCCGGTTTCAGCCGGTACCCGTCCATGATCCGGTCGGTCAGTTCGCGCAGTGCTTCTATCTTCAATGATCTCATCCCTTCTGGTATAATATGCTTATCATTATAAAGAATGAGAATTTTGCGGTCAACTTTTTTAAATAAGAGGTTAACGCAAAATAAAAACAAAGGAGGAAGAATCATGGAACTGCTGTTTATCTATATGGACGGGTGCCCTTACTGCAAACTGGCCGGGGAGGTACTGGAAGGTCTGTATGCCAGCCATCCGGAATACAAAAAGATCCCCCTGGTGAAGGTGAACGAAAACCGGGAACCGGAAAAACTGAAGGGCCGGAAGTACTACTACGTGCCCACTTTCTTCTATGGAGAAGAAAAAATCTACGAGGCCCAGCCGGGAGATGGCCGGGAAAAGATGGAAAAGATTTTGGGAGATTTTTTCAAAAAGGCTGTCGATTGATGAAAATGAGGTGCTGCCCAGGCAGCACCTCATTTTCATTCCATCAATATTTTCCTGCATGTTTCATTTTTCAGGATCATTTTCAGCAGCAGAGTTCCCAGGACGGTGACGCTGAGGAATTCTCCTGCACCGATGTAGATCATGGCGGCCCCCAGGGACAGATCCGGGGGCAGGGCGGCCAGCACGTCCAGCTCTGCCCCGATTACCACTCCGTTGCTGATCACCGGGCACAGGGAAGCCAGCAGGGGACTTTTCAGCCTGTGCATGGGCCAGATCCCCAGGAAGGTGGCCAGGGTTCCCAGGACCATGTCCGGCAGGCCGAAGGGACTCCCCAGGTTGGCCAGGAAGCAGCCGGCGGTGAGCCCGGGGATCCATTTCCTACTGCAGAAGGCCAGCAGGGTGAGACATTCGGATACCCGCACCTGGACAGGCCCATAGCTGAAAGGGGCCAGGCCCAGGGTCAGGGCTGCATAGATGGCGGCCAGGAGGGCATTCCGCAGGAGCCAGACCGGAGGGTTCACTGGTCTTCTCCCAGGGCACGGGCCTTCAGTTCCCGGTATTTCCGGGAACTGAAGGGCTTCAGCTGGGACTCCCGGTGGTCATAGCCATAGGCCCGTTTGGAAATGGCCAGGATGGGGGGAGCCTGGATCCGCTTGGCCACAGCCAGACCGCAGAACAGTTTCCACCACCGTTCCAGGTCGGCAATAAAGGACCGGGCATCCGGGAACAGCTCCGCCACCAGTCCCTTTTCACAGCCCAGGTGTTCTTCCAGGGTGCCTTCCAGGTACCAGGTCAGCAGTTCTTCCGGAGAGGTCTTGGTCCAGCTTTCCACAAAGGCCTGGAGCAGGTAATCGTGGTAGGGATACACCAGAGGGTCCCCGCCGTTGCCTACGGTCTGGGCAGCGGACAGTTCCGCACTGGGTTTGATCCGGAAGATTTCTTCCGGGATCACTTCCCGCCGGAACACTTCCTCATTGAGGTACCGGCCCAGGGCATAGACCTGGTGTTTCCACAGGTCCCCGATGAGTGCCAGTACCCCGGCAATGTCCCCGTAGAAAGTGGCATAGCCCACGGTCATTTCCGCCTTGTTGGAGTTGCAGGAGAAACCGCCGCCGAACAGGGAAGCCAGACCGGCCAGTACCCGGGCGCCCCGGTCCCGGGCCTGGATGTTTTCCGCTGCAAAGGGGGTGACTTTCAGATGGAAGTCCTCCCCGGAGGTGTAATCGTGGATGGGCGTACTGTTGAACTGGAGGATGGTCTTTTCCACCACTTCCTGGATGGGGAGGATGGCGTAATTGGCCCCCAGGGCTTCCGCCATTTTCTGGGCCAGGCTCTTGGTCAGTTCCGAGTTGAACTGGCTGGGCATGTTCACCAGCAGCACGTTTTCCGGTCCCAAAATGTCCACGTAGAAAGCGGCGGTAACGGCAGAATCGATGCCCCCGGACACCCCGATGGTCATTTTCCGGATCCCCAGCTGGTCTAGGAACCGGGAAGCCCCGTACCGGAGGGACTGATAGATTTCCTGGGCGTCGGAAAGGGAGGGCTGGAGTCCCCGTTCCCCCTGGAGCTCCCCGGTGTCCGGGTTCCACCGGCTTATCAGCAGGTCTTCCTGGAAGGCAGGCGAATCGGTGATCATCCGGCCCCTGGCATCGTACATGCAGCTGCAGCCGTCGTAGGTGAACACGTCTTTCCCGTTGTTCTGGATCCCCACATTGTTGCAGTAAACCAGGGGAATGCCTCCCTGCCGGGACTGGCGGACGAACAGATCGTGGCGCTTCCGGTTCTTGTGGAAGGTATAGGGGGAACAGGACAGGTTGCAGAGGATCTGGGCTCCGTTCTTTTCCAGCAGTTCCGGCACATTATAATGGTAGTTTTCCGTCCAGCCGTCTTCGCACAGGAGCACTCCCAGCTTCAGTTCCCGGCCCCGGATGGTGACGGCCACCGGCTTTACCAGGTCTTCCATGGTGACCTGGCCACCCAGTTCCGGCAGCAGTTTGGCGGTGCTGTGGAAGTACCGGCTGTCGTCGAATTCCCGGTAGTCAGGAAGGGAGGTTTTGCTGATGAAAGGATAAGGCAGTCCCCCCTGGAGCAGCTTTCCGTCCTGGGCCACAAAGGCGGCGTTGTATTTCCGCACCCGGCCGTCTTCGTTGACCTTGGCCGGATCGGCAGCGATGTTCCCGAAAATCACGCACAGGCCCTGGCTGGCGGCGATGATCTCTTTGCCCCAGGCTTCACAGTCCCGGATAAAGGCGCTCTGTTCCCACAGATCTCCCAGCAGATAGCCTGGAACCATCAGCTCCGGCAGGAGCAGGATGTCCACCTGATTTTCCCGGGCGCTGGCTATGGCCTGGAGGGCTTTCCGGGTGTTGGCTTCCGGATTGCCCGGTTCGATTTGGATTTGTGCACAAGCAATTTTTACGTCCATTTGTCTCTCGCTCCATAAATTGATATAATGAACAGAACTAAACTGCTTCCATTATAGCAAAAGGGGACCGGATAGGAAAGGCGGACCCTGGGGGAAGGCTGAAATGCGAACAAAGAAAATATTTGACTGGTAAATGTTGCGTATATACAGCTCTTATGCTATGATACGAGGTGCGATATGCAGAAAGTAGGGGGGACTATGTTATACATTAGTACAAGAGGGAAAACTGATATGGTGAGCTCCGCTCACGCCATTTCCAATGGCCTGGCTGCTGACGGGGGACTGTTCGTGCCCAAGGAATTTCCGCCCATCAGCATGGCGGAAATCGATGCCATGCGGGAAGCACCCTACAGTGCCCGGGCACTGACGGTGCTGGCCCGGTTCCTGACAGACTACAGTGAAGAGGAACTGAGACACTGTGTGGAAACGGCCTACAGCAAGGAACGGTTCGGGGATTTCCCGGCTCCGCTGCACCTGCTGAAAGACAACCTGGACGTACTGGAACTGTGGCATGGCCCTACTTGTGCGTTTAAAGACATGGCCCTGCAGATCCTGCCCCTGTTCCTGACCAAGGCGGTCCAGAAGACCGGGGAACAGAAGAAACTGGTGATCCTGGTGGCTACTTCCGGGGATACGGGGAAAGCGGCCATGGCCGGGTTTGCCGATGTGCCGGAAACGGAAGTCATCGTATTCTATCCCCAGGAAGGGGTCAGCGACATCCAGAAGCTCCAGATGGTGACCCAGAAAGGGGCCAATGTCCATGCGGTGGCGGTGGAAGGGAACTTCGATGACGCCCAGACCGGGGTAAAGATCCTGTTCGGCAGCCGGCCTCTGGCAGAAGAACTCCAGGCCCACGGCTGTGCCTTCTCTTCGGCCAACTCCATCAACTGGGGACGGCTGGTGCCCCAGATCGTGTACTATTTCAGCGCCTATGCGGATGCGGTGAACAGCGGCCGGATCGAAAACGGCGCACCGGTGAACTTCGCCGTGCCCACCGGGAATTTTGGGGACATCCTGGCCGGGTTCTATGCCAAACTGATGGGGCTGCCGGTGAACAAGTTCATCTGCGCCTCCAACAGCAACAATGTGCTGACAGACTTTATCAACACCGGGGTATACAACCGGAAGCGCCCCTTCCACAAGACCATTTCTCCTTCCATGGATATCCTGGTTTCCAGCAACCTGGAACGGCTGCTGTTTGAAGAAACCGGCCATGATGCGGCCCAGGTGGCGGAATGGATGAAGGAACTGAACGAAAAAGGCGAATACAAGATCAGTACTGAACTCCAGAACCAGATCCTGAAGGACTTCTTCGGCACCTGGGTGGACGAAGTGGAAACCCGGGAAACCATCGGGGATGTGTACAACAACTACGGCTATGTAATGGATCCTCATACGGCAGTGGCCTACAAGGCCATGGAAAAATACCGGCTGATGACCGGGGACGAAACCTACAGCATCGTCCTGAGCACCGCCAGCCCCTTCAAGTTCAATGATGTGGTCCTGGCTTCCATCGATCCGGATACCTACGAAGGGAAAAAGCTGGATCCCTTTGTGGCCATGGAAGACCTGAGCAAGGCGGCCAAGCTGCCCATCCCTGCCAGCATGCAGGAACTGCCCCATCTCCAGAAACGCCAGAGCGACGTGGTGGACAAGACCCAGATGGAAGGGGAAGTGAAGAAGCTGTTGGGGCTGGAATAAAGAATGACATAAAAGGGACCCGTCAGGGTCCTTTTTATTATACCTTTTATAAGGAGAAATCTATGGATAAGTGTAACTTTTGTGTCAGTTTGACTTAAAAAAGTACAGTTCCCGGCTTATTTTTTCTTGTAAAATATGATATGATAGAGGGCATGTAGAATGATCGAATTTCATTGATTCAAAGGGGAGCAAGAAATGGAAGTCACTGTTATTACGAATATCAGACGGAAAGTGCTGACCATGCTGTCGAAAATGGCCTATGACGGGAATCTGCCGGACCATGTGTATGATGTGCTGCAGATCGTCAACGAAAACACCCCCCGGACCCGGTGCTGTGTCCACAAGGAACGGGCGGTGCTGAAGGAACGGATCTGTGTGGCCCTGGGTGTGTACGAGGACATGAACATCATCGACGCCGCCAACAAGGCCACCACGGAACCGGTGGACCGGACCCAGCATGTAATTGCCGTGCTGCCGGAAGCCTGCTCTGCCTGCCCGGTGAACAAGTACATGATCACCGACGTGTGCCGCCGCTGTCTGACCCACCGGTGCATGAACGGTTGCCCCAAGAAGGCTATTTCCGTATACCAGGGCCGTGCCCATATCGACTATGACATGTGCATCGAATGCGGCAACTGCAAACGGGCCTGCCCCTACGGCGCTGTAGTGGAAATCGCCCGTCCCTGTGAAAATGCCTGCAAGGTCCATGCCCTCCATACCGGCAAGAACAAAAAAGCGGAAATCGACAAGAACATCTGCGTGGAATGCGGTGCCTGCCGGGGTGCCTGCCCCTTCGGCGCCATCGAGGAACGGAGCCATATCGTCCAATTGATTCAGGCCATCAAGAGCGGCAAGGAAGTGGTGGCTCTCCTGGCTCCTTCCTTTGTGGGCCAGTTTGGTTTGAAGGTACAGCCGGGGCAGATTGTGAAGGCCTGTCAGGAACTGGGCTTTGCTTCTGTGAAGGAAGTGGCCCTGGGTGCGGACATGACCACCATTTCCGAAGCGGAAGAATTCCTGGAAAAGGTGCCCACCGGCAAACAGAAAATCATGACCAGTTCCTGTTGCCCGGCCTTTGTGGCTACAGTAAAGCGCCATGCCCCGGGTTTGGCGGACTGCATTTCCGATGCGGTGTCTCCCATGGTGGCCCGGAGCAAGCTGGAAAAGTACGCCCATCCTGGTGCCCTCACCTGCTTCATCGGTCCCTGCATCGCCAAAAAGGTGGAAGCCCGGGAACATCCGGACGAAATCGACTTTGTGCTGACCTTCGAAGAACTGAAGTGCATGATGGACAGCCAGGGCATCGACCCGGCAGCCTGCGAAGTGGCTCCGTTCCATCCTGCTTCTTCCGCTGACGGGTGCAGCTTCCCTCAGGCGGCAGGGGTAAGCAACGCTGTGAAGGACTATATCCGGGACAACCATCCGGAAGTGGATGTGGAATCTCTGAAGACCCTGTACTGCAACGGGCTGGATGAATGTCTGGGGGCCCTGAAGGATGTGGAAGCCGGGAAACTGGATCTCCAGTATCTGGAAGGGATGGCCTGCCAGAAAGGCTGCCTCAACGGACCGGGGGCTCTGACGGAACCGGGCCTCACCCGGGTGCTGCTGAAACGGTTTGCAGGCACCACCCAGGCGGACAGTGCCGGGAAAATCGATAAAGCCATGGACGGCGTGAAGAACGTGGACATGGAACGGGTATATTTGCGCAAATAAACAGAGTGTGATAAAATAGCCGGGTATGAGTACGTTGAAAACAGGGCTCCATACCCGGCGTTTTCGAATTTAGGTAGGAGGAAGTTAACATGTCAGGACATTCCAAGTGGGCAAATATCAAATTCAAAAAGGGAAAGGCTGATGCCCTCCGTGGGAAGATCACCACGAAGATCGGCCGGGAAATCACCATTGCAGTACGCATGGGCGGTCCTGATCCTACTGGCAATATGAGACTGAAACTGGCTTTGTCCAAGGCCAAAGCCAACAACATCCCCAAGGACAATATCAAACGGGCCATCGCCAAAGGCCAGGGTGCCACCGAAGGCTCCAACTACGAACAGATCACCTACGAAGGCTACGGCCCGGCCGGGGTGGCCATTATGGTCAGCGCTCTGACGGACAACCGGAACCGGACGGCTGCCGATGTGCGCCACGTGTTCTCCAAAGGCGGGAACATGGGGGAATCCGGCTGCGTGGGCTGGATGTTCAAGAACAAAGGCGTGTTCACTGTGGAAAAGGAAGGGGCTCCTTCTGAAGACGAAGTGATGGAAGTGGCACTGGATGCCGGTGCGGAAGACATGGAAACTACCGACGACGCCTATGTGATCACCACCGCTCCGGAAGATTATGATGCCGTGGAAAAGGCTCTGGCCGACCACAACATCGAAGTGGCCATGAGCGAACTGTCCCTGATTCCGGACAACACTGTGGCAGTCACCGGGGAAGATGCAGAAAAAGTCCAGAACATGATTGATGCCTTCAACGATCTGGACGACGTGCAGGACGTTTATACGAACGCTGACCTGCCTGAGGAAGAATAAGGGGGAAGCTGCCTCACAGCCATCCCAGGAATGAATACGGCCGGCCAGCTGGGGAAGGGCTTCCCCGGAGGCCGGCTTTTTGACCCTAAGGAGGGAAACAGGATATGCTGGCATTGGGTATCGACCCGGGAACGGCAATCTGCGGCTACGGGCTGGTGCGGCTGGAACGGAGCCGGCTGATCCCGGTCCACTATGGGGCCGTTTTTACCGACAAGGACATGCTGCCGGAGCGGCGGCTGAATAAAATCTATGAAGAACTGACGGATCTGATCGACCGGTTCCATCCGGATTTCATGTCCGTGGAAAAACTGTTTTTCAACCGGAATGTGACCACGGCCATTGCAGTGGGAGAGGCCCGGGGGGTTATCCTGCTCACAGCGGCCCGGGCGGGCATCCCGGTATACGGCTATACCCCCATCCAGGTGAAGCAGGCCATCACCGGGACCGGACGGGCCAACAAGGAACAGGTGACTTATATGGTGCAGAAACTGCTCCATATCGAGGAAAAACCCAAACCGGATGATGTGGCCGATGCCCTGGCCATCGGGATCACAGGGCTGAACTTCATCCGGGAACAGGAAATGCGGGAGAGAATGCGATGATTGGATTCATTACCGGACGGGTGGACCATATTGGAACGAATTTCTGTCTGGTGGACACCCAGGGGGTGGGCTACCGGATCTTCCTGAATACCGGGGATCTGTCCCGGATCCAGGTGGACCAGAAGGTGAAGATCTACACCTATCTGTCCGTACGGGAGGATGCCCTCCAGCTGTTCGGCTTCCTGTCCTACGACGCCTATTCCCTGTTCACCCAGCTGATCACCGTCAGCGGCATCGGCCCCAAGGTGGCCCAGGGGATCCTGTCAGCGGCCAAGGTGGATGCCTTCTATCTGGCGGTGAAGAACCGGGACCTGAAGTTTTTGACCAAGCTGCCGGGGATCGGAAAGAAAACCGCAGAACGGCTGCTGCTGGAATTAAAGGACATGACCGGACCGGAAGGGCTGGAAGAAGAGGAAACGGGGGAAGGCTTTGACGGGGAATTCCCGGAAGACGACACCACCACCCTGGGGGCTGTGGCCGAAGGGCTCAGCTATCTGGGGTATACCCAGGGAGAGATTGCCCAGGTGCTGAAGAAACTGAAAATCACTGCTGACAGCAGGGCAGAGGACCTTCTGAAGGAGGCTCTGCGCCTTTTGGCCAGGAGGAGTTAAATGGAAGATACCAATCGCGTGATTGCCGGGCACGAGCAGGAACAGGACGGCTGGCAGTACAGCCTGCGTCCCCGGCGGCTGGCGGAATACATCGGCCAGTCCAAAGTGAAAAAGAATATGGAGATTTTCATCCAGGCGGCCCTGAAACGGAAGGAAGCTCTGGACCATGTGCTGCTCTATGGGCCTCCGGGCCTGGGGAAGACCACCCTGGCCAACATCATCGCCAATGAGCTGAACGTGAACATCCGGATCACCAGCGGTCCGGCCCTGGAGCGCCAGGGGGACCTGGCGGCCATCCTCACCAATCTCAGCGACAGCGATGTACTGTTCATCGATGAAATCCACCGGCTGCCTAAAACCGTGGAGGAAATCCTCTATTCCGCCATGGAAGACTATGCCCTGGACATTATCATCGGCAAGGGGCCGGCAGCCCGGAGCGTCCGGCTGGATCTGCCCCGGTTCACCCTGATCGGGGCCACCACCCGGATGGGATCCATTGCGGCTCCGCTGCGGGACCGGTTCGGGGTGATCTGCCACCTGGAATTCTACACTCCGGAAGAACTCCAGATCATTGTGGAACGGGCGGCGGAAATTTTGAAAGTGACCATCGATCCGGAAGGGGCCTATGAAATCGGACGCCGGAGCCGGGGCACTCCCCGGGTGGCCAACCGGCTGCTGAAACGGGTCCGGGACTTTGCGGAAGTGGGGGGCCACGACACCATTACCCGGGACGTGTGCCGGGATGCCATGAAGCGGCTGGAAATCGACGATTTGGGCCTGGACCAGAACGACCGGCGGCTGCTGAAGAAGCTGGTGAAGGATTTCGGCGGACGGCCGGTGGGGGTGGATACCCTGGCAGCTTCCCTCAACGAGGAGACTGAGACCCTGGAAGATGTGTATGAACCCTATCTGATGCAGCTGGGGATGCTCCAGCGGACACCCAAGGGACGGCAGGCCACCCTGGCCGCCTACCAGTATCTGGGAGTGCCCTATCCCACGGAGGACGGAAGCAAATGAAAGGGAAACGGACCCTTTTCCTGACGGCCTTCTTCCTGCTGCTGATCCACGCTGTGGTCCTGGCGGCAGGGGGAGGACCCCGGCTTCGGGTGGGACTGGCGGTGAACCAGTTTTCAGCCCAAGTGAGTTCTGCCGGGAAAATCAAAGTGGTGGATGCCGGCGGCCGGACCACGGTGTTGAATCCGGGGAACCATTTCATCAGCGTAAAGAACGGCTCCCTGTATGCGGACCAGAAAAAGCTGTCCGGCAGTCAGGTGTCCCTTGTGGCGGCGGATGCCAAAAATCCCCTGCTGGTGAACCGGAAAAAGTACCGGGGCGCCCTGACGGTGCTCCTGAACAGCGGGAAAAAGAACCTGAATGTGGTGAATACCCTGCCCCTGGAGCAGTATCTCTATGGGGTGGTGGCCAAGGAAGTGCTGCCCCTGTGGCCGGACGAAGCCATCAAGGCCCAGGCAGTGGCGGCCCGGAGCTTTGCCCTGTACAGTATGGACAACGGGAAGTATCCCAATTTCGACATCCGGGCCAACGAACTGGGCCAGGTGTATGGAGGCCTTTCCGCGGAACACGCCAACACCTCCAAACTGGTGGATGCCACCAGCGGCATGGCGGCCCTTTATGACGGGGCTCCCATCCAGGCGGTGTTCCACAGCAGCGGAGGCGGTTATACGGAAGCGGCCAGTGCCGTGTGGGGGAAGGACATCCCCTATCTCCAGGCGGTGCCGGATTACGACCAGGATTCCCCCAAATATGCCTGGACCAGGACCTTTACCAAGGCCCAGCTGACCCGGCTCCTGAGCCAGGGAGGCTACGAACTGGGGGACCTTCAGGGAATCCGGCTGTCTGCCCGGACGCCAGCTCCCATGCGCTGGACCCCGGACCGGGGTGTTTCCGGACGGGTGAAGCGGCTGACCTTTGTGGGGTCGAAAAAAAACGTTACCCTTACCGGCACCCAGGTCCGGTCCCTGCTGGATCTGAACAGCACGCTGTTTGATGTGCAGATCGGCCTGGAACGGCCCAAAGAACTGGACGTGACCATCACCAACGGCTATGGATATCCCATCGGAAAAAAGACCATCCCCATCGGGGACGGAAAAAAGGATGTGCCGGACGGAGCCAGTGTGGGAGACATGCGGTTGTTTTCCAATGTGGAGGGAGAAAAGGTGAGCTTCATCGGCAACGGGTTCGGCCACGGGGTCGGCCTGAGCCAGTGGGGCGCCCGGGGCATGGCCCTCCAGAAGGAAAAAAAGAACAATTACAAGACTATCCTGTCCCATTATTATCGGGGTATAACGATAAAACAGGTTTATTAGGAGAGAAAACAAATGGAAGTTACTGATTTTGACTATGATCTGCCACAGGAACTGATTGCCCAGACACCGGTGGAACCCCGGGATTCTTCCCGGCTGCTGGTGATGGACAAAAAGACCGGAGAACTGGAACACCGGCATTTCTTCAATCTGCCGGAATATCTGAAGCCCGGAGATGTGCTGGTGTTCAACGACACCCGGGTCATCCCGGCCCGGCTCCACGGGTTCAAGACCACCGGAGCCCATGTGGAAGTATTCCTGCTGACCCGGAAGAACGCCACGGACTGGGAAGTCCTGGTGAAGCCCGGGAAGAAGCTCCAGAAAGGAGCTCAGATCAAGTTCAGCGATGAACTGAGCTGTGAGATCCTGGAAACCACGGATTTCGGGGGCCGGATCGCCCGGTTCCACTATGACGGGATCTTTGAGGAAATCCTGGACCGGCTGGGAGAAACACCTCTGCCGCCTTATATCCACGAAAAGCTCCAGGACAAGGAACGGTATCAAACCGTGTACAACCGGGAACGGGGCAGCGCGGCGGCCCCTACCGCCGGGCTCCATTTCACCAAGGAACTGCTCCAGAAGATCCGGGACATGGGAGTGGAAGAAGTGTTCGTCACCCTCCATGTGGGGCTGGGCACCTTCCGTCCGGTGAATGAAAGCCGGATCGAGGACCACAAGATGCACCGGGAATTCTACACCGTGTCCCAGGAGGCGGCGGACGCCATTAACAAAGCCAAACGGGAAGGACGGCGGATCATCGCCGTGGGCACCACCTCCGTCCGGACCCTGGAAAGTGCCGGAGCCAGCGGAGAAATGAAAGCCGGGGGCAACTGGACCAGCATCTTCATCTATCCGGGCTATCAGTTCCGGTTCGTGGATGCCCTGGTGACCAATTTCCATCTGCCCCAGAGTACGCTGATCATGCTGGTGTCCGCCCTCAGCACCCGGGAAAACATCCTCCACGCCTATAAGGTGGCGGTTCAGGAGAAGTACCGGTTCTTCAGCTTCGGCGACGCCATGTTCATTCATTAAAGGAGAAAATATGCATTCCGTCTATTTCGAACTCATCAAGGAAGATTCCCGGAGCGGGGCCCGGCTGGGGAAACTCCACACCCCCCACGGGACCTTCGACACCCCCATGTTCATGCCGGTGGGGACCCAGGCCACAGTGAAGACCCTGACCCCGGAAGAGCTGTACGCCATGCACTCCCAGGTGATCCTGTCCAACACCTACCACCTGTTCCTCCGGCCGGGGACGGAGCTGGTCCGGAAAGCCGGCGGCCTCCACAAGTTCATGAACTACAAACGGGGGATGCTCACCGACAGCGGCGGCTTCCAGGTGTTCAGCCTGGGAGAGATGCGGAAGATCACCGAAGAAGGGGTCATGTTCCGGTCCCATCTGGACGGCTCCCGGCAGTTCCTGAACCCGGAAGTGGCCACCAAAGCCCAGGAGGACCTGGGGGCGGACATTATCATGGCTTTCGATGAATGCATCCCCTATCCGGCGGACCACGGCTATGCCAAACAGTCCACGGAACGGACCACCCGCTGGGCCCGGCGGTGCCTGGAAGCCAAGACCCGGGAAGACCAGGGTCTCTTCGGTATCATCCAGGGAGGCATGTACCCGGATCTGCGGGAATACAGCGCCAAGGCCATTACGGACATGGACTTCGCCGGGTTCGCCATCGGGGGCCTGTCCGTAGGGGAACCTCATCCCCTGATGTACGACATCCTGGACAAGACCACCCGGCACATGCCCAAGGACAAGGCCCGGTATCTTATGGGAGTGGGCACCCCGGACTGTTTGGTGGAAGGGGTGAACCTGGGGGTGGACATGTTCGACTGCGTGTATCCCACCCGGGTGGCCCGGAACGGCACCGCCATGCTCCCCACCGGCCGGCTGGTGGTGCGGAACGCCCAGTATGCGGAAGACTGGCGGCCCATTGACGAGCACTGTGACTGCTATACCTGCCGGAACTTCAGCCGGGCCTACATCCGCCATCTGTTCAAGGCGGAAGAAATCCTGGCCCTGCGGCTCTTGTCTATACATAATCTCCATTTTCTGCTAAAATTTGCAGAGGATATGAGAAAAGCCATCGCTAACGATACGTTCCCCGAATTCCGGGCAGCGTTCTTAGAGAACTATGAAACCACAAGGAGGTAATTTTCGATGGACAATCTGCTTCAAATGGCTTGGCCTTTCATTCTCATGGGTGTGATCTTCTATGTAATGATCTACCGTCCCCAGAAACGGGACCAGAAGAAACGCAGTGAGATGCTGGATTCTCTGAAGGTGGGCACCAACATTGTGACCATCGGCGGCATCCTGGGCACCATCACCAAGGTCCAGGAAGACAAGGTCCGGATCAAGGTGGCCGAAGGGGTGGAATTCCACATCAGGAAATCTGCCGTAGGCGGCGTAATCACTTCTGCCTTCACCAAGAAGGAAAGCAAGAAGGAAACGCCTGTCCAACCGGAAGCCAAACCGGCGGAAGCCCCTGCTGAAGGAGCCGCCCAGGCAGAAGGGAACGGAGAAGAAAAATAATGGATAAGAAAGCTGTCCGCCAGGAGATCCGGGAAAAAATCCAGCGGCTGAACCAGCGGGAAATCCACCGGTTCAACCGGGAAATCAACAGCCACATCGTAAACAGCCGGCTGTTCCTGGAAGGGAAAGTGATCATGGGGTATCTGGGGGAACCGGGAGAAGTGAACATCGATCAGGCTCTCCAGACCGCCCTCAATATGGGCAAGACCGTGTGCGTGCCCCAGATCCTGGAAGGACCTGGCCAAATGGCCGCCGCACGGCTGGTGACCCTGAAGAAGCTGGCCCGGGACCGGTACGGGATCCGTACTCCCCAGGAACCGGTGGAAACAGTGGCGCCGGAAGACATCGACCTGGTGCTGACTCCGGGACTGGGCTTCACCGCCCAGGGAGAACGGCTGGGCCGGGGAGCCGGGTATTATGACCGGTTCCTGCCACGGTGCACCAAAGGGGTTCCCATGGCAATCGGGTACGAAGTGCAGGTGCAAAAAGAGCTGCCCACCAGTGCCCATGACGCAAAGGTCCGTTATCTGTGTACGGAAAAAGGACTGCGGGTATGCAAGAATAACGGAAAATGAGGGGGAATCGTTTTGGAAAGTAAAAATCGGGTCAAGTTGCTGGTTTCAGTGCTGGCCATTGTGATTGCTTTTGCCGTATTCATCAAACCTCTGGCCAGTACGGTAAAGCAGGGGCTGGACCTGCAGGGCGGCACCCATGTAGTGCTCCAGGCCCAGGAAACCCCGGAGAGCAAGGTGGACGATGATGCCATCAACCGGTCCATCCAGATCATCGAACGCCGGGTCAACGAGCTGGGCCTGACGGAACCGGTGATCCAGCGCCAGGGCAAGGACAAAATCATTGTGGAACTGCCCGGGGTGAAGGATCCGGAACAGGCCATTGCCATGCTGGGCAAGACGGCCATGCTGGAATTCAAGGACATGGACGGGAACACCGTCCTTACCGGGAAGGACCTGAAGGATTCCAAGGCCAGCGCGGACCAGAGCGGCCAGCCGGTGGTCACCCTTCAGTTCAATGAAGAAGGGGCCAAGAAATTCGCCGACCTGACCGCCCGGAACGTGGGCCGGCAGATCGCCATCCTGCTGGACGGCAACGTGCTCACCGCTCCCCGGGTCAGCGAACCCATTACCGGGGGCAATGCCCAGATCACCGGGTCCAAGGACGCCAAGGAAGCGGAACATCTGGCCATCCTCCTGCGCAGCGGCTCTCTGCCGGTGAAACTGGAAGTGGTGGAAAACCGCACCGTAGGCCCCACCCTGGGCCAGGACGCCAAGGACGCCAGCATGAAGGCCTTTGCCATCGGTCTGGCCGGGGTGTTCCTGTTCATGCTGCTGTATTACCGGCTGTCCGGTCTGGTGGCGGATATTGTGCTGCTGCTGTATACCCTGCTTCTTTTGGCCGTGATGAAGGGGCTGAACGCTACCCTGACCCTGCCGGGGATCGCCGGGATCATCCTGTCCATCGGTATGGCCGTGGATGCCAACGTGCTGATCTTTGAACGGTTCAAGGAAGAGATCCTGGGGGGCAAGACCCTCCGGGCGGCGGTAAGCGCCGGGTTCTCCCGGGCCTTCACCACCATCCTGGACTCCAACGTGACCACCCTCATGGCGGCTGCAGTGCTGTTCTATCTGGGCACCGGCCCCATCAAGGGCTTTGCGGTGACCCTGGCTCTGGGGGTGCTGATCAGCATGTTCACGGCCGTGACGGTGACCAAGTTCATCCTCAGCGCTTTCATTGGCAGCAATTTCACCAAGAATCCGGCCTGGTTCGGGGCTAAGGCCCCTCAGCCGAAAACAAAAGACGGAAAAGGGGAGGCGGCACGATGAAAAAGTTTTCCATAGTCAAGCATGCCAGGATCTTCTTTTCCATTACGGCTGTGGTACTGATTGTAGGGATTGTTTCCATGTTCACCCGGGGCTTCAACCTGGGAATCGATTTCACCGGGGGCAGCATCCTGGATATCAAGTTCGAACAGCCGGTGACTGTGGCCCAGGTCCGGAGCGTACTCAGCGACCATCAGCTGGGCAGCAGTGTGATCCAGCTGGGCAGCAGTGACCAGCTGGTGGAAAGCAGCCAGTCGGTGCTGATCCGTACAGGCCTTGTGAGCGACAGCCAGCGGGTGGAAGTGATGAATGATCTTACCAGCCGCCTGGGGAAAAATGAAGTGCTCCGGGTGGAAAACGTGGGAGCCACCGTAGGCAGCGACCTGGTGAAAAGCGCCGTGGGGGCTGTAGTCCTCAGCTGGGTGCTGATGATCATCTACATCACCATCCGGTTTGAGCTCCGGTTCGCCCTGGCGGCCATTGTAGCCCTGATCATTGACGTGCTGGTGACCCTGACCTGGTTCTCGGTGCTCCACCTGGAAATCGACTCCTCCTTTGTGGCGGCTCTGCTGACCGTTGTAGGGTATTCCGTAAACGGAACCATTGTGGTGTTCGACCGGATCCGGGAAAATCTCCACACCCACCGGCGGAACGAAAGCATGGGGGATCTGGTGGATGCCAGCATCTGGCAGACCATGACCCGGAGTGTTTACACCACCCTGACCACCCTGTTTGCGGTGGTGGCCATTTTCCTGTTCGGGGGAGAAACCATCCATAACTTCTCCTTCGCCATGCTGGTGGGCTTTGGCAGCGGGTTCTACACTTCCACCTTCCTGGCCGGGAGCATGTGGCTGTTTTTCCGGAAGAAACTGGGGAGATAAGGCGCCTGCAGCGCCTTATTTCCGGCCAGCGGCCAAGGGTTAAAATTTGCTGGCAAATTTTTGCCAACAAAAACGCAGCCTCAGGGCTGCTAACCCACCACCAGCCTTGTGGCTGGTCCCCCGCCCTTGAAAAGGGACGGATATACGATTGAGCCTTCGGCCCTTGCTTATTGATACCAAGGCGTAAGCCCGACGTGCAATTTATCCGCCCTTTACAAGGGCGGGGGACCGTTGCGTCTCCGCAATGGTGGTGGGTTAGCAGCCGCAGGCTGCGTTTTTTTCAAGGAACCTGCTGGACGGGTTCCTTCCGACAGCCCACAAGGAAAGGACTGATACCATGAAAATCGCGGTACCCATGTTTATGCGGGAAAAGGACAGAAAAGTGCTGGAGGAGGCGGCTCCCGGAGCGGAATTCTGCTACGGAAAGGACCTGGACACCCTCCAGGGGGCGGAAGTGATCATCGGCAATGTGGCCCCTAAAAAGCTGGCAGGCCTTGCCGGTCTGAAATGGGTCCAGCTGAATTCCGCCGGGGCCGACGCCTACTGCAAACCAGGGATCCTGGATCCTTCCGTCCAGCTGACCAACTGCACCGGAGCCTATGGCCAGGCTCTTTCGGAACATATGCTGGCCCTGACTCTGTCCCTCCAGAAGAAGCTGTACCTGTACCACCGGAACCAGCTGCAGCATCAGTGGAAGGATGAAGGGGAAGTGACCAGCCTGGAAGGGGCCACCGTGGTGGTGGTGGGCTTTGGGGACATCGGCCGGTCTTACGGACGGCTGTGCCGGCTGCTGGGGGCCCACGTGATCGGCATCCGCCGGCACCGGGGGGAAATCCCGACCGAAGCGGACCAAATGGGGACCCTGGAAGATCTGCCAGGGTTCCTGGGACAGGCGGATGTAGTGGCCAGCGTGCTGCCGGGGACACCGGAAACCACCCATCTGTATGATGCCGGGATGTTCCAGGCCATGAAGCCCGGAGCCTTCTTTATCAACTGCGGCCGGGGAAATGCGGTGGTCCAGGAGGACCTGGCCCGGGCCCTTTCGGAAGGGCATCTGGCCGGGGCGGCTCTGGATGTGACGGATCCGGAACCTTTGCCGGCAGACAGTCCCCTGTGGGATGTGCCCAATCTCCTGATCACTCCCCACATCAGCGGGGACCATCACCTGCCCCAGACCTGGGACAAAGCCGTGGCCATTGCCGCCCGGAACCTGAAACACTATTTGGCCGGTGAGCCGCTGGAAAATGTGGTGGACCGGAAAACGGGATACAAGAAGAGCGTATAAAGAAGGGGCTGTTGCACAGGCAACAGCCCCTTCTTTTTCTCCCCAAAATACGGTATAATAGAACATCACGCAGGTGTATTATCCTCGGAATTTTCATGGAAAGGACGTGCGTCATGCTTTATGTGATCCTGATGGGCATCATTGCCCTGTTCATTGCCATTTTTGCACTCCAGAATGCGGCGGCTGTGGAAGTGAGCTTCCTCATCTGGCATTTTTCCCTGTCCCTGGCCCTGATTATCATGGGCTGCCTGCTGCTGGGATTCCTCCTGGCCAGTCTGTGGACCCTGAAGGTGAAAGCGGGACATTATATGAAAGACCGGAAGCTGAAGGAACAGCTCCGGCAGCTGGAAGAAAAGAAGGAAGCCTGGGAGGCCCAGCAGCGGGAACGGATGGACAGCTTCCGGATCCCCCGGATGGATCTGCCCCGGCGGGGAGAAGGGAAAAGCAGACCCTTTGATGTGAAAAAGGATAAAGACCCCATTATCAAACCCTTCCGGCCCAAGGAGTAAGAAGGAATATGATCTATACGAAAATCAGAAAGCATACGGAAGACCGGGAGCCCCAGGTCCAGGCCCTGTGCCGGGAACTGGGCCTTTCGCCCCTTCTGGCCGGGATCCTGGTCCGCCGGAACCTGACGGATCCGGCCCAGGTGAAGGAATTCCTGGAAGGGAAAGAACAGCCCTATTATGATCCCTTCCGGCTGAAGAATATGGACCGGGCTGTGGAACGGATCCTCAGAGCACTGCAGCAGGGCGAACCCATGACTATCTACGGGGATTACGACGTGGATGGTACATCGGCCAGTTCCCTGCTGTATTTGTTTCTCCGCCGCCACGGAGCCCAGGTGGATGTGTACGTGCCCCGGCGGGACCGGGAAGGATATGGCCTCAATGTTCCGGCCCTGGAAAAGATCGCCGGCCGGGGGACGAAACTGCTGATCACGGTAGATACGGGAATCAGCGGCGCCCAGGTGGTGGCCCAGGCTCCCAAAGACCTGGACATCATCATCACTGACCACCATCTGGCTCCCCGGGAACTGCCCCGGGCCCTGGCGGTGGTGAATCCCAACCAGCCCGGGGATGGGTATCCCTTCAAAGGCATTGCCGGGGTGGGGGTGGCCTTCAAACTGTGCCAGGCCCTGGAACAGAAGCTGACGGGAAATCCGGATCTGTTCTGGGATGATTTGATCGAACTGGTGGCCCTGGGCACTGTGGCGGACATGGTGCCCCTTCGGGATGAGAACCGGGAAATCGTCCGGAAAGGACTGGCCAAAATGCCCCACAGTCCGCTCCTGGGACTCCAGGCCCTGATCCATGTGACCGTGGCCCCCGGGGCTGCCATCAACAGCGGCACCATCGGTTTCGGCCTGGGGCCCCGGATCAACGCTGCCGGTCGGCTGGATGACGCCATGACCGCGGTGAAGCTGCTTACGGCCCAGGAACCGGAAACCGCCCGGGAGCTGGCGGAGGAACTGAATTCCGCCAACCAGGAACGCCAGGCTCTCAGCCAGAAGATCTTTGAGGAAGCGGAACACCAGCTGGCAGCCCAGGGCAGTCCGGAATGGAGCCTGGTGCTGGGAGAAGAAGGCTGGCATCCCGGGGTCATCGGCATTGTGGCCTCCCGGATGACGGAAAAATACCATCTGCCTTCGGTTCTCCTGTCCATTGACGGGGATACGGCCAAAGGATCCTGCCGGAGCATCCCGCCCCTGGACCTGTACCAGGCCCTGGACCGGTGCCGGGACCATCTGGTCCAGTTCGGAGGCCATGCCCAGGCGGCCGGGCTCACCATAAAGACGGCGGAGATCCCTGCCTTCCGGGACGCTTTTTCCCAGGTGGTGGCGGAGATGCTGGACCACAAACCCTATGAACCGGCAGCGGAACCGGACTGGTTCGTGCCGGAAGGCCGGGAAATCACCCCGGAAGCGGTGGAACAGCTGGGAAAACTGGAACCCTTCGGGGTGGGGAACCCGGCTCCTGTACTGGGTTTTGCCAAAGCGAAAATCGAAGAGGTCTCTCTCCTGGGCCGGGACCAGAACCATCTGAAGTTCCAGATCGCCCAGGGGGGATTCCGGTACAAGGGCCTCCTGTGGCAGGAAGGGCCCCGGTTCCATTCCTTCTATCCCGGAGAAACGGCGGCACTGGCCTTTTCTCCCCGGCTGAACACCTTCCGGGGGGTGACGGCGGTGGATCTGGAAGTGGCGGCGGTGGAAGCCCCCTATACCATCATCGACTGGCGCCATGAGAACCGGAACAAGGAGACAGAGGTAAATAGTATTTTACAAAAAGATAAAAAGACGGTAGTATATGTAGAGGATAGTGTAGCCCTGAAGGAAAAATATCCGGAAGCCTGTATCCTGTCCTACGGGGCACCATTGCCGGAGGGTACTGCCACGGTGGTGTTCTGGGACGGGGGCGCGGAAAAAGTCCTCCAGCCGGGAAAATTCCCTCTGAAAGGGGACCAGCCCGGGCGGCTCTATCTTCTGTACGGCCGGGAAGATCTCCTGGCCCGGCGGGACGCCCTGCGCCGGCAGTATCCTGATGTGGCCGGTCTGCGGGTGTGCTACGGAACCATCCGGAACCGGCTGCGGGAGCAGGGCGCCTGCCAGGAAGCCCAGCTGCTCCAATTGACGGCACCCAACGGCTGCCGGATCAGCCAGGCTGTACTGGACATTTTTTACGAATTGCACCTGTTCACCCGGGAAGCGGGACTGGTTTCCCTGGGAGATACGGGACACAAGAATATGCAGGAATCCAAAGGGTTCCAGGCCCTGCAGGCGGAATATGACGCCTGTTTCCAGGCCCTGAACCGCAGCTGGAGGCTGCAGCCGGCGGAAATCGCCGCTCTTTGGGCAGCAGGAAGGTGAAACCATGGAACAGCTCGATGACAAGCCGATCAGTGCGGAGGAGTTCTACGCCCGGATCAGCAAATATCTGACCCCCCGGCAGGTGGAATTTGTCCGGGAAGCCTACAATTTTGCGGCGGAAGCCCATGCCAAGCAGAAACGGGCTTCCGGGGAACCCTATATCATCCATCCTCTGGGAGTGGCCTCCATCCTGGCCCAGCTCCAGATGGACGATGTGACCCTGGCGGCGGCCTTCCTCCATGATGTGGTGGAAGATACGGAAGTGACCCTGGACCAGCTGGAAGACATTTTCGGCCGGGAAGTGGCCATGCTGGTGGACGGGGT
This sequence comes from Acidaminococcus sp. HCP3S3_H5, assembly GCF_052122235.1. Taxonomy (NCBI): domain Bacteria; kingdom Bacillati; phylum Bacillota; class Negativicutes; order Acidaminococcales; family Acidaminococcaceae; genus Acidaminococcus; species Acidaminococcus sp. HCP3S3_H5. The sequence goes on from NZ_JBQKCS010000006.1 coordinate 27,689, forward strand.
CACCAAACTGGGGAAAATCGAATACATCTCCCGGGAAGAACAGCAGGTGGAGAACTACCGGAAAATGTTCCTGGCCATGGCCAAGGATATCCGGGTGGTGCTGATCAAGCTGGCGGACCGGCTGCACAACATGCGGACCATGAAATACATGCCCGTGAACAAGCAGAAACGGATCTCTTCGGAAACCCTGGAAATCTACGCCCCTCTGGCTCACCGGCTGGGGATCTACGCCATCAAATGGGAACTGGAGGATCTGGCCTTCCGGTACATGGAACCCCAGCATTACTATGAACTGGTGGAACAGGTGAAGGTGAAGCGCCACGAACGGGAAGCCATGGTCCAGGAGGCCATGGACGAACTCCGGAAGCTGTGCGAGGAATCCGGCATCAACTGTCAGATCCAGGGCCGGCCCAAAAGCTTCTACAGCATCTACAAAAAGATGCAGCGGGACCACAAGACCATTAATGAAATCTATGACCTGCTGGCAGTCCGGGTGCTGGTGGATACGGTGAAGGACTGCTACGGGGTGCTGGGGATCGTCCACGGGAAGTGGAAACCCATTCCCGGCCGGTTCAAGGACTACATCGCCGTACCCAAATCCAACGGGTACCAGTCCCTCCATACTACCGTGGTGGCTTCCAGCGGACAGCCTCTGGAAATCCAGATCCGGACCTTTGAAATGCACAAGGTATCCGAATACGGGGTGGCGGCTCACTGGCGGTACAAAGAAAGCGGGGGCTCCAAAATGCCCAGCGCTTCGGACAAAAGCGTGGATGCCAAGATGGCCTGGCTGCGCCAGCTGCTGGAATGGCACAAGGACATGCGGGATCCCCATGAATTCGTGAATACTGTGAAGATGGACGTGTTCTCCGACGAAGTGTTCGTGTTCACCCCCCAGGGGGATGTGCTGGACCTGCCGGAGGGCTCCGTGCCTATCGACTTCGCCTACCGGGTCCATACCGGGGTGGGCAACAGCTGTGTGGGAGCCAAGGTCAACGGGAAAATTGTGCCGTTGGACTACCACCTGAAGAACGGGGACATTGTGGAGATCATCACCTCCAAACAGTCTCCGGGACCCAGCCGGGACTGGATCAACATTGTGGGATCCAGCCAGACCAAGAACAAAATCAAACAGTTCTTCAAGAAGGAACGGCGGGAAGAAAACATCGTCAACGGCCGGGAAATGCTGGAACGGGAATGTCGGCGGCTGGGCTATGATGTGAATACCATGCTCACTTCCGACAACCTGAAGGAAGTGGCCTCCCGGTGCCATATGGACGGCAGCGTGGAGAACCTGCTGGCAGCCCTGGGCTATGGGGGCCTGATGGTCAACGGAGTCATGGTGAAGCTGGTGGATCTGTACAAGAAGACCCAGCGCCAGAACACCACCAAGAACCTGTCCCAGCTCCTCAGCGAGCTGAAACCCAAGACCGTAAAGACCCACAAGGGCAGCCACGGGATCCTGGTGAAAGGGGAAGACGACATTATGGTGAAGCTGGCCAAATGCTGCAACCCCATTCCCGGGGACCCGATCGTGGGATACATCACCCGGGGCCACGGGGTTTCCGTCCACCGGGCGGACTGCCCCAATGTGCTGGCCAATACGGAAGATCCCAACCGGATGATCGAAGTGTCCTGGAATGTGGATACGGACGTAGCCTACAAGGTGGTGCTCCGGCTTACGGCGGTGGATCAGCCCGGGGTCATGGCCAACATCATGACCGTGGCCAGCGAAACCAAAGTGAACATCAATTCCATCAATGCCCATACCAATCCCAACAAAACCGCCTACATCGACATGGGGCTGGACATCAGCAGCGTGGAACAGCTGAACTACATCATCGGACGGCTGCGGCGGATCAAGGGCGTATACAAAGTGGACCGGAAAGTGTCCGGAATGTGAGGGAACCATGCGGGCAGTGGTACAGCGGGTGACGGAAGCCTCCGTCACCGTGGAAGGAAAGACCGTAGGGGCCATCGGCCCTGGTCTCCTGGTGCTCCTGGGGGTGTCCCGGGAGGATACGGAAAAGGATGGAGCCTACCTGGCGGAAAAACTGGCCGGGCTCCGGATCTTCGAGGATGAAGAGGAAAAGATGAACCGGTCCGTGGCCCAGGTGGGCGGCAGCATCCTGCTGGTGTCCCAGTTCACCCTGTATGGGGATGTGCGCCACGGGAAGCGGCCGTCCTTTACCCAGGCGGCGGTCCCGGATGTGGCCAACCGGCTGTATGAGCAGCTGGCGGACAGCCTCCGGGCCAAAGGGATCCCGGTGGCCACCGGGCAGTTCCAGGCCCATATGGAAGTGGCCCTGGTAAACGACGGGCCGGTAACCATCCTTTTGGACAGCGGAAAGACTTTTTAGGAGGAAACAGAGCAACATGAAAATCTATCGGGTGGTCGTAGGGCCGATCCAGGAAAACTGTTACATCATCAAAAATGAGGAAAACAACCAGGGAATCATCGTGGATCCCGGGGACGAAGCCAACCGGATCATGGATGCGGTGCAGAAAGCCGGCATTGAAAAGGTACCGGCCATTTTCATCACCCACGGCCATGGGGACCATGTGTCCGCCCTGGACGAAGTGAAGGACGCCACCGGCGCCAAAGTATACATGAGCCGGGAAGACGCTCCCATGCTCCGGGTGTGGAACAGCAGCCTGTCCTATTCCACCAACCGGGACAAAAAATTCGATCCCCCCGATGAATTCTTCACCGACGGGGAAAAACTCACGGTAGCCGGCATGGACTTCACCATTGCCGCCACCCCGGGTCATACCGCCGGCGGGGTGTGCATCATCGGGGACGGGGTGGTATTCTGCGGGGACACGGTATTCCTGGAAAGCATCGGCCGGACGGATCTGCCCGGAGGCTCCTATGACGCCATCCTGGATTCCATCAAGACCAAGCTCCTGGTGCTGCCCGACGACTATAAACTGCTGCCGGGCCACGGCCCTGCCACCACAGTGGGCTGGGAAAAGCGCCGGAACCCGTTCCTCCAGTAAGGTCGTGAGCCTATGACGGAGTATCAGCAGCGGCCCCGGGGCCTGGTGGTGAAGCTGGTTTTCGGCCTTTTGGGCTTTGGGGCTTTCTATCTCCTGGGACACTGGTTCCTGCCGGTGTTCCTGGCCATCGGCATGAGCTTCCTGCTGTATCCCATTGTGGACCGGCTGGAAAGGATCCAGGTGAAGGGCCATCCTTTTCCCAATACCCTGGCAGTGCTCATTGCCTTTCTGCTGTTCGGGCTGTTCCTGTATGCAGCGGCCAATGTGCTGATCGTTCCCCTGGTGACCCAGGTGAACACCCTGCTGAAAGCCATGCCGGGACTGGCCGCCCGGGCCAACGAAAGCATCAGCCTGTTTCTGGGCAGTGAAGCCCAGAAGCTGCCCCCCAATACCCGGGACATGCTCCAGCAGGCGGCCAGCAGCCTGAGCAGCTACATTATGGGGCTTTTGAAGGACATGCTGGCCTCCACAGTCCAGGCGGCCAAAAGCCTGGTGAGCATGGCCCTGGTCCCCTTCCTCAGTTTCTATTTCCTGAAGGACTGGCGGACCCTGAAGAAGATGGTGGTGGGCCTGTTCGCTTACGAAAAGCAGGACCTGGCGGACCGGGTGCTGACGGACATGGGAAGGATGCTCTGTGCCTATGTGGACAACATGTTCAAGCTGTGCTTCATTGCCGCCGTCTGCCTGACAGCAGGGACTTCCCTCCTGGGCGTCCAGTACACCCTGGTGCTGGGGTTCCTGGCCATGATCAGCGAACTGATCCCCCTGGTGGGATCGGTGGTGGGGACCCTGTCAGCGGTGTTCATCGCCCTGCTCCAGAAGCCGTCCCTGGCCCTTAAGGTGCTGATCCTGTACCTGGTGTACTACCAGGTGGATGCCCAGGTGATCATGCCCAATCTTATGGGCCACAGCATCACCCTGCACCCGGTGCTGATCATCCTGGCGGTGATGGTGGGGGGCCAGATCGGCGGAGTGGCCGGTCTGATCTTTGCCGTGCCGGTGCTGGCCATCATCAAGGTGCTGTACGGGTATTTTTGGCATGCGGGAGAAAAAGGCCAGGTTGATAAAAACCAATAAACTGTGTTAAAATTAATAAGTTCAAACAAGTCGTGAGGACGGAGGGGATTTTTATGTTAACAGGGGCACCGCGTGGTACCAAAGACATTCTGCCGGGCACCATCAATGGCTGGCGCTATGCAGAACAAATCATTCGTGAAGTATGCCGGGAATTCAACTATCAGGAAATCAGAACCCCGATTTTTGAACACACCGAACTCTTCCAGAGAGGAATCGGGGACGGCACGGACGTAGTGGACAAGGAAATGTACACCTTTACGGACCGGAGCGGCCGCAGCCTGACCCTGCGCCCGGAAAACACCGCTTCCGTGGTTCGGTCCTTTGTGGAAAACAAACTGTATGCGGAACCCATGCCGCTGAAGGTGTTCTATATCGGACCCATGTTCCGGTATGACCGTCCTCAGGCCGGCCGTATGAGACAGTTCCACCAGTTCGGGGTGGAAGCCCTGGGGGCGGAATCTCCCGTGGTGGATGCAGAAGTGATCCTCCTGGCCCTGACGGTGCTGAAGCGTTTCGGCCTGAAGGACCTGAAACTGAAGATCAACTCCGTAGGCTGCCCCAACTGCCGTCCTCAGCACCGGAAGCTGCTCCAGGACTATTTCCGTCCTCATCTGGGTGAACTGTGCGAAGACTGCCAGAGCCGGTTCGACCGGAGCCCGCTGCGGATCCTGGACTGCAAGGTGGATGCGGACAAACCCTTCATGGCCGGTGCCCCCAAAATCACCGACCATCTGTGCGACGACTGCCGGGCTCACTTCGAAACCGTGAAGAAGCTGCTGGATGAAGCCGGCGTGGAATATGAAGTGGACAGCAACCTGGTACGGGGGCTGGACTACTATACCAAGACCGCTTTCGAAATCCAGTATTCCCCCCTGGGCGCCCAGAGCGCTGTGGGCGGCGGCGGACGGTATGACGGCCTGGTGGAAGAACTGGGCGGGCCCAGCACTCCCGGTGTGGGCTTTGCCATCGGCCTGGAACGGATCCTCCTGGCCATGGAAAAACAGAACCTGCTGCCCACCGGCAAGGAAGCCATCGACATCTTTGCCGTCATTCCTGACGAAGGGGGCGTGGCCGATGCCTTCCGGGTGGTCACCAATCTCCGGAACAAGGGACTTGTCTGCGACATGAACCTGGTGGAACGGAGCATGAAGGCCCAGATGAAACAGGCCAACCGGGAACAGGCCCGTTTCGCCCTGATCTTCGGGGAAGAAGAACGGTCCAGAGGGGCTGTCACCGTCCGGAACATGGCGGACAGCAGCCAGGAAGAAGTCTGCTTCGGGGCTTTGGAAGCCTATTTCAACAAATAAAAACCAGAGGTGTTAACAAGAATGAGTATGGAACGCAGTCATCATTGCGGTGACTTGAGAAAAGCAGATGCCGGCAAGACAGTTACCTTGTGCGGCTGGGTAAGCAAACGGCGTGACCACGGCGGCATCATCTTCATCGATCTCCGTGACCGTCACGGTCTGGTGCAGGTGGTCATCGACCCGGCCCATGACGAAAAGGATTTCCACAAGGCGGAAGGGGTCCGCAGCGAATATGTGCTGCAGGTCCGGGGCCTGGTGCGGGAACGGAGCGCTGAAACCGTGAACCCCCACCTGCCCACCGGGGATGTGGAAGTGGTGGTGAAGGATCTGAACGTGCTGAATCCTTCCAAGACTCCGCCCTTCTATATCCAGGATGGCATCGATGTGGATGAAAACGTCCGTCTCCGCTACCGGTATCTGGATCTGCGGCGTCCGGAAATGCAGCAGAACCTGATCCTCCGTCACCGGGTGACCAAGGCTGTCCGGGACTTCCTGGACAAGCAGGACTTCCTGGAAATCGAAACCCCGGATCTGATCCGGAGCACCCCGGAAGGGGCCCGGGACTACCTGGTGCCCAGCCGTGTGAACCCCGGCAAGTTCTATGCGCTGCCTCAGTCTCCCCAGCTGTTCAAACAGCTGCTGATGATTGCGGGGATGGAACGGTACTTCCAGATTGCCCGGTGCTTCCGGGATGAAGACCTGCGGGCCGACCGTCAGCCGGAATTCACCCAGCTGGATATGGAAATGTCCTTTGTGGACCAGGATGACATCATGGCCCTCACGGAAAAACTCATCGCCTATGTGTTCAAAGAAACCCTGGGCGTGGACGTTCCCGTGCCCATGGCCCGGATGACCTGGGACGAAGCCATGGACAAATACGGCAGCGACAAACCGGACCTGCGGTTCGGCATGGAGCTGGTGAACATGAATGAAGCCCTCCAGGGGACCCAGTTCAAGGTGTTCAAGGACATCATCGAAAAGGGCGGCCTGGTGAAAGCCATCAACGTAAAGGGCTACAACAAGATTCCCCGGAGAGAACTGGACGGGCTGGTGGAATTCGTAGGAATCTACGGGGCCAAAGGGCTGGCCTGGATCATCGTCAACGATGACGGTTCCATCAAATCTCCTATCGCCAAATTCTTCTCCGACGAAGAAATGCACCGGATCCTGGAAGCCGGCAAGGCGGAAAAAGGCGACGTGCTGCTGTTCGTGGCCGACCGGAAACCCCAGGTGGTGGCTGCCGCTCTGGGCGCCCTGCGTCTGGAAATGGGCAAGCGTCTGGGTCTCATCGACAAGGACAAACTGTGCTTCACCTGGGTGGTGAAGTTCCCCATGTTCGAATACAGCGAAGAAGAACACCGGTATGTGGCCATGCACCATCCTTTCACCGCTCCCTGCGATGAAGATGTGGATAAGCTGCTCACCGATCCCGGCCATGTATATGCCAAGGCCTATGACATGGTGCTGAACGGGGTGGAAATCGGCGGTGGTTCCGAACGTATCCATCGGGAAGACATCCAGAAGAAGGTCTTCGAAGCCATCGGCCTGACCGACGAACAGGCTCAGGAAAAATTCGGCTTCCTGCTGAAAGCCTTTGAATTCGGAGCACCTCCCCATGGGGGTCTGGCCTTCGGCCTGGACCGTCTGGTGATGCTCATGGCCAAACGGCCTTCCATCCGTGACGTAATTGCTTTCCCCAAATCCCAGAGTGCCATCGACCTGATGTGCCAGGCGCCCAACGTGGTGGACGAAAAGCAGCTGCGGGAACTCCATATCCGGAGCACGGTTGTGAAGAAGGAAAAAGAAGAAAAGAAATAAATCCGGTCTGCATGTGGGATGAGGGGGAGCGCCCTGATCCTGCCTTGCGGAAGGACGCAACAGGGACCGGGATGCGAGGGAGCCCGTGGACCGGGCTGAGAGGGTACCCAAGTACCGACCGCCGGAGGGAGGAGTCTCTCTGCCGCATCCTGGGAACCGTACAAAAAACCGGCTGTCGCCAAGAAAGCGGCAGCCGGTTTTTTTGTGTAGAAAAGGAGGAAGTACTGTGAAGAACTGGATGAAGATGCTGGGGGTGCTGCTGGCCGGGGCCATGGTCCTGGGCGGCTGCGGCAGCACGGAAAAGAAACAGGAGGTCGGTAGCAGGACCATTCCGGAACTGAAAATCGCCATTTCACCTTATCAGGATGCGGATACCCTGCGGACCAAAACCGAGCCTTTGGGGAAGATGCTCCAGGCCAAACTGAAGGAAAAGGGCTATGACGTGAAAAAAATCACCCTGAACGTGGGAACCTCCTACAATGCAGTGGGAGAAGCCCTTAGTGCCGGCAGCGCCGATGTGGGCTTCATTTCCGGGGCCACCTACGTACTCTGTGACCAGGATGTGGATGTGCTGCTGACAGCCCTCCGGGAAGGCATCGACAAGGATACCACGGATCTGTCCGTATGGAACAACGGCCAGCCGGACAAATTCACCAAAAATCTGGTGAAGTACTACCGGTCTGCTGTGGTGGTGGGCCCCAGCCCCAAGGGACAGGCCCTGCTGGCCAGGGTGAAGCAGGGAGAAAAGCCCACCTGGGAGGAACTGGACAGCCTGAACTGGGCGGTGATGAGTCCGGCATCTGCTTCCGGCTACCTGTATCCTTCCCTGTGGCTGAAGGAAAATTACGGGAAGACCCTGAAGGACCTGTCCCATGTGGTCCAGTCCGATTCCTACACTACTTCCACAGCCCGTCTGGCTTCCGGCCAGGTGGATGTAATGGTGGCTTATTCCCATATCCGGGCCAAGATGGAAAAAGACTGGCAGGCCAAACTGGGGGGCACCGGATCCATCTGGGACCAGACAGGGATCATCGGGGTCACCGGGAAGATTTTCAACGACACGGTGAGCGTAAGCAAAACCAGCAAGGTAATGCAGGACCCGGCTTTCCGGAAGGCTCTGGGAGAAGCCCTGATCGAAATCGGGAAAACGGAAGAAGGACTGAAGGTGCTGAAGACCATCGGCCACAAAGGGTATGACTGGGCCCAGGCTTCCGACTATGACGGGGAACGGAAAATCCGGAAGGAACTCCAATGAACCCGACCGCACTGGAACTGAAAAATATTATCCAGGCCTATGAAAAGGGGCATCCCATTCTTCAGGGGGTGTCCCTTTCCGTGCCCCGGGGTTCTTTTGTATCTCTGATCGGCCCCAGTGGCGCCGGGAAGACCACCCTGCTCCGACTGTTCAACGGCATGGTCCGGCTCCTGTCCGGAGAAGTGTGGGTAGAAGGCAGACGGTTCGATACGCTGAAAGGGAAGCACCGCCGGCAGGTCCAGCAGCAGGTGGGGATGATCTTCCAGGATTTCTGTCTGGTGGAAGAAAGCACCTGTCTGGAAAATGTGCTCTGCGGGGCTCTGGGACGGATCAGCCTGTGGCGTGCCCTGTGGGGGAAGTTCCCGGAAGAGGAAGTGTCCAAAGCCCGGCAAGCCTTGGAAATGGTGGGACTGGGAGACAGGGAGGATACCCTGGCCGGAAGTCTCAGCGGGGGTCAGAAACAGCGGGTGGCCATTGCCCGGACTCTGGTCCAGGAAGCCTCGGTGATCCTGGCGGATGAACCGGTGGCGTCCCTGGACCCGGGAACGGGCCAGGCCATTCTGGAACTTCTCCGGAAGCTCCAGGAGATCCGGGGGCTTACGGTGGTCATGAACAGCCACAATGTGAAACAGGCCATGGCTTTCTCCCAACAGGTGATGGGGCTCCGTCAGGGACGGATCTTGTTCCAGGGGCCGCCGGAGGCCTGGACGGAAGACAGACTCAGGCAGCTGTACAGGAGGGAGTCATGAAAAAAAGAACGGTCTGGATCCTGGTGCTGGGGATGACGGCCGTCTCCCTGGCCGAGACAGGTTTCGACCTGGAACTGCTGGAAGAGCGGGGCAGCCGGTTCTTTGACATCGCCCGGGCCATGGTGCCCCCGGATAGGGGATTTTTCCAGGAAGCGGCAGGCCCTCTTCTTGGCACCGTGCGCATGTCTCTGGCGGGCTCCTTCCTGGGCAGTCTGCTGGGCCTTCTGGGAGCCGTCCTGGGCAGCCGGCGGACCGATCCCCATCCCTGGATCCGGGTGTCCTTCCTTTGCTTTATCCAGCTGCTGCGGACGGTGCCGGCCCTGATCCTGGCTCTTCTGTGCACCTTCTTGGTGGGGCTGGGGACTCTGGCCGGTACCTTGGCTCTCACCTTCAGTACCTTCGGGGTAATGACCCGGCTGGGGTATGAAGATATGGAGAATCTGGACTGGAAAACCGCCCGGGCCCTGGAAGCATCCGGCTGCGGCCGGGGAAAGGCCTTCTGCCGGGCCATTCTGCCCCGGCTGCTCCCCGGGTATCTGAACAATGCCCTGTATCTGTGGGAAGCCAATGTGCGCCAGGCGGCCATCCTGGGATATGTGGGAGCCGGGGGCATCGGGCTGCTGATGAACCAGCAGCTGGCCTGGCGGGCCTACAGCCGGGTAGGGTCCATCCTGGTACTGCTTTACGGCGCTGTGCTGGCTTCAGAAAGTCTCAGCGAAGCCCTGGGGAAGGTGCTGAACGGCCAGTGGCGGCTCCAATCCTGGATGAAAAAGGGGATGGTGGTACTGGGAATAGTGCTTTTCCTGGGATCCCTGGGAACTCTGGAACCGGCAGGCAGGGGAGGCCTGGGAGCAGCCCGGGCCATGATCCGGGGACTTCTGACGCCAGATCTTTCCCTGCTGTTTTCCCTGGAAAAAGATGGAGTGCCTTGGCTGCTGGGCGAGACGTTTGCCATGGCCTTCCTGGGAACCCTGGGGGGAGGCATGGCCGCCGGTTTCCTGGCCTTTTTCTCCAGTTTCCGGTTCCTGCCGGTGCAAGGGGCTCTGTTGCCCCGATTGGTGCTCCTGGGCATCCGGACGGTACCGGTTTTCGTCTATGGGCTCATGTGGCTCCGGGTTACCGGGCCCGGCCCCTTTGCCGGTACCCTGACCCTGTGGGTGTGCAGCATCGGTCTCCTGGCCAAACGGTTCCAGATCGGGCTGGACAGCGGGGACAGACAGCCCTTTGACGCCTGCCGGGCCATGGGTACCGGGTGGGCCGCCGCCTTTCGGTGGACCATCCTGCCCCAGCTGAAAAAAAGTACAGCCACGGCTCTGCTCTACCGGCTGGATGTGAATCTCCGGGAAGCTTCCATCCTGGGCCTGGTAGGCGCCGGAGGCATCGGCACTCCTCTCATCCTGGCCCTCCAGCAGTACAAATGGCAGGAAGCCGGAGCCTTTTTATGGGGCCTGGCTGTCCTGGTGCTGGCGGTGGAATGGGGGAGCGAGAGGGGGAGGAGATGAAACGGGGCTGTTGCCTGCGCAACAGCCCTGTCAACGGTCAGCTGACAAAAGGGCCGCCGGAAAATCCGGCGGCCCTTTTCATTACAGTACCACAAACAAATTATACAGCTTCAACAATCGGATATCTTCCTTGGAGATGGTCAGTTTCTGGGCCAGCTCCTTAGTTTTTTCCAGCCTTTTTTTGCTCAGGAGCAGCTTGGCGGAGGTGGGCATCAGGGGATGGGAGGAGATGCCGAAGGCCAGGGCCTATTTCTGTTCCCCGTCGATGTAGGGGGAGGGGACGGAGATCATGTACTGCTCCAGCCGCACATTGTAGTTCTGGAACACCATATTGGTCAGGGCTCCGTAATGGGTGATCCGGCCAGTGTAGGTGTGCTGGCAGATCTGGATGTTCTCCTCGTCCAGGATGTCCATGTACATCCGGATGTCGAAATTGGCTTCCCCCGGGAAGCATTCCCCATCATCGTGACCATCGGTTATCTGGTTGACCCCATGGCCACCTGCCTGAACTCTTCCGGGGATACCGTGGCTTCCATGATGATCAGCCGGATGGTGGAAGGCAAGGGATGGATGGACAAAAAATCCGACCGGAAGACCGATCCGGAAAAAGCAGCCATTGTCGCCCAAATCGGTGGATGCGACTGCGTGAACAAATAAAATCTGGTATAATACCTGTGAAACAGTGTACAACATAAGGAGAGATGACTTATGCAGATCAAAGTAATCGGCAGCCACTGCTGCCCCGACACCCTCTATGCCCTGAACCAGCTGGCCGCTGCCGGCGCGGAAATCGACTTTGTGGATATCCTGGCCAGCCATGCTGACCTGAAACAGTACCTGGCCCTCCGGGACTGCGATCCGCTGTACGCTGAAATCCGGGGCACCGAACGTCTGGGGATCCCCTGCTTCGTAAAAGCAGACGGCAGCAAGACCCTGGATCTGAAGGAAGTACTGAAATAAAGACTGTCAACGGTCAGCTGCCAACTGTCAGCGGCCCAAGGAGAGGACCCGCCTTTTGGGCGGGTCCTTACCAATAAAACGAAGGAGATCACAACCATGCATGCTTTGACCCAACTGATCCGTGAGGATATGAAACCGGCCCTGGGGGTGACGGAACCTGGAGCCATTGCCCTGGCGGTTTCCACTGCCTGCCGCCATCTGCCGGAAAAACCGGAGAAGGTGGAGCTGTTCCTGAACAGCGGCATCTACAAAAACGCCTTTACCTGCGGCATCCCCGGCACCAGCCATGTGGGGAACGCCTATGCGGCGGCCCTGGGAGCCCTGGCGGCAGACCCGGACAAAGGGCTTTTGTGCCTGGACGGGATCACGGATGAAGATGTGAAGGCAGCGGAAGCCATGGTGAAGGCAGGGAAGATCGCCGTCCATATGAGCGAAATCACCAACCGGATCTCCATCGAAGCCCGGGTGGCTGCCGGGAGCCACAGTGCCTCCTGCCTGATCCGGGACGCCCACACCAACATAGTGAAGGTAACGGAAGACGGCCGGACGCTGCTGGATAAAACCGCCGGAATCACGGAAGCTGAAGGAGAAGAACAGGTGCCGGTAATCCACCGGTACACCCTGGCCCAGCTGGCGGACTACGCCCGGACCGTGCCTCTGGAAGAGATTGCCTTTATCCGGGAAGCCTTCACCATGAACATGGCTCTGTTCCAGGAAGGGCTGGACAGCCCCCGGACCACTTTTGCCCGGGTGCTCCTGGCCATGAACGGGGGGAAGGTGTTCTCTGAAGATGTGGTGAAGACCGCGGCCCTTATCTGCAACGGAGCCATCGAAGCCCGGGTCATCGGCCTGGACAAGCCTGCCATGAGCATCACCGGTTCCGGGGCCCACGGGATCATCGCCACCCTGCCTCTCTACGCTTTTTACAAAGTGAAAAAATGCAGTGAGGAACAGCTGCTCCGGGCCACGGCCTTGAGCTATCTGATCTGCATGTACATCAAGGAATACTCCGGCAAGCTGTCCGCCTTCTGCGGCTGCGCCATTGCCGCCGGGACCGGTGCCGCCTGCGCCCTGGTGTTCCTGAAGGGCGGGGATACAGAGGCCATGACAAGAGCCCTCAACAACATGGCCAGTTCCATTACCGGCATGATCTGCGACGGAGGCAACCAGGGCTGCGTCATGAAAGGCATGACGGCAGTGGAAATGGCCTTCGCTTCGGCAGCCCTGGCCATGGATGACGCCTATATCTTCGATGCTCACGGAATCAACGGAGCCACTCCGGAAGAAAACATGCAGAACATGGGACGGATCGCTTCCCCCGGCATGACGGGAACGGAAAAGACCATTGTGGATATTCTCCAGGACAAAAACAAAAGCGGGAAAAAGGAGGAAGACTGATATGGAAATTCGCTGTGCAAAACCCCAGGATGTGGACGCCATCGCCAGCCTGGAAGCTGCCTGCTTCCCTCAGGCAGAAGCGGCTACCCGGAAATCCATCGCGGACCGGGTGAAGGCCTATCCCAATCACTTTTTCCTTCTGTGGGACGGGGATCAGCTGGTTTCCTTTGTGAACGGACTGGTGACGGATCACCCGGATCTCACCGACGAAATGTATGAAAAAGCGGATATGCACCAGGAAGACGGGGCCTGGCAGATGATCTTCGGGGTGGACACGGATCCCCACCGCCGGAAACAGGGCCTGGCCGGAAAGGTGCTGGAAAAATTCATTGATGCGGCCCAGGCGGAGGGCCGGCAGGGAGTGGTACTCACCTGCAAGGACCGGTTGGTCCACTATTATGCCAAATTCGGTTTTGTGGATGAAGGAATTTCTGATTCCACCCACGGAGATGTGGTGTGGCACCAGATGCGGCTGACTTTCAATCGGAAGAAATAAGGGGAGACTAACATGGAAAAGACGGATAACAGATATCAGACCTATGTACAGATTTTGAAGGAAGAACTGGTGCCGGCCATGGGCTGTACCGAACCCATCGCCATCGCCTATGCGGCGGCCAAAGCCCGGGAAATCCTGGGTGAAATGCCGGACAAGGTGGAAATCGGCGTCAGCGGCAACATCATCAAGAACGTAAAGAGCGTGGTGGTGCCCAACACTGACGGACTGAAAGGCATCCAGGCAGCAGCCGCTGCCGGGATCGTGGGCGGCAAATCTGAAAAGCAGCTGGAAGTCATTGCGGAAGTGACTCCGGAACAGAAGAAAGCAATGAAGGACTTCCTGAAGAACGTGCCCATCCAGGTGGATGCGGTGGACAATGGCCTGATCTTCGACATCATTGTCAAACTCCATAAGGGAGACCATTCTTCCCTGGTGCGGATCGCCCAGTACCACACCAACATCGTCCTGATCCAGAAGGATGAAAAGAACCTGTACGAAGCCAAAAAGGACGGAGGCGCCGGCTGCCAGGACGAAACCAGGGAAGTGGGCCTGGCGGACAAGAACCTGCTGAACATCAAAGACATCCTGGATTTCGCCAATACCTGTGACATCGAAGACGTGAAGCCCATGCTGGATCCCCAGATCCAGTGCAACACCGCCATTTCTGAAGAAGGGCTGCTGGGGAACTACGGGGCCAACATCGGTTCCGTGCTGCTGAAGACCTACGGCAGCGACATCAAGAACCGGGCAGTGGCCAAGGCGGCTGCCGGGTCCGATGCCCGGATGAACGGCTGTGAACTGCCGGTTGTAATCAATTCCGGCAGCGGCAACCAGGGGATCACCGTATCCGTGCCCGTAATCGAATATGCCAAGGAACTGAATGTTTCCAAGGAAAAACTGTACCGGGCCCTGGTACTGTCCAACCTGATTGCCATCCATGAAAAGACCGGCATCGGCCGGCTGTCCGCTTACTGCGGGGCCGTCAGCGCCGGGTGCGCCGCCGGCTGCGGCATCGCCTATCTCCACGGAGAAGGGTACGAAGCCATTTCCCACACCCTGGTGAACTCCCTGGCTATCGTGTCCGGGATCATCTGCGACGGGGCCAAGGCTTCCTGCGCCGCCAAGATCGCGTCCAGCGTGGAAGCCGGGCTCCTGGGCTATTCCATGTACAAGAGCGGCAACGAGTTCAAGAGCGGGGACGGCATCGTGAACAACGGCGTGGAAGCCACCATCCGCAACGTAAGCCAGCTGGGCCGGGAAGGCATGCGGGAAACCGATAAGGAGATCATCAAGATCATGCTGGCTCCCCAGCCGGAGGAGAAAGAGTAAAAGTTGCATCACAGGGTGTAAGGGGGCGGGGGTGAAAAGGGGCAGGGCCGCTTTTCTGTCTCACGCAAAAGGAGACCATCTGCCGGGGGCAGATGGTCATGAGCTGACAGTCACTGGTCACTAGTCTCTAGCGGCAGGAGGGAACCCGCCGGGTTTCACGTTCAAAGGCAGATGCGTGGGCATCTGGCATCCTTCGGCCGTTGACCGCTGACAAAAAAAGACCGCCGGAGCGGTCTTTTTTTAATCCTTACAACAACACATACTTCAAGACAAACAGCACTGCCAGCACGTACATCAGGCCGCTGATCTTGTCCTTGTGTCCTGCGAACAGGTTCAGGATCACGTAGGTGATGACCCCGAAGGAGATCCCTTCGGAAATGCTGTAGGCGAAGGGCATGGCGATGATGGCAATGTAGGCGGGGATGGCTTCCGTCAGATCGGTCATGTTGATCTTGGTCACGGAAGAGAACATCAGGAACCCCACAATCACCAGAGCCGGAGCGGTGGCGAAGGAGGGGATGGCCATGAAGAAGGGGCTGAAGAACAGGGACAACAGGAACAGGATGGCTACAGTAATGGACGTGAGTCCGGTGCGGCCTCCTTCAGAAACCCCGGCGGCACTTTCCACGAAGGTGGTTACAGTGCTGGTGCCCAGGAGCGCCCCGGTGCAGGTGGCGCAGGCGTCAGCCATAAGGGCTCCTTTGATGTGGGGCAGCTGACCCTTTTCGTCCAGCATGTCGCTTTTGGCAGCCACCCCGATCAGGGTCCCCAGGGTGTCAAAAGTATCCACGAACAGGAAGGCGAAGATGACGGCGAAGAAGTTCAGGCTCAGCACATGGGAGAAGTCCAGCTGCAGGAACAGGGGCGTGGGGCTGATGGGGGCAAAGGACGCCAGGCCCCGGGACAGATCAGGGAATACGCTGAAGGTCCCCAGTTCCGGATTGGGCACGTAGAGCCCGGTGGCTTCGCAGATCATCCCCAAAATCCAGGTGCCCAGGATGCCGAACAGGATGTTCCCCCGGACGTTCTTGATGATCAGGAAAGAAGTGAGCAGGATCCCCACCATGGCGATCAGCACGGTGATCCCCACACTGTGGAAGGTGCCGTCGGCCATGGCCTTGGTAAAGGAATACAGGGACACCTTGGTGGCCGGGTTGGCTACGATGATCCGGGAATTCAGCAGACCGATGAAGGCGATGAACAGGCCAATCCCCACGGAAATGGCCTGCTTCAGGGTCATGGGGATGGCGTTGAAGATGGCTTCCCGGATGGAGGTGAGGGACAGGATTACAAAGATGATCCCTTCCACCAGTACGGCGGACAGGGCCATTTCCCAAGTGTTCCCCATCTGGAGGCAGACGGTGTAGGCAAAGTAGGCGTTAAGCCCCATGCCGGGTCCCAAGGCGAAGGGATAGTTGGCGAAGGCCGCCATAAAGAAGGTGCCCAGGGCGGAGGCAATGGCGGTGACCGTCAGCAGGGCCCCTTTGTCCATGCCGGTGGCGCTCAGGATGGAGGGATTCACGATCAGGATGTAGGCCATGGTCATGAAGGTGGTGATCCCGGCAATGATCTCCGTCCGCATGGTGGTGTGGTTTTCCTTCAGGTGGAAAACCTTTTCGCAGAATTGTTCCATAGTAGACTTCCTTTCTAAAACAGGTTCATTTGAAGGATTCTTCTATTATAGCAAAAAAAGACCGAATCTGTTAGAATATTAGGGAACAAAACATAGAATCGAGGAAAAAATGAGAGACCTTTTAGCTTCTTTGAACGAACAGCAGGCTGAGGCAGTCCGTCAGATTGCCGGGCCTATTTTAATTTTGGCCGGGGCCGGCAGCGGCAAGACCAAAGCCCTGACCACCAAAATTGCCTACCTCCTGGAAAAAGGGGTGAAGCCCTGGAACATCCTGGCCATCACCTTCACCAACAAGGCGGCCAAGGAAATGCGCCAGCGGGTGGATGCCCTGGTGGGCCCTTCCGCCAAGGACGTGTGGCTGTACACCTTTCACGGGTTCTGCAACCAGCTGCTCCGGCGGGACATCAATGCTCTTCCCGGGTACACCACGTCTTTTTCCATCTATGATCCTTCCGACTGCAAAAACGTGCTGAAGGAAGCTCTGAAAAAGCTGAACCTGGACGAGAAGTTCTATCCCCTTCCGGGGCTCCTGGCCACCATTTCCAATGCCAAGAATGCCCAGGTGGATGCGGCGGCTTTTGCCCGGCAGGCGGAGGACTACCATGCCAAGAAGGTGGCGGAGATCTACGCTGAATACCAGAAGCATCTGGTCCAGAGCAATGCGGTGGATTTCGACGATCTGCTGCTGTTGACGGTGAAGCTGCTCCAGACCGTGCCGGAAGTCCGGGAAAAATACCAGAACAAGTTCCATTACGTGCTCATCGACGAGTACCAGGACACCAACCATGTCCAGTACCTGCTGGCCAAACTGCTCAGCGCTCCGGAAAACAACCTGTGCGCGGTGGGGGATATTGACCAGAGCATCTACGGCTGGCGGGGTGCGGACATCAGCAACATCCTGGATTTCGAGAAGGACTACCCCCAGGCCCGGATCTTCAAGCTGGAACAGAATTACCGGTCCACCCAGGTGATCCTGGATGCGGCCAATGAAGTGATCAAGCACAACGCCGCCCGCCGGCCCAAGAACCTGTGGACGGAAAATGGCAACGGCCAGCCCATTGCCTACTACCAGGCCCGGGACGACCGGGAAGAGGCGGAATTCGTGGTGGGCCAGATCCGGAAGCTCCAGAATGACGGCACCAAACTGGGGGATATGGCCATCCTGTACCGGACCAACGCCCAGAGCCGGATGTTTGAAGAAAACCTGATCAACAACGGGATCCCCTATGTAATGGTAGGGAGCCTGAAGTTCTACGACCGGAAAGAAGTGAAGGATACCCTGAGCTATCTCCGGTTCCTGGCCAACGAACGGGACATCCAGGGGCTGGAGCGGATCATCAACGAACCCAAGCGGGGCATCGGGGCGGCTACCGTGGCCAAGGTCCGGAGCTTGTTGGAAGAAAGCGGCATGACCCTGCCGGAAGTGCTCCAGACCGTCCAGGCCAAAGAGGTGCTGGGCCGGGCCTTTGGGAAAATCCAGGCCTTCAGTGACATGATCCAGGAACTGGCCCGGGTGAAGGATACCCTGCCGGTGAAGGACCTGATGACCCAGGTGCTGGAAAAATCCGGGTATCTGGAAGCTCTTCGGCTGGAAGGGTCCGACCAGTCCAAGAGCCGGCTGGACAATCTGAACGAATTCCTCCGGATCGCCGACGAATTTGCCAAGGATCCCGGGGAAGAGAACAACAAGACCCTGGAAGACTTCCTGAACCATGTGGCCCTGGTGGCGGACATCGACGACGCCAAGCTGACCCAGGATTCCGTCACCCTCATGACCCTCCATTCCGCCAAGGGGCTGGAGTTCCCGGTGGTATTCATCGGAGGCATGGAAGACGGCCTGTTCCCCAGCCAGCGGAGTCTGGAAGACGAGGACAAACTGGAAGAAGAACGGCGGCTGTGCTATGTGGGAATCACCCGGGCCAAGAAGCGGCTGTATCTCACCAGCTGCTGGAGCCGGATGGTGTACGGCCATGTGGTCATGTATCCCCCTTCCCGGTTCCTCCAGGAGATTCCCCGGAACCTGATCGAAAACGTGGCGGTGCGCCGGAGCACCTACGGAAGCTACGGGGGTCAGCGGGGCCATCAGGGCAGCGCCGGCACCCATGCCAGCCTCCGGAACATTGCCCGGAACCGGGGAGGCAGCATCCTGGATACCCCATCTCCCCGGAGCCATTTCGTGCCGGAAGGGGGTCCGGTGCCGGAATTCCGGGCCGGGGACAAATGCCGGCACAAGAAGTTCGGGGTGGGGACCATCATCGAAGCCCGTCCTGACGGCAGCGAGGGTCAGCTGGTGACTGTGGCCTTCCCGGGCAGCGGCATCAAACAGCTGGCCACCAAATACAAGATCCTGCAGAAAATCTGAGGAGCAGAGTGCCATGAGTGAAATGACCAAAGAGGCGGCGGCAGCCCGGATCAACGAGCTGCGGGCCGTGATGAAAAAGAATTCCTATCTGTATTATGTCCAGGACAATCCCCTGATCACCGATGCGGAATACGATGCCATGATGCGGGAACTGAAAGCCCTGGAAGCAGAGAATCCGGAGCTTGTGACCCCGGATTCTCCCAGCCAGCATGTGGGAGGCTATGCCAAGCCAGGATTTACGGAAGTCCGGCACATGACCCCGCTTTTGAGTCTGGCCAATGCCTTTTCCCCGGAAGAGATGGAAGAGTTCGACCGGCGGGTCCATGAAGGGCTGCCGAAGGATGCCAAAGTCCAGTATGTGGTGGAACCCAAGATCGACGGCCTGGCCTGCAGCATCATTTATGAAAATGGCCGGTTCGTCCGGGCGGCCACCCGGGGTGACGGAGTGGTGGGGGAAAACGTTACGGAAAACGTCCGGACCATTGCCAACATTCCCAAAGTGCTGAAGCCCATTCCCGGCATGGAGATCCCGGAGCTTTTGGATGTGCGGGGAGAAGTGTACATGCCCCGGCAGGCCTTTGTGAAGCTGAACGAGGAGCGGCAGGAAGCCGGGGAACAGGAATTCGCCAACTGCCGGAATGCGGCGGCCGGATCCCTGCGCCAGCTGGATCCCCGGGTCACCGCCAAACGGTCCCTGGCCTTTTTTGCCTATGGCATCGGAGTGGGAGCCGGGAACCTGCCCACCCACAACGCCTCCATGGACATGCTCCAGCAGTACGGGTTCACCACCACCGAAGGCCGGACCCTGGTGGACACCATCCAGGAAGCCAATGAACTGATCAAAAAGCACGGAGAACGCCGGGCCTCCCTGGGCTACGACACCGACGGAGTGGTGGTGAAGGTAAACGACGTATGGCAGCAGAACCTGTTGGGAGCCACCGGCAAGGATCCCCGCTGGGCCATGGCCTACAAGTTCCCTCCGGAACAGGCGGAAACGGTGCTGGAAGATATTGTGATCCAGGTGGGCCGCACCGGGGTGCTGACCCCCACTGCCGTACTTCAGCCGGTGCGGCTGTCCGGCAGCACCATCAGCCGGGCCACCCTCCACAATGAAGATTTCATCAAAGAACGGGATATCCGGATCGGGGACCATGTTATCATCAACAAAGCCGCGGAAATCATTCCGGAAGTGCTCCGGGTGGTGCCGGAAAAACGGACCGGGGAGGAAAAAGAGTTCCACATGCCGGAAACCTGCCCGGAATGCGGCTGGAAGGTGGAACGGAAGGCGGGAGAAGCGGCCTGGCGCTGCACCAATCCCCACTGTCCGGCCCTGGGACGGGAAGGGCTGATCCATTTTACCAGCCGGGACGCCATGAACATCGACGGCTGCGGCCCCAGTGTGCTGGCCCAGCTGACGGCAGCCGGGCTGGTGAAGGATCCGGGAGATCTGTATCTCCTGACCCGGGAACAGGTCCAGCAGCTGGACCGGATGGGCCCTAAAAGCGCGGACAACCTGATCAGCGCCATCGAAGGGAGCAAGAGCCAGAGCCTGGACAAGCTGCTCTTTGCCCTGGGGATCCGTCACGTAGGGGCCAAGGTGGCCCGGACCCTGGCCCAGAAATACGGCACCATGGACAAGCTCATGGCAGCCACCCAGGAAGACCTGGCCCAGACACCGGACATCGGTCCGGTGATTGCGGAAAGCGTGGTCACCTGGTTTGCTGATCCCATGAACCAGGCCTTTGTGGAACGGCTGAAGGAACTGGGGCTCAATATGGAAATGACCTCCGGACCGGCTCAGGATGAGAACCATCCCTTCTATGGGAAGACCATGGTGTTCACCGGTACCCTGCCCACCCTGGACAGAGCCACCGCCCAGACCATGGCCCAGGAAGTGGGGGCCAAGGTCACCAGCAGTGTCAGCAGAAAGACTGATTACGTAGTAGCCGGAGCTGACCCGGGCAGCAAGTACACCAAGGCACAGAATCTGGGAGTGACCATCCTGGACGAGGCAGAGTTTTTGCGGCTGTTGGGGAGATAAGGGGGCGTGAAAAAATTCACACTCCCGGTCGCGGGCCACGGGTCACGACTCGCGATCTGCGACCCAAGAAGGGGGCTGTTGCTCATGCAACAGCCCCCTTCTTGCTGGAGTGATGAAAAAAAGACTGCCCGAAGGCAGTCTTTTTTTTTATTTGTCGGCAACTTCTACTTTGCCGGTGAACAGTTCCTTGGTGCAGCTCCGGACCACGTTGATGGCCAGGAACATCAGGCACAGGGCTACTACCAGCTGGAGACCTTCCACCATGGGGAAGAACACACCAGCCATGGCTTTCTTGTAGATGCCGTAGATGGACAGGCACAGGGCGCTCATGGTCACCAGGAACATGAAGGTCATGGGGATGTAGAGCATCCAGCTCTTACGGCCGGTCACTTTCAGGAATACGGCCAGGGCAACCAGGCACAGGGCACTGAGCAGCTGGTTGGCAGCACCGAACAGCGGCCAGATGTTCATGTAACCGCCCAGGCACAGCAGGTAGCTGGGGATCAGGGTCACGATGGTGGCCACATACGTGTTGCTCAGGAACTTGGCCACGGAACCCTGTTCCTTGCCTTCTTCCGGAGCCAGGATTTCCTGGAGCATCATCCGGCCGATACGGGTTACCGCATCGATGGTGGTCATGGCCAGAGCGGATACGCACATGGTCACGATGCAGGTGCTGTAATATTTGGGAATACCGAACATGGTGAAGTAGTTGCCGATGGCACCACCGAAGATAGCAAACGGAGTGGCTTTGGGCAGCTGGCCGTTTACAGCCACGGAGCAGGCGATAACCAGGGAAACCACACCCAGGGTGGATTCAATCAGCATGGAACCGTACCCAACGGGCAGCATATCTTTTTCATTGGAAATGGTCTTGGAGGAAGTACCGGAAGAAACCAGGGAATGGAACCCGGATACAGCCCCGCAGGCGATGGTTACAAACAGGATGGGGAACAGAGGCTTGCCGGCTACATCAAAGGAAGTGAAGGCAGGCATATTAATGGAAGGATTCCCAACAATGATCCCAACCACACCGGCCAGGATCATACCCAGCAGCAGGAATACGGACAGATAGTCACGAGGCTGGATCAGCAGCCACATGGGCATGATGGAAGCAGCGAAGCAGTAAGCATAGGTCACATACAGCCAGGTGGTACGGGAAGCATAGATGGGATGGGCAATGCCCAGGCTCACCATGGCGATCATGCACAGGATTCCCAGGATCAGTTCTTTGGAACCGTGGATGTTGAACCGGCGGGTCACCACACCGAAGATCATGGCAACCACGATGTAGATCATGGAAATGGAAGCGGCGGAGGCGTTGGGCCCCATCATTTCGCCGGTTTTGGAGAAGCCGTTGAAGGTGCTGGCCATAATGTCGGAGAAGGCGGCGATTACCAAGAGGGAGAACAGCCAGCCGAACATCAGGAACATTTTGCAGCCGGTATGGCCCACGTATTTTTCAATCAGGGCACCCATGCCTTTGCCGTCGTTCTTCACGGAAGCATAGAGGGCGGTGAAATCCTGTACAGCACCGAAGAATACGCCGCCTACCAAAATCCATAAGAAAGCAGGAACCCAACCAAACATGGCGGCGATAATCGGACCGGTTACAGGGCCGGCACCGGTAATGGAAGAAAACTGATGGGCAAATACCGTGAAGCGGGAAGCAGGGGCAAAGTCCTTGTCATCCCGGAAACGGTAGGCAGGAGTTTTCGCATCCGGTTCGATTCCCCAGGTCTTTACCAGCCAGCGGCCATAAAACATGTACGCGCAGATAAAGATTACGATAGCAAGACACACAAGCGTTAATCCGTTCATCATCATCACTCCTTCGAAAAAAATCCGACACTCGGGAATGCAAGTGCCGTGATCAAATCGGATGCTTGTTTATGGTACGTAATTTATCACTACCGGATACAAATGTCAACAGTTTTTGTATACCTCATACAATATTTTTTCAAAGTGTTATCGAGATAAAAACAACTATGGGAATTAACAGAGAATTTGTCCACTGCAGAAGAATTTTCGCCATTTAGAAACAATTTCTTGTGCGCGGAAGGAAGACAAAGGGGGGCGCTGCACGTTGTGTGCAGCGCCCCCTTTGTCATTCGTAATGATTCAATATACTTTTGATCCGTTCCTTTTTGCTTTTGGGAACTTTCCATTCATAGTTCCTGTAGTTGTTCTCTCTGTGGTCGGTGGAATAGTCGGCGTAATCGATATCCCAGTTCTGTTCGTAGCTGCGGTTGTAGTCTCCGTGGCCGTCATCCAGCTGATATCCGGCAAACATGGCATCCTCCTTTGGGAAAAACAGATCCTTCTATAACAGTAAGGTTTACAGTTAGGAAGTTTTGTATCATATACTGGTAATTTTAGCACAAACATTGTACAATGAATACAGAGAAATGAAAACACTGTACCGTGGAATCGGTTAGGGGAGTGGAGAGTCATGAAAATCGTTACCTTCGAATACGACAGCGATGTACAGGTGGGGATCATTTCCGAGGATGGAAAATTTGTGATCCCGGCCAACAAGTACAACAATATGTATGAACTGATCCAGCAGGCGGATTTTGAAGAACTGCTGGCTATTGCCCGGGTGGACATGGGTGCGGTTCCCATTGACCAGGTCAAGCTCCTGGCTCCCATTACCCATCCCCGGAATGACATTATCTGTCTGGGCATCAACTACAAATCCCACGACGACGAACTGCCTGATGAATATGTACCGGAAAAAATCGTCCAGCGGCAGGTACCTGTGTACTTCTCCAAACGGGTGGACCGGGCGGTGGATCCGGACGGGACCATCGACGGCCATTTCAATGTGGTGAAGGAACTGGACTATGAATGCGAATTGGCGGTGATCATCGGGAAGGAAGCCCGGGATGTGGCGGAAAAAGATGCCGGGGACTATGTGTTCGGCTATACCATCATTAACGATGTAACCGCCCGGGACGTGCAGGTGGCCCATAAACAGTGGTATTTCGGGAAGAGCCTGGACACCTTTGCCCCCATGGGGCCCTGCATCGTTACGGCGGATGAATTTGATTTTCCGCCGGCGCTCCATCTCACCTGCAAGGTGAACGGGGAACTGCGCCAGGACAGCAACACGAAACTGCTGGTTCACGGGATCCCTTACATCATCAGCGAACTGAGCAAAGGGATGACCCTCCGGGCCGGGACCATCATTGCCACCGGTACTCCCGCCGGCACCGGCATCGGCATGAACCCGCCCCGGTTCCTGAAAAGCGGGGACGTGGTGGAATGTTCCATCGAAGGAATCGGGACCCTGCGGAATAGGGTGAAATAAATAAGAAAAGGGGCTGTTGCATGCGCAGCAGCCCCTTTTTCTGTCTCAAGCCGGGAGTCTCATGCCAAAGGACGCCAAACGCGGCGGCGTTTGGCTGGGAATGGAGACGCCGCTGACGCGGCTAACCCACCACCATTGCGCAAGCGCAACGGTCCCCCGCCCTTGCAAAGGGCGGATAATGGGTACGGGGGCTTGCGCCCTGGTACCCCTAAAAAGCAATGGGCTCCAGCCCGAGCATATATCCGTCCCTTTTCAAGGGCGGGGGACCAGCCGTAAGGCTGGTGGTGGGTTAGCAGCCAACGGCTGCGTCTTTCCTCAAAGAAACCCGCCGGCTGCGGGTTTCTTCCAAAACAACCAACGCTGAACCCATACAACAAAAAAGGCTGCCTTCCGGCAGCCTCTGCTTTTTATCTGGTGGAACTAACTGGACTCGAACCAGTGACCCCCACGATGTCAACGTGATACTCTAACCATCTGAGCTATAGTTCCATAAGCAACAAACTTATTCTAAACGATAATGGGGTTCTTTGTCAAGTGGGTTTCCTGTTTCTTTTTTCTTCCGGAAACGATATAATGAAAGGAACAGTCAATCAACTCGTAACAAGCAGGAGGAATGGAGTTTGTCGGAAGTGACGGAAAAACGGTTTGAATTCCAGGACGCCCGGGAAATGGTGGCGGTACTGGGAGAAACAGATGAATACCTGAAGCAGATGCAGGAGAGCCTGGGCTGCCGGCTGATCCCCCGGGGAAACGAACTGATCGCCCAGGGAGCGGAACAGGATGTGGAGCTGGCGGACCGGCTGATCCGGGAGTTGCTGTACCTGTACCGCCAGGGGCTGCCCATTACCCAGCATGATGTGAAATACAGCCTGAAACTGGTCCGGGAAGGCCAGGAGGAACAGCTCCACAAGCTGTTCACCGATACGGTGCTCACCACTGTCCGGGGACGGCAGGTAAAGGCCAAGACCCTGGGCCAGATGCGGTATTTGAAGACCATTGCCCAGAACGACATTACCATTGCCATCGGGCCCGCCGGTACCGGGAAGACCTACCTGGCGGTGGCCATGGCGGTGAAGGCCCTGAAAAACAAGGAAGTGGAACGGATCATCCTCACCCGTCCCGCGGTGGAAGCCGGGGAAAAGCTGGGCTTTTTGCCCGGGGATCTCCAGGAAAAGGTGGATCCCTATCTGCGGCCTCTGTATGATGCTCTGTACGAAATGCTGGGGATGGAGGCCTTCCAGAAGAACCTCCAGCGGGGGATCATCGAAGTGGCCCCTCTGGCCTACATGCGGGGCCGTACCCTAAATGATGCTTTCATCATCCTGGACGAGGCCCAGAACACCACCCAGGAACAGATGCGGATGGCCCTTACCCGGTTCGGCTTCGGCTCCAAGCTGGTGGTCACCGGGGATGCCACCCAGGTGGACCTGCCGGGAGGACGGCCTTCCGGACTGGTGAATGCGGCCCAGGTGCTCCAGGACGTGCCGGGGATCGGCATCATCCATTTTTCTGAACAGGATGTGGTCCGGCACGAAATCGTGGGGGCCATCATCCGGGCTTATGAAAAATACGACCGGGCCCGGAAGGAACACCGGCAGCCCGGTGCTGACAGGAATAAAGGAGAAGGAAAATGATCGTTACCCTGGAAAACAACCAGACGGAGATTGCCATTCCGGAAGAACTGGAAGAGACCCTGAAAAAGGCCATGGACATTGTGGCCCGGAAAGAGGAACTGACGGACAATACGGAAGTGGACATTACCATTGTGGACAATGAAGAGATCCATACCCTGAACCGGGAGTACCGGGGCATCGACCGTCCTACGGACGTGCTGAGCTTTGCCCTGGACGAAGGGGACGAGGAACCGGAAGTGGACGACGGGGAAGCGGAACACCTGCTGGGGGACGTAATCATCTCCGCTCCCCGGGCCGTGGAGCAGGGAGAGGAATTTGGCCATGGGCTCACCCGGGAAATGACCTACCTGGCGGTCCATGGCATGCTCCACCTTTTGGGCTATGACCATATGGAAGAGGCGGACAAACGGGTGATGAGGGCCCGGGAGGAGGAAATCCTCCGGGAACTGGACCTGGCGGAGGAAAACTATGGAGGCTGAACTGGACCGGGAGCTGTTTGAAGCGGCCTGTGCCGTGCGGAAAAATTCCTACAGCCCCTATTCCCATTTTGCGGTGGGAGCAGCGGTCCGGGCAGCGGACGGCCGGATCTTCACCGGCTGCAATGTGGAAAACGCTTCCTATGGCCTGAGCCTCTGCGCGGAACGGTGTGCCATCTTTGCCGCCGTGAAGGAAGGGGTCAGGGAGTTTGCCGCCCTGTGCGTCACTGCCGATACTCCGGAACCGGTGTCCCCCTGCGGGGCCTGCCGGCAGGTGATGGCGGAATTCCGCATCCCCCGGATCTATCTGACCAATGTGAAGGGACAGGTAAAGACCGCCACGGTGGCGGACCTGCTGCCCTATGATTTCAGTTTGTAATACAGAAAGGACTTATATGGAAGAACAGAATACCCAACAGCATCGCTCCGGTTTTGTAGCCGTGGTGGGACGCCCCAATGCAGGAAAATCCACCCTGGTGAACCATCTGGTGGGGGAAAAGGTGGCCATTATCTCCGACCGGCCCCAGACCACCCGGAACCGGATCCTGAGCATCCTGAGCACGGCGGAAGCCCAGATGGTGTTCCTGGATACCCCCGGCCTCCACAAACCCCAGGACAAACTGGGAGAACACATGGTCCAGGCGGCCCTCAATGCCATCAAAGAAGTGGATGTGGTGCTTTTTGTGGTGGATGCCTCGGAAAAACGGGGGAAGGGAGAACAGGTGATCCTGGAACGGCTGCGGGAAGACTGCAAAGCGCCGGTGATCCTGGTGCTGAACAAAATCGACCGGCTTGCGGACAAAGCGGTGCTCCTGCCCATGATCGACAAATTCCGGAAGGAATATCCCTTCCGCAGCGTATTGACCCTGTCCGCTCTGGAAGATGAGGACTTTTCGCCTCTGCTCCAGGAAATCCAGAGCTGCCTGCCAGTGGGGCCTGATTTCTATCCGGAAGACATGTATACGGACCAGCCGGAACGGGTGATGGCGGCGGAAATCATCCGGGAGAAGATCCTCCAGCTGACCCGGGACGAAGTGCCCCATGCGGTGGCGGTCCAGGTACAGGAAATGAAGACCCGGCCCAACGGCATGGTGTATGTTCGGGGAGACATTTATGTGGAACGGGATTCCCAAAAGGCCATCCTGATCGGGGCCAAGGGGAAGATGCTGAAGGAAATCAGCCAGCGGTCCCGGGAGGATATGGAAGCTTTCCTGGGGAACCGGGTGTACCTGGAACTGTGGGTGAAGGTCCGTCCCAAATGGCGGGAAAAGGAAGGGGACCTGAAACGGCTGGGGCTGGCCGGAGACCGTCCCCAATATTGACCGGACGCCGGGAAAAAGTGTATAATTTGAGCGATATACCCCGCCGGAAAAACCGGCAAAATGATCAAAGGAGAGATGTCCTATAGACGCGGGACCTGCGCTTGGGCGCATACTGAAACCAATCTTATATCCATTTGCTTATCTGTTCTGGCATGTGGGCGCTGCCCTGTACCATTTCATGGGGGTGGAACCGGCCCAGAAAGGGGCCAGCCATTCGGAGGATGACATCCGGAAAATGGTCAGTGCCAGTGAAAAAGGCGGCAGCATCGACCCGGTGGAAAGCCGGCTCATTGACAATGTATTCGATTTTGCAGACCGGGTGGCCCGGGAAGTGATGGTGCCCCGGCAGGACATGGTGTGCCTGTTCGTGGACGACCCCATCGAGGAAAACATGAAGGTGATCCGGGAATCCGGCCACACCCGGTACCCTCTCTGTGAAGAGGACCGGGACCATATCCTGGGGATGGTCCACATCCGGGAATTCATGAATGCGGACTACCGGCAGCCGGGCTTCGACCTCCGGTCCATTATGCGGGAAATCGATGTGGTGCCGGAAAGCATGTCCATTGCCAAGATCCTCCAGCTGATGCAGCACAAGCATGTGCAGATGGCGGCGGTAGCCGATGAATATGGGGGCACCGCAGGGCTGGTGACCATGGAAGACCTGCTGGAAGAAATCGTAGGGGATATCCAGGACGAGCATGATACGGATATGCCGGAAATCAACAAGATGCCCGACGGGTCTTATGTGTTCGACGGACTGGTGCTCCTGGATGAAGTATCGGAAATCATGGGGATCCAGTTCGATGATCCGGAAGAGGACACCATCGGAGGTTATGTGTTCGGCCTCATCGGCCGGCAGCCGGTGGTGGGCGACAGTGTGGAGGAAAACGGCTACAAGTTCGAAGTGCTGGATTCCACTGGGTTCCGGGTGCTCCGGGTCCGGGTGATCCCTTTGAAAAAAGACAAGAAGGAAGCGGCTGTCCATGAGCAGTGAAGTGTTTCAAGACGAAGCAGTGATCCTCCGAGTAAAAAACTGGCAGACTGCGGATAAATACGCAGTCTGCTTTTGTCGTGAACACGGCAAAATCCCCTTTGTGGCCTATGGAGCGGCCTATCCCCGGAGCCAGAGCGGCCGCCTGGTCCAGCCTTTTGCCCATCTCCGGCTGAGCCTTTCCCCAGGGAGGAAGGTGGCTTCTCTCCGGAGCTGTGAAAGCCTGGAGATGCCCCTTGCCATGGACTGGGAGAACCTGGCCTACGGAGCCATTATCGGGGAAGCGGCAGAACATCTCCTGGGGGATGAGGAACCCCAGGAAGAAGTGTTCCTGCTGCTGCTGGAAGCCTTCCGTCTTTTGGGGAAACGGAACCGGCGGCTGGTCACCGACAGCACCCTGCTGAAGCTGCTGGCCCTGTGCGGGCTGAATCCCATCCTGGACCAGTGCACCAGCTGCGGGGAACCGGTGACGGAAGACGGATATTTCAGCCTGGTCCAGGGGGGCTTTTTGTGCAAAAACTGTGCCATGGGGGATGAACTGCCCTTTACGGTAGCCACCCGGGACCTGATGGACCGGCTGCTCCATTTGGATCTCCAGTCTCCCCCGGATTTCACCGTCAGGGGCCGGGAACTGATGGCCATGGAGAAGATCCTCCACCAGTTCATCCTGTACCAGACGGACCGGCCCCTCCGGAGCCTGGAATTCCTGGCCAAAATGGAGAAAACCAGCCATGGATAAGGTGCAGCTGAGCAAACTGATCCTCCGGCAGCGGAAGGACCTGATTTTCTGGGTGGTGCTGCTGTTCAACACCCTGACCACCTTTGCCACTCCGGCACTGGACTGGTATTTTCCTCTGAAACTGGTGCTGCTGTTCTGGGTGGGGTCCGGGGTGTGGCTGGCCCTGCCGGTGATCGAACGGCTGAAGAAGCGGGAAAAAGCCTGGCATCTGGCCACAGTGGCTCTGGTGCTGGGGACTTTGTACCTGTTTCCGGCGGCCTGGCCGCTGCGGGTGGAATATCCCCTGCTGGAACTGTGGTTTTTGGTGACAGTGCCCTGTACCTGGTACAGTGTGTGGCATTTCTTCGGCTGGCGGAAAATACGTCAGCCCCGGGGCGCCCTGTGGACCCTGTGGCCGGTGCTCATGACACTGGGGGCCCTGTGGGCCGTGTGGGACACGGACAAGGGAGCCCTGGGGGCGGCCTTCCTCCAGCAGCTGTTCTACCTGGCCCTGGGGCTGGAATACTGCCGCTGCGGTGCCCATTACCAGCACCGGCTGCTGTTCAACGGAGGTCTGCTGCTCATTACGGCGGCCTTCTGGAGCTTTCTCACATCCTTCGTATTCATCCTCCCGGAGCCGGTGTATCCGGTTCTGTGGGCAGTCTGGCTGGGGGTCCTGAACTGGATTTTTCCGGAGCTGGGGGAGAGGCAAACAGTCACTGGTCTCTAGTCCGCAGCCCATGGAGACCATCTGCCCGGGGCAGATGGTGATGAATGGAAACGCAGCCGGGGGCTGCTAACCCACCACCAGCCTTGCGGCTGGTCCCCCGCCCTTGAAAAGGGCGGATAGGGGCTCGGGCCTGCGGCCCATTGCTTTATGCACAAGGGCGCAGCCCGGCGTGCAGTATATCCGCCCTTTTCAAGGGCGGGGGACCGTTGCGCCTGCGCAATGGTGGTGGGTTAGGCGCCGCCATTTGTTCGGCGCCGTATCCTTTGACCAACGATTCACGATAAACGACA
This sequence comes from Acidaminococcus sp. HCP3S3_H5, assembly GCF_052122235.1. Classification (NCBI taxonomy): domain Bacteria; kingdom Bacillati; phylum Bacillota; class Negativicutes; order Acidaminococcales; family Acidaminococcaceae; genus Acidaminococcus; species Acidaminococcus sp. HCP3S3_H5. Next base: position 58,093 of record NZ_JBQKCS010000006.1, read on the forward strand.
AACGAGGTATACCCATGAAACTGATCACCTGGAATGTAAATGGCCTTCGGGCCTGTATGAACAAAGGCTTTGCTGATTTTATGAAAGAGGCGGACGGGGACATTGTCTGCGTCCAGGAAACCAAGATGCAGCGGGAACAGGCGGATTTCCAGTTCCCCGGCTACCATGAATACTGGAACAGCGCGGTGAAAAAGGGCTATTCCGGCACCGCTATTTTTTCCAAGACGGAACCGTTGAAAGTGACCTACGGCCTGGGCCTGGCGGAACACGACCAGGAAGGCCGGGTGATCACCGCCGAATACCCGGATTTCATCCTGGTGAACGTGTACACCCCCAATTCCCAGCGGGGGCTTACCCGGCTGGACTACCGGATGGACTGGGAGGACGTGTTCCAGGACTACTGCGCCAGACTGGCAGAACAGAAGCCGGTGATTGTCTGCGGGGACATGAACGTAGCCGCCCAGCCCATCGATCTGAAGAATCCGGACAGCAACCACAAGAACGCAGGGTTCTCGGACGAGGAACGGGCCAAGTTCCAGCAGTTCCTGGATCACGGGTTCGTGGATGCTTTCCGGAGCCTGTATCCGGACAAGACCGGTGCCTACACCTGGTGGTCCTATATGTTCAAGGCCCGGGAACGGAACGCCGGGTGGCGGATTGACTACTTCCTGGTGTCCCAGAACGGGAAAGACCGGATCCAGGACGTGATCATCCACAATGAAGTCATGGGCAGCGACCACTGCCCGGTGGAATTGGAGTGGAAATAGGAGGTACAGGATGGAAGGGGCATTTATCGGAGATATTGTGGGATCGGTTTATGAATGGTCCGGGCACAAAGGGAAGAAATTTCCCCTGTTCGGTCCCGGCTGCCGGGCAACGGACGATTCCCTTATGACCCTGGCGGTGGCAAGGGCCTTTGGGGAGGCCCAACAGGCCGGGAAACTGCTGGAGGCGGATACAGTGCTGCCCCTTCTGGCCCGGGAAATGCGGAACCTGGGGCAGAAGTATCCCAATGCCGGGTTCGGGGGCAAATTCCGGCTGTGGCTCCGTGATCCGTCTCTGGGGCCCTATGGCAGCTTCGGCAACGGAGCGGCCATGCGGGTATCCCCGGCAGGGTGGTTTGCTTCCACCCTGGAAGAGGCCCAGCATCTGGCAGTATTGTCCTGCCAGGTGACCCACAACCATCCGGATTCCTACCGGGCGGCCCGGGCTGTGGCCGGGGCGGTGTTCCTGGCCCGGCAGCACAAGAACAAGGACCAGATCCGCACCTATTTGCGCCAGTACTATCCCCTGGATTTCCGGCTGGAGGAGATCCGGGACAGCTATCAGGGGGATGCCACCTGTGAGGGCTCCGTGCCCCAGGCCCTGGAAAGTTTCCTGGAGGCGGAAGATTTTGAAGACGCCCTCCGGAACGCCGTGTCCCTGGGCGGGGATACGGATACCCTGGCCGCCATGGCCGGCAGCATCGCCGAACCTTTCTTCGGGATCCCGGAACTGATCCTGGCAGAGGGAAGGAAGTTTTATCTGCCGGAGATGCGGGAGATGGTGAAGTGAAAAAGGGGTGCTGCACGCAGCACCCCTTCGTTGACCGTTGACAAAAAGAGGATGCTGCACGTGTGTTTTTTGCGCGTGCAGCATCCTTTTTTTACGTAAACTCCTTCACGATCTTGATATATTCCTGGGCGTGGAAGGGGAGGTAGCCGTTTTTCCGGTAGGCGGCCACGAAGGTAACCGTAGTGTTGGGACTGCCTACGGAAAACAGGGCCAGCTGGCTCCGGTCCGGGATGTACTTCAGATGGGTCTCGGTGATGAAGGTGAACCCGTAGCCCCGGGCCGCCAGTTCCGCTTCTGCCTGGATATTCTTGGTTTCCAGGATGATCCGGGGCTCCAGGTGCTGCTGCCGGAACAGCCGGTCCACCACCTGCCGGGTCCGCTGACTGGGGTTCTGGACGATGAACCCCTGGTCCTTCAGGAGCCGCAGGTCCATATGGGGATACCGGCAGTCCTTCTTCTTCCGTCCGTATCGGGTGAATTCACTGTCTTTGTGCATCACCAGCACCACTTCCTCCCGGCTGATCACCGTAGTGGCCAGCCCGGGCTCCGGGTCCAGATAGTTGAAAAAGGCCAGGTCGATGTCCCCGTCCAGGAGCAGCCGGACCAGATGGTCCGAATTGGCCTCGTGGACGTCAATCCGTACATTGGGGTATTTTTCATGGAACAGGGGCAGGGTGATGGGCAGCATATAGGTGCCCCGCATGGTGGGAAATCCGATTTTCAGATACCCTTCGTTGTTCTTGATAATATCCCCCATTTCCTGGTCCAGGGCCCGTTTGGCCTCCAGGATCTCCCGGGCTCGCTGGAGGTACCGCTCCCCGGCGTAGGTGGGCTGGTACCGGTTCCCCAGACGCTGGAACAGAGGCTGGTGGAGTTCTGTTTCCAGGGCCTTCAGGAATTTGGACAGGGTGGGCTGGGTGAGATGGAGGGCTTCTGCTGCCTTGGTGATGTTCTGGTGCCGGGCAATGGCCAGCACATAGTTCAGTTCTTTGAAATCCATGGCATCCTCCTTGTTTTTTCTTCGATTATACCCTGGATCATTCCTGAAAACCATAGCTAATATAGAAAACATGAATTGTTTTTATTGTACTGAAAATACAAAAATTCTCTTTTCTTTCTGTACAGAACCCTTCAAGCGGATAAAAAGTGACAAAATAACTGATTTTATAAAAAGTACTGTTCAGAAAAAAGCTTTTCTTCGTAAATTTGGGCCTAAAAGTATGAATTAAATTCATGATGAACTGATAAAAGATGAATTTAACCCATTCTGAAAATTCTGGTACCATAGAGTCAACGAAAGAACGGAGTTCAGGAATCCAGGGAGGTACAGAAACATGGAGAAAGCATACAAACTGCCGGTAACGATACTGCGGGGAGGCACCAGCAAAGGGATCTATCTGCTGGAAAAGGATCTTCCGGCCAATCGGAAACAGTGGGATGCCCTGCTGCTGCGGCTCATGGGAAGCCCGGACAAGAAACAGATCGACGGACTGGGAGGCAGCCAGTCGGTGACCAGCAAAGTGGCCATCCTCCGGAAATCGGACCGGCCTGACGCGGATGTGGATTACACCTTCGCCCAGGTTTCCGTGGACAAGGCTGTGGTCAGCTACGGAGGCAACTGCGGCAACATTTCTTCCGGGGTCGGGCCTTTCGCCATTGAAAAGAAACTGGTGCCGGCTCTGGAAGGCACTACCCTGGTGCGGATCTACAACACCAACACCGGCAAGGTGATCCAGGAAGAAGTCCCCACCCGTGACGGGCAGGTCCAGTATGAGGGAGAATTCCGGATCGCCGGGGTGCCGGGGACGGCGTCTCCGTTGAAACTCCGGTTCGTGGAACCGGCGGGGACCCTGGGGAAAGGGCTGCTGCCCACCGGGAATCCGGTGGATGTGCTGGAAGTGCCGGGGAAGGGTCCGGTGGAAGTATCCCTGGTGGATGCGGCCAACCCTCTGGTATTTGTCTGGGCCGCTGACCTGGGTCTTACGGGAACGGAACTGCCGGATGCCATCAACGGAGATCCGGAACTGCTCCGGCTGCTGGAAACCATCCGGGGCCTGGCAGCGGTGAAGCTGGGACTTTGTGAGAAACCGGAAGAAGCGGCCTGGGTGACTCCGGGACTGCCCAAGATGACCCTGGTGGCTCCTCCTGCCTCCTACACCACTTCAGCAGGGGAAACCATAGAAGCTGACCAGGTGGACCTGGTGGCCCGGATGATGTCCATGCAGAAGGCTCATCCCAGTTACGCCATGACGGGAGCCATGTGCACCGCGGCCGCTGCAGCGGTCCCCGGCACCCTGGTCCGGCAGGTGTTCCGTCCGGAAGGGGATCTCCAGAACATCCGGATCGGTCATCCGGGAGGGATCCTGCCCTGCGGAGTGGAATGGAAGGAAAATGGAACGGTGCCGGAAATCCTGGATACCTTCGGGTACCGGACAGCCAACCTGCTGTTGGAAGGCCTGGCCCGGGTACGGGTCTGATACAGAAGAAAAAGGAGAATGGATATGGACTTCAGTGTAATTTCCCTGCTGGTGCTGGCCCTGGTGGTCGCCGTAGGGTTCATCAAAAAAATCAACATCGGTTTCTTCTCTGTGGGGGCCGCCTTCCTGCTGGGTATGGCGGGGAACCTTTCGGCCAAGGCCATTGTCAGCGGGTTCTCCAGTTCCATGTTCGTAACCCTGGTAGGGGTCACCTTCCTGTTCGGCATGGCTTCCGCCAACGGCACCCTGGATCTGTTTTCCAAAAAAGTGGTGGCCCTGGTGGGGAAACGGACCTACCTGATTCCCATCCTGATGTTTGTGCTCAGCGCCTTCATCTCTGCCATCGGACCTGGCCACATTGCCGCAGGGATCCTGATGACCACCTTCGCCGTGTACCTGGCCTTTGAGCTGAAGATCAACCCTATGGCCACGGCTCTGTACGCCAAACTGGGGGCCAACGCCGGCTGCGCTTCTCCTCTGTCCCTTACCGGGATCCTGGCCCGGAACCTGTCGGAACCTTATGGCATCGACGGCTTCGGCCTCCACCTGTTCCTGACCACTCTGCTTTCCGGCTTTGTGTTCACGGTGGTTGTCTACCTGCTGTACAAAGGGTACAAGGTGAACGGGGACAACCCGCTGAAACTGTCCGACATTCCCGCTTTCAACCGGGAACAGAAAATCACCATGGGCGCCATTGCCGTCATGGTCATCTTCTGCATCGGCTTCAAGATGGATACGGGGCTGTTCGCCTTTGTGGCGGCTGCCGTGCTGATTCTCCTGAAATGCGCTGACGAAAAACAGGCCATCCGCCAGATTCCCTGGGGCACCCTGATGCTGATCTGCGGAGTGGGGATGCTGGTCAGCGTGATCACCAAACTGGGAGGCATCAAACTGGTGTCCGACTTCCTGGCTTCCTTTATGACCGCTTCCACCGCCGTGCCCATTATGGCCGCGACTTCCGGGATCCTGTCCTGGGTCAGCTCCACCACCGGTGTGGTCATGCCGGCTCTGTATCCTATCGCTCACCAGATCACCGGTACCTTCGGAGGCAGCGTCAGCTACGTGGAACTGATCTCCGCCATTACCGCTACCTCCTTTGCGGCGGCCATCAGCCCTCTGTCCACCGGCGGGGCCATCATCATGTCCTCCTATTCCGCAGCCAAGGAAACCACCACCTACGAGATGAACAAAATGTTCAAGACCCTGTTCCTGCTCAGTGTGGCCAATGTGGGCATCAATGTGATCATGGCAGCCCTCCATGTATTCTTCCTGGGCGGCCTGTTCCTGTAATCTATCCATGAGGTGAATGAAATGATTGAACTGACGAAAAACGGTGCATATCTGCTGAACGGCCGGGAACTGATCCCGGAAGAGAACAAGGCCCTGGGAGAACAGAAACTGGGCCGGAAACTGGAAAGGGAAGAAGGCCGGAAGGGGACCATTGCCTGGGGCATCCTCCAGGACCACAACACCAGCGGTTCCCCGGATCATCTGAAGATCCGCTATGACGCCCTCACTTCCCACGACCTGACCTATGTGGGGATCATCCAGACCGCCCGGGCTTCCGGCATGGACCATTTCCCCATGCCCTATGTGCTCACCTGCTGCCACAATTCCCTGTGCGCCGTGGGAGGCACCATCAACGAGGACGACCATCTCTTCGGCCTCACCGCCGCCCAGAAATACGGGGGCATCTTCGTACCGCCCCATGTGGCCGTGATCCACCAGTACATGCGGGAAATGCACGCCGGCTGCGGGAAGATGATCCTGGGTTCCGACTCCCATACCCGGTACGGGGCCCTGGGGACCCTGGCCGTAGGCGAAGGGGGCGGGGAACTGGACAAACAGATCCTGGGAGACACCTGGGACACGGATTACCCGGAAGTGGTGGCCGTGTATCTTACCGGCCGGCCCCAGCCCTGGGTGGGACCTCAGGACATTGCCCTGGCCCTGTGCCGGGCGGTGTTCAAGAACGGCTACGTGAAGAACAAAGTGATGGAATTCGTGGGACCCGGGGTTTCCTCCATGTCCACGGACTACCGGAATGCGGTGGACGTAATGACTACGGAAACCACCTGCCTGTCGTCCATCTGGCGGACTGACGAAGATACCCGGGCCTTCCTGAAGGAACATCACCGGGAGGCCGATTACAAGGAACTGAATCCGGGAGAAGTGGCCTATTATGACGGCTGCATCCAGGTGGACCTGTCCCAGGTGAAGCCCATGATCGCCCTGCCTTTCCATCCTTCCAACGCCTACACCATCGACGAACTGAACGCCAACCTGGAAGACATCCTCCGGGAAACGGAAAAGAAAGCGGAAGAAGTGTCCCAGGGACGGGCTCCCTATACCCTTACGGACAAGATCCGGGACGGGAAGCTCCAGGTCCAGCAGGGGGTCATCGGAGGCTGTTCCGGCGGGAATTACTCCAACGTGGCGGAAGCCGCCGCTCTCCTCCGGGGCCGGTCCATGGGCAGCGGGGAATTTGCCCTGAATGTGTATCCGTCTTCTCTGCCGGTGTACATGGATCTGATGAAAAAGGGCCTGCTGGGAGATCTGATGGCTGCCGGAGCCGTGGTAAAGACCGCCTTCTGCGGACCCTGCTTCGGGGCAGGGGATACCCCCAACAACAACGGCCTGTCCATCCGGCACAATACCCGGAACTTCCCCAACCGGGAAGGATCCAAACCGGGCCAGGGACAGATGGCGGCGGTGGCCTTGATGGACGCCCGGAGTATTGCGGCTACCGCAGCCAATAACGGCATCCTGACTTCCGCGGAAGCCTACGGGGATGTGTTCGGCAGCGTACCGGAATACCATTTCGACGACAGCGCCTACAAGGCCCGGGTGTACAACGGCTTTGGCAAACCGGAACCGGAACAGAAACTGTTCTACGGTCCCAACATCAAGGATTGGCCGGAAATGCCGGAACTGGGAGAAAATGTACTGCTCCAGGTGTGCTCCAAGATCCTGGACCCGGTGACCACCACCGATGAACTGATCCCCTCCGGAGAAACTTCCTCCTACCGGTCCAACCCTCTGGGCCTGGCGGAATTCACCCTGAGCCGCCGGGATCCGGGCTATGTGGCACGGACCAAGGCGGTGAAGGAACTGGAACTGGCCCGGGAAGCCGGCAAAGACCTGCTGCTGGAGAAACCGGAACTGGGGACTCTGTTCCGCCGGATCCAGGGGATCCCGGGAGGAGAAGGGGCTGCCCTGTCCAATACGGAAATCGGGTCCCTGGTGTACGCCACCCGGCCCGGTGACGGGTCTGCCCGGGAACAGGCAGCCAGCTGCCAGCGGGTGATCGGGGGCCTGGCCAACATCACCCAGGACTACGCCACCAAACGGTACCGGAGCAATGTGATCAACTGGGGGATGCTGCCCTTCCACCTGAAAGGAGAACCGGAAGGATTTGAAGTGGGAGACTGGATCTTCGTGCCGGGAATCCGGGAAGCCCTGGACGGCAGTCTGGACCAGATCCGGGCCTGGGTGCTGAAAGAGGGAGAACCGGTGGAACTGACCCTGTTCATCAAACCCCTGACCCAGGAAGAAAAAGAAATCATCAAGGCCGGGTGCCTGATCAATTACAATCGGAAGAAATAAAAAAGGGGGTGTTGCACGTTGCGTGCAACACCCTATCGCTGTCAGCTGCCAACGGTCAGCGGCCGTTGACAAAAACCGGCTGCCTCAGGCAGCCGGTTTTCTCATCCCCGCCCATACAAACAGCACCAGAGCAACGCCGAAGGACACCAGGGCGGTGACTTGGGCGCTTTTGAGGCCCCACAGCATGGGTTCCACGTAATCTCCCCGGAGAAATTCCAGGAAGAACCGGAGCAGGCTGTAGAGCATTACATAAAGGCAGCAGGGCTGTCCTTTTTTGGGTCTGGTGGTCTGGAACAGCAGCAGCAGAGCAAAAAGGATCACATCGATCTGGCCTTCCCACACTTCTGCCGGCCACAGGGGAACCGCTCCGTAGGTGGCCCGGGCCAGGGTCCCTGCCGGATACAGGATGCCGAAATCTCCTCCCGTGGGAGCCCCGAAGGCATCCCCGTTCAGCAGGTTGGCCATCCGGCCGATGCTCTGACCGATGAACAGAGCCGGGCAGATCACATCCAGCATGTCGATCCAGTTGACGTTGTGCCGCCAGCAGTACAGGGCACCGCCCAGCACCCCTCCCAGGATGCCCCCCTGGATGGCCATGCCTCCCTGCCACACAAAGGGGATTTCCAGGAGATGGGCACTGTAATACCCCCAGTCAAAGAAAAACACATCCCAGAGCCGGGCTCCGATGAGCCCGCAGAAGCCTCCGTAGATGCCGATGTCCGGCAGGTACTTCTCCCAGCCCCGGCCGTCCCGCCAGGCCAGGAAATAAGCCACGGCGGTGGCCATGAAAATGGCGATGCACAGCATGATCCCGTACATGCGCACCGGGAAGCCGCCTACAAAAAACAGATATTGATGCACGATGGGTCCCTTTCTTCAATCGCAAATCTTCACCAGATGGAAATCCACATAATCCGCCGCCACCAGCCGGTACCGGGTGCCGTCCCGTTCTCCCTGGAACAGGTTCAGGAAATGGGCCGCATCCCCGTGGACATGGCCGTAGATGCACTGTTCCACCTGGTACTTTTTGCACAGTTCCGTAAAGCCGGTGACTTCTTCCGGGTTGTACAGGGGAGGGTAGTGGAGGGCGGCGATCAGGTGCTTCGCCCCGGCCTCCCGGGCTCCGGCCAGGCTCCGTTCCAACCGCTGGCATTCCCGGTCGTAGACCAGCTGGTCGTGTTCTCCGAACCCGGGCATGCTGGGCAGGTTCCAGCCCCTTGTGCCGCACAGGGCCACATCCCCTGTCTGGTAGAAGGTATTGTGGAGAAAATGGACTTTGGGGGGCAGAGCCGCCTGGAGTTTCTTTAAGGAATTCCACCAGTAGTCATGGTTCCCCTTGAGGATCACCAGATCCCCGGGGAGGGCCGCCAAAGGTCCCAGATCCTTTGCCACCGCGTCTTCCAGATCCATGGACCAGGAGGTGTCTCCCACCAGGAGCACTGTGTCTCCGTCCTTTACCGTTTCCTTCCAGTATGTGATGACTTTTTTTCGATGGCCCAGCCACTGGGCTCCAAAAACCTCCATGGGCTTTGTGGGGGGTTCTCCGGAAAAATGCAGATCCCCCATGGCATAAATTGCCATTGTTCCCACTCCTTCCTGCGTTGACTTTATGTGATACGAAATATATAATGAATCTATTGCACAGACAAAAACCACTGTAATACTCATATGTTACTGAATCCAGAGAACTTATGCAAGGTGTTTCAGACGGGTTTTCTTTTTTAGGAGGTATGTTCATGTTCAAGGAAAAGTACGAGCCACACGAGATCGAAGCCCGGTGGCAGAAGTATTGGGAAGACAACAAGACCTACCAGGTCAGCAATGAGGATCCCCGGCCCAAATCCTATGTGCTGGAAATGTTCCCGTATCCCTCCGGGAACCTGCACATGGGCCATGTGCGGAACTATTCCATCGGGGACGTGGTGGCCCGGTTCCGGACCATGCGGGGCTTCAATGTGCTCCATCCCATCGGCTTCGACTCTTTTGGCATGCCTGCGGAAAATGCCGCCATCAAACACAAGATTCCCCCTGCCAAATGGACCATGGAAAACATCGCCAACATGACCCGGCAGCTGAAGGAACTGGGACTGTCCTATGACTGGGACCGGAAAGTGGTCACCTGCAAGGAAGAGTACTACAAATGGACCCAGTGGTTCTTTGAACTGATGTACAAACGGGGCCTGGCTGTGAAGAAGGAAGCCTCCGTGAACTGGTGCGACACCTGCGGCACCGTACTGGCCAACGAACAGGTGGAAGACGGCAAATGCTGGCGCTGCCATCAGCCGGTGGAAAAGAAACAGCTGAGCCAGTGGTTCTTCAAGATCACCGACTATGCGGAACAGCTGCTGGACGACCTGGACAAACTGCCGGGCTGGCCGGACCGGGTGAAGACCATGCAGCGGAACTGGATCGGCCGCAGCGAAGGTCTGGAATTCGGCTTTGAAGTTCCCAGCCTCCACAAGAAACTGAATGTGTACACCACCCGTCCGGATACCATCTACGGGGTCACTTTTGTGGTGATCCCTCCGGAACATCCCATGGTGGAAGAACTGCTGAAGGACAATCCCCGGAAAGCGGAACTGGAAGCCTTCTGCAACAAAGTGAAGAACACCTCCGATATTGAACGGACCTCCAGTGAATCGGAAAAACTGGGCATGTACACCGGAGTGGACTGCATCCATCCTCTCACCGGGGAAAAAGTCCAGATCTGGATCACCAACTATGTACTGGTGGACTACGGTACCGGCGCCGTTATGGGGGTGCCCACCGGGGACCATCGTGACTGGATGTTTGCCACCAAATACGGCATCAAGAAGATCCTCACCCTCCAGCCCAAGGACAAGGAACTGAAGCTGGAAGAAATGACCGATGCCTATGAGGACAAAGACGGGGTACTGGTGAATGCCGGTCCCTTCACAGGCATGGAAATGCACAAGGCCATGAAGGCCATCATTGACTATATGGAAGAAAAAGGCCTGGGGAAACGGCGGATCAACTACCGTCTCCGGGACTGGCTGATCAGCCGTCAGCGGTACTGGGGCTGTCCCATTCCGGTGGTGTACTGCCCGCACTGCGGAGAAGTGCTGGTGCCGGAAAAAGACCTGCCGGTGAAGCTGCCTCTGGACGTGAAGTTCGACGCCGGTGCCTCTTCTCCCCTGGCTACCAGTGAACAGTTCGTCAACTGCACCTGTCCCAAATGCGGGGGTCCGGCCAAACGGGAACTGGACACCATGGATACCTTCCTGTGCTCTTCCTGGTACTACCTGCGCTACACTGATCCCCACAATGACAAGGCTCCCTTCAGCGAAGAAGCCGTAAATCACTGGATGCCGGTGGATCAGTACATCGGGGGCATCGAACACGCCATCCTGCACCTGCTGTATTCCCGGTTCTTCATGAAGGTGCTCCACGACGCCGGCCTGGTAAAAGCGGACGAACCCTTCACCAACCTGCTGACCCAGGGCATGGTGATCAAGGACGGGGCCAAAATGTCCAAATCCCTGGGGAACGTGGTGTCTCCGGAAGAAATCGTCGGGAAGTTCGGGGCCGATACCGCCCGTCTCTTCATTATGTTCGCCGCTCCTGTGGAACGGGAACTGGAATGGAGCGACCAGGGAGTGGAAGGGTCCTTCCGGTTCCTGAACCGGGTATGGCGGATCGTGTACTACTTCAAGGATGTGCTGGCCCGGAAGGTCACCTCCTATGATACCGCCCACCTGAACGAAGCGGACGAAGAACTGCGGCACATCCTCCATGTGAGCATCAAGAAGGTCACCGAGGACATTGACAACCGGTTCAACTTCAACACTGCCATTTCCACCCTGATGGAACTGGTGAATGCCCTGTATGCGTACCGGGAAAAGGCCAAACCGGTGAACGACGGTCTGGTGTACGAAGCCATTTCCAAGCTGCTGCTGATGCTGGCGCCCTTTACGCCCCACATCACCGAAGAACTGTGGCATGACGCCATGGGCAGCGAAAACAGCATCCACAAGGAACCCTGGCCCACCTACGACCCGGAAGCCATCAAAGTGGAACAGGTGGAAGTGCTGATCCAGGTCAACGGGAAACCCAAGGCACGGATCATGACCGCACCGGAAATCAGCAAAGAGGACCTGGGGAACCTGGCCCTGGAACAGGAAGAAGTCAAAGCCGCCATCGGAGACAAGAAAGTGATGAAAGTCATCGCCGTCCCCGGCCGGCTGGTGAATATTGTAGCGAAGTAAAAAAAGGGGCTGTTGCGCAAGCAACAGCCCCTTGTCAACTGTCAGCTGCCGAAGGAATCCAACCGCCGCAGCGCTTGGACACGAATGGAAACGCCGCTGAAGCGGCTAACCCACCACCAGCCTTACGGCTGGTCCCCCGCCCTTGAAAAGGGGCGGATAGTGACACTGGTGCTCAGCCCGCGTGTCACGGGAGCAATGGGCGCCAGCCCGAGCCTGTATCCGCCCTTTTCAAGGGCGGGGGTATCCATGCGCAGCATGGGTGGTGGGTTAGCCGCCGCAGGCTGCGTTTCCATTCAAAATCAATTTGCAGAATTGATTTCCTTCGGCTGCTGACAACTGACCGTTGACAAGGTGCTGCTGGGAAAGCAGCACCTTTATCAGAATATTACTTGTTTTAAAATGGGAAAAGTTCTCCTGCGGTATTGCGGAAAAAAGTGATATAATAGAAGCTGTGAAAAGGGGCGCTCTGCGCCAGCCTTTTAATATTTGGGTAGGAGTGATATGGAATGGCATTTATGGACGAACTGAAGGCTCGTGTTAAACCTGCACAAAAGGTGATTGTGCTGCCGGAAAACGACAGTGACAGAGCTCTGAAAGCTGCTGCTATCGTTACGAAGGAAGGGTTTGCTAAAATCGTGCTGGTAGGGGATCCCGCCAAACTGCAGAAAGATGCAGAACGTCTGGGCATCAGCTTTGACGGCGTAAAGATCGTCAACCCTGCAACCTATGAAAAAATGGACGAACTGTGCGCTTACTTCGCAGAACGGAGAAAGAAAAAGGGCATGACCGTGGAAAAAGCACGGGAAATCATGCTGAAAGATACCACCTTCTTTGGTGCCGGCCTTCTGGCCATGGGCGATGCTGACGGCGTTGTTTCCGGTTCCACCCGGACTTCCGCTGACACCATCAAAGCCGGCCTGCAGGTTGTGGGCGTAAAACCCGGCAACAAGACCGTATGCAGCGGTTTCATTGTGCTCAGCGACAAAGAAAACCTGGGCGACCACGGCAAACTGGTCTTCGGGGACTGCGGCGTTATCATCGATCCCACTGCTGAACAGCTGGCCGATATCGCTGTAAGCTGCGCTGAACGGGCCAAGACCACCCTGGAAATCGCAGAACCGAAAGTGGCTCTGCTGTGCTACTCCACCAAAGGCTCCGGCTCCGGTGAAGAAGTTGACAAAGTGAAGGAAGCTGTTGAAATCCTGAAATCCCGGAACGTGGACTTCGCTTTCGACGGTGAACTCCAGGCTGATGCTGCCCTGGTTCCTGAAGTTGGGGAACGGAAGGCTCCTGGCTCCAAAGTGGCCGGCCATGCCAACGTGCTGATCTTCCCGAACCTGTGCGCTGCCAACATCGGTTACAAACTGGTTGAACGGTTCAGCGGTGCCACCTGCCTTGGGCCTCTGGTACAGGGCCTGGCCAAACCGGTTCTGGACCTGAGCCGCGGCTGCTCCACCCAGGACGTAGTAGACGTAGTGGCTGTCTGCGCCAGCGACGCCATTGCTGCTGAAGGGAAATAAAAAGTATAAAAAAAGCTGTTGCGAGAGCAACAGCTTTTTTTTGTGAAGGTCTCGGGTCGTGACCCGCGGTCCGAGACCGGAGGTGTGAATTCTTTCACACCTCCTTTTTTATTTCCTGTACGCCAGCGCCAGATCTGCGCTGGAGAACTGGGTACCTTCCAGGTTGGCGTGGCTCAGGTCCGCATCGTCCAGGTTGGCGTTGGTGAGCACTGCTTTGCTCAGGTTGCTCCCTTCCAGGGTGGAGCTCATGAGATTGGCGTTCTTGAAATTGGCTTCCGGCAGGCTGGCCTTCCGGAGCCGGGCGTTGTACAGGTTGGCGGAGGTGAAGTTGGCTCCCCGGAGCTGGGTCCCGAACAGCCAGCTCCGGGCCAGGTTGGCGGAAAAGAAGTTGGCCATGGCTCCGTTGGCATAGTCGAAATTGCTTTCCCGCAGGTCCGCCGTGTACAGGTTGGCGAAGGTCAAAAGAGCATGGGAAAAGCTGGTCCGGTAGGCGGTGACCCCCACCAGGGAACTCCGGTTCAGCACCGTATGGGAAAAATTGGCGTTGGACAGGTCCGCCCCTTCCAGGTCGGAACCAGCCATATAGGCATTCCGCAGATTGGCTTTCTGGAGATTGGCTTCCTTCAGGTTGGCGTTTTCCAAAATGGCGCTGGTCATATTGGCATAGCTGAGATCCGCCCCCTGGAGATTGGCTCCCGTAAGATCCGCATCCCGGAGATAAGCGCCCCGGAGATCCCCGCCGGGGCAGGAACGGGTGGCCAGCAGCTGATCCACATCACTCTGCCGGTAGGCGGAAACCGGCAGGGCAGCGGTCAGGGCCAGCAGGGCTGTGAGAAAAACTTTTTTTCCAAACATGGTCTTACTCCTCCTCCAGGATGGCCATCAGGTCTTTGGGGTCTTCCGGCAGTTCCGGGATGATCTTCCAGGGGTGATAAGCTTCCAGCCGGTCCGGTTTGTAGGCGGAGCCTTTCAGTACAATCAGGCTCCGGACCCCGATGGCCTGGGCGCAGGTAATGTCGTGGGGAGTATCCCCGATGACCACCAGCTGGTCCCGGGTGGCTGCCGGATCCGTTTTCCGCACTTTGTCCCACAGGGCCTGGGACAGGTCGTCCCGGAGCTCGCTGATTTCCCCGAAGGCACTGCGGCTGTAGTCGAATTCCTCTTCAATGCCGAAATACCGGAGCTTGGCATGGGCGGCTACTTCGCAGTTGCCGGTGAGCAGCAGGCTGGTGGTGTCCGGGTTTTCCCGGAGCCAGTCCAGGGTGGTCTGTACATGGGGCAGGAGATGGCCTTTTTTGGCCACCAGGGAGGCCGGGAGTTTTTTTCCGTAGGCCTGGAGCATCCGGGTCACTTCGTCCGGGGTACAGTGGCCCTGGATCCCTTCGATGGCCTTCCGGGCAATATAGGTGTCCGTCCGGCCGGCCATGCCGTAGGTGAATTCAAAATTGTCCAGACCGTACAGGTCGTTGATGGTGGACTTCATGGCAGCCACCCCGGCGTAGTTGGTGAGCAGCAGGGTGCCGTCAATGTCCCAGCAGATATATTTCATGGTTCATTCTTCCTTTGATTGTCAAAAACAAGAGGCGCCGCAGCAGAGCCTCTTGTTCTTTGTCTTATTCCTTGTCTTTTTTCCAGGTCATGAATTTCTTCAGTTTGGCGCCTGCGTTCTTGGCCCGGCGCATGGTCTTCACCATCTTTTTCCGCTGAGGCTTCATGTCTTTGATGGAACCGTAGTCCCCCCGTTTCAGGGTGGTGAGTTTGGACTGGTCAGGACCGAATTCCTGCCGCAGGAATACAGCCACCTGTTCCGGATTGGCCGCGCTTTCCAGGGTGAATACATCCGCCTCCACATACCCGTAGGTGGGGAAGACATGGAGGAAAAGATGGCCGTTGGTACACAGCATGACGAAACAGAAATCGTCTCCTTCATCATTTTCTGTGGAATACAGGGCCAGTTCCTTCAGACAGAACCGTTCGGCGGCTTCTTCCAGAATATCCCGGATCTTTTCTTTGTCGAATACAACTTCTTCTGCACAGCGGTACATGTCCAGCGCTGCCTGTGTGCCTTTTCCAATCACGTGGCGTTCACTTCCTTTGATTTTCTTCGATTTCGTTCAGAATTCAGCTTTCTTATTATACCGTAATTCTCCATGGGCTGTCAAAAAAAACGGAAAACTATGCTATAATGATAGGAACATACGTTCAGAAGGAGCAGCAGGGTATGGCCGAAACCGTTTCCATCGAAATCACCATTAAAAATATCGTCTTCCAGGCAGCTACAGGCACCTTCAGTGTCTTCCGGGGAGAAAATCCGGAAGTGGGGACCATTTCCATTGTTTACAAGGGACAGGCCCCTTATGCCGGAGAACAGGTGCGGCTTACGGGCACCTGGGGGGAACATCCCCGGTTCGGGCGTCAGTTCCAGGCCCAGAGCTGGGAAGCCATCCAGCCCAAGGGGGCGGAAGGCCTGGTGAAGATGCTGGGCAGCGGGGTGCTGAAGGGAGTGGGCCCGGCCATGGCCCAGCGGATCGTGGACAAGTTCGGGGAGGATACCCTGGAGATCCTGGAAAAATTCCCGGAACGGCTCCGGGAGGTCAGCGGCATCGGCAAAAAGAAGGCGGAGGCCATTGTGACTTCCTATGGAGAACTCCGGGAAAACCGGGAACTGGTGTTTTTCCTGGAAAGCCACGGGATCAGCGGCAACTTCGCTCCCCGGATCCAGGCTCTGTACGGGAATACGGCGGTGACCCGGATCAGCAACAACCCCTACTGCCTGGCGGAAGATGTGGACGGGATCGGGTTCCGGACGGCGGACACCCTGGCCCGGAACCTGGGGGTGGATGAACATGACGAGGACCGGATCCGGGCGGGGATCCATTTTACCCTGCTCCAGGGAGCCAACCAGGGCCATACCTGTGTGCCGGATTCCTGGCTGGTGGCCATGGCGGCCAAAGTGCTCCAGGTGGAACCTCTGGAAGTGCGTCAGGTCTTCGACCAGCTGCTCCGGGACAACCTGCTCCGGGTGGAGGACCAGGGGGACCATGTGGACGTGTATCCGGAATACCTGTACCGGGCGGAAGAAGGGGTGGCCCGGCGGCTCCTGGCCCTTCGGGACAATGTGAACGCCCTGTGGAAGGTGGACTACCAGAAGATCATCCGGGAATGGGAACAGGATGAACGGATCCAGCTGGCCCCGGAACAGGCGGAAGCGGTGAAGGCGTCCGTGGACCATGGGGTCTTTGTGCTCACCGGGGGTCCCGGCACCGGGAAAACCACCGTGGTGAAGGGAATCCTGTCGGTGATGGAACAGGCCGGGTGCAAGATCCTGCTGGCAGCGCCTACAGGACGGGCGGCCAAGCGTCTGTCGGAAAGCGCCGGGAAGCCGGCTCTTACGGTCCACCGGCTCTTGGAATACACTCCCAACGGAGAAGGGGATTCCTATTGGGGCCGGGATGAGGACAATCCCCTGGAGGCGGATGCGGTGATTGTGGACGAAGCCTCCATGATGGACATCGTGCTGATGTACAACCTGCTGAAGGCTCTGCCGCTGGGCTGCCGGCTGATCCTGGTGGGGGATGTGGACCAGCTGCCCAGTGTGGGGCCCGGCTCCGTGCTCCAGGACATTATCCGCAGCGGCACCATGCCCATTGTCCGGCTGGAAAACGTGTTCCGTCAGGCGGAACTGAGCCCCATAGTCCGGAATGCCCACCGGATCAACCAGGGGCTGATGCCCCAATGGGAAGGGGAGAAGGATTTCAGCTTCCGGGAATTTGCCACGGAAGAGGAAACCATGCACTATATTGTGGACCTTTATGCCCATCTGGCCCGGACCCAACCCCAGGACAGCCTCCAGGTGCTTACCCCCATGCATAAGAACCTGTGCGGGGTGGAGAACCTGAACAACCTGCTCCAGGCCCGGATGAATCCCCCGGACCCGGAAAAACAGGAGTACCGGGGAAGCTTCCTGCTGCTCCGGGAAGGGGACAAGGTGATGCAGATCCGGAACAATTATGAAAAGAACGTGTTCAACGGGGACATCGGCCGGATCCGGAGCATCCAGGGAGCCTATGTGACCGTGGACTTCCCGGACCGGGCGGAAGGGGAGGCGGTGAACTACGAAGGGGCGGAAATCTCCGATCTGCGGCTGGCCTATGCCATGAGCGTCCACAAAAGCCAGGGCAGCGAATATGCCGTGGTGCTCATGCCATTGGTATTGAGCCACTACATCCTGCTCCAGCGGAACCTGTTCTATACCGCCATCACCCGGGCCAAAAAGCAGGTGTACCTGGCCGGGAGCAAAAAAGCCCTGGCCGCCGCTGTAGGCAATGACCGGACCCGGAAGCGTTACAGTCTCCTGGCGGAACGGCTGAAAAGGTACAGTGAGTGAAGAGGTGCACCATGTTCTCATCCATCCTTGCCCTGCTCCAGTCCCTGTTCTATCCCCACTGCTGTCCCGGCTGCGGGGAGGAGGTCCGGGAACCGGGGGTCCTGTGCGGCCGGTGCCGGGAAGGGGTGTGGCATCCCCGTTCTTTCCATCCCGGGAGTCTGGACTGTCCCCATGTGGACGGGATGTTCTTCCTGTTGGATTACGCCGGGGCCATCCAGAAAACCCTCCAGCAGGCCAAATTTCAGGGGCGGGAGGACCTGCTGCCCCGGCTGGGGGAAGAATGGGCCCGGGGGATCCGCCAGGAGGGGAAATTCTCCTGGGACCTGCCTCCGGAAGTGACCCTGTGTGCCACCGGCATCCCCACGGATCCCCGGCGGCGGAAAAAACGGGGATACGACCTGCCGGAAGAAATCTTCCGGCCCTGGTGCCGGCAGGAAGGGTACCGGTGGGAGACCCTGCTGATCCGGAACCGGAGCACCCGGCCCCAGTACGGCCTGACCCCGGAAGAACGGAAAAAGAACATCAAAGGATGCTTCACCCTGGTCCGGCAGGAAAATCTGCCGGATATCGTGCTGCTCTGCGACGACATCTGCACCACCGGCAGCACCTTGGAAGAAGCCGCCCGGACCCTGAAGCAGGGAGGAGTGAAAAAGGTTTATGCGCTGGCCCTGGCCAGTGGGAATTGATAAAGGAGCTGTTGCCCGTGCAGCAGCTCCTTTTTTATGGTAAGCTATAAGATAGTTCATACTAACGGAAACAGGGGATGTGCTATGGAAAACAACAACCGAAAATCAGGGGCAGGGGTTTCCCGCCAGGGTTCCTGGCTGATGATGCTCCGGTCCCTCCGGGAATTCAAAAAAGATGCTCTGCTGACTCCCATTACCGTCATGGGGGAAGTGGTGTTCGAGGCCCTGATCCCCTATGAAATCGCTCTGCTGGTCAATGAGGTGAAGGCAGGCTGCGGACTGGACCGGATCCTCCACTATGCGGGGATCCTGCTCCTCATGGCTCTGTGCGCCCTAGCCTGCGGCTATGTGGCCGGAATCACCTGCGCCCGGGCTTCCTGCGGTTTTGCTAAGAATCTCCGCCAGGACGTGTTCTATCAGATCCAGGAATTTTCCTTCGGGAATATGGACCGGTTCTCCTCCGCCTCCCTGGTGACCCGCCTCACCACGGACATCCAGAATATCCAGATGGCCTTCATGATGCTGGTGCGCACCGCCTTCCGGGCCCCCTTCAACCTGCTGGCCTCCTTCTTCATGGCCTGGTACATGGGGGGACGGATGGCCCTGTGCTTTCTGGTGGTGATCCCCATTCTGGGCTATGGACTGTATAAAATTGCCGTGCTGTCCGTGGGCCTTTTCCGGAAAGGCTTCCCTCAGTACGATGCCCTGAACTACAAGGTGGAGGAAAACATCAAGGGCATCCGGGTGGTAAAATCCTTTGTCCGGGAAAAAACGGAAATCGCCAAATTCGATGAAACCGCACGGAAGGTCCAGGCCATCTTCACCAAAGGGGAACGGTACGTGGCCCTGAACAACCCGCTCATGCAGATCTGCATTTACGGGGTCATGATTTTCCTTTTGACCCAGGGCTCCCGGCTCATCGTCACCACCCGGGGCCGGCTGCTGGACATTGGCCAGTTTTCCACCCTGCTCACCTACAGCTTCCAGATCCTGGGATCCCTCATGATGCTGTCCATGATCATGGTGATGCTTACCTTTACGGAAGAATCGGTCCAGCGGGTCCGGGAAGTGCTGGAAGAAGCCAGTACCCTCACTTCCCCGGCTGATCCGGTGAAAACCGTCCGGGACGGCTCTGTGGATTTCCAGGGGGTCTCTTTTCAATATGAAGGGAGTACCGGGGAACCGGTGCTCCAGGACATTACCCTGTCCGTTCGGAGCGGGGAAGTGGTGGGAATCGTGGGAGGCACCGGCAGCGGCAAATCCTCCCTGGTCCAGCTGATTCCCCGGCTCTATGATGTGACTGCCGGCTCTGTCCAGGTGGGCGGGGTGGACGTGCGCCGGTACGACTTGGAAACCCTCCGGGAAAACGTGGCCATGGTGCTCCAGAAAAACCTGCTGTTTTCCGGTACGGTGGCGGACAACCTGCGCTGGGGAAATCCCCATGCCACCCAGGCCCAACTGGAAGAAGCCTGCCGGTGGGCCTGTGCGGACGAATTCATCCGGAGGCTGCCCAAAGGATATGACACCTGGATCGAACAGGGGGGCACCAACCTGTCCGGAGGCCAGAAACAGCGGCTGTGCATTGCCCGGGCCCTGTTGAAACGGCCCAGGATCCTGATCCTGGACGACAGCACGTCGGCAGTGGACACCCGGACGGACCGGGCCATCTGGGACGCCCTGGCCACGGCCCTTCCCGGCACCACCACCTTCATCATCGCCCAGCGGCTGTCTTCCGTGGAACGGGCGGACCGGATCCTGGTGCTGGACAAGGGACGGATCCACGGTATGGGTACCCATGGAGAGCTGCTCCGGACCGATGACATCTACCAGGAAATGGCCCGGTCCCAGAATCTGCTGGAAAAAGAAAGGGAAAAGGAGGGGACGCTCCATGGCTGAGAAGAAAAACATCTTCAGCTGGAAAAAAGCCTGGCGGTTCTTCCGGACCCTGTGGGGGTTCTATCCCCGGCTGCTGCCCGGGATCCTGGTGCTGATCTTCATCAATGCGGGAATCCTGTCCCTGCCCGGGATCTTCATGCAGAAGGTGGTGGCCGTGCTGGAAAGGGCCTGGAACCAGCAGCTGCCCTGGGCGGCGGTCCAGCCGGAAATCTACGGCTATGTGCGGATCCTGGCCCTGCTGTACCTGGTGAGCCTTCTGGCCAATGTAACCTACAACCAGCTGCTGGCGGTATTCAACCAGGGGAGTCTGGCCAAATTCCGGGAAAAGCTGTTCACCCATATGGAAACCCTGCCTCTGGGGTATTTCGACCGGCACCAGCGGGGGGACATCATGAGCTATTACACCAACGACGTGGAAGCCCTCCGGCAGATGATTTCCCAGTCTTTTCCCCAGTTATGCGTCACCGCTGTGACGCTGACGGTGCTTTTGGCCATTATGCTGTATTACAGCCTGTGGATGAGCCTTGTGGTGGTGGGAGGCTCCCTCTGGTCCGTGGTCATTACCCGGAAAGTGGGGGGCCGGAGTGCCCGGTATTTCATGGAGCAGCAGCACACCCTGGCGGACTGTGAAGGCTTCATGGAAGAAAGCATCAACGGGGGCAAGGTGATCAAGGTGTTCAACCATGAGAGGGCAGCCCGGGCGGAGTTCGACCGGGTGAACCAGGCTCTTTTTGATGCTTCCTGCAAAGCCAACCAGTATTCCAACACCCTGATGCCCATATTGAACAATGTAAGCTATCTGATCTACATCATCGTGGCGGCCTGCGGAGGCCTGTTCCTGGAAAAACAGGTGCCCAACCTGTCCCTTTCCGGGCTGCCCTTCAGCCTGGCGGTGATGGTGCCCTTTTTGGGCATGAGCCGGCAGTTTGCCACCAACATCCAGATGATCTCCCCCCAGATCAACGCCATGGTCATGGGCATGGCCGGGGCGGAACGGATCTTCGGGCTTTTGGACGAAAAATCGGAACAGGACAGCGGGACCGTGGAACTGCGGCCTCTGGAAGAAGGCACTGGGGTCCGGCACTGGGCCTGGGTGCTGCCGGGAAAAGCGGGAAAGGAAGAACTGCAGCCTCTCCAGGGAGAGGTCCATTTCCGCCATGTGGATTTCGGGTATGAAAAGGGTAAACCCATCCTCCAGGATATTTCCATCGATGCCCTGCCCGGCCAGAAAATCGCCCTGGTAGGGGCCACCGGCGCCGGGAAGACCACCATCACCAACCTGCTCACCCGGTTCTACGACATTGCTTCCGGGTCCATCACCTATGACGGGATCCCTCTGGAACAGATCCGGAAAGGGGCTCTCCGCCGGTCCCTGGGCATGGTGCTCCAGGATACGGTGCTGTTTACCGCCACGGTGCTGGAAAACATCCGGTACGGACGGCTGGACGCCACCGATGAGGAATGTGTGGCGGCGGCCAAAAGGGCCGGAGCGGACGACTTTATCCGGCACCTGCCCCAGGGGTATGCTACAGTGCTGAAAGGGGCCGGTGCCGGGCTCAGCCAGGGCCAGTGCCAGCTGCTGGCCATTGCCCGGGCGGCGGTGGCGGATCCTCCGGTGATGATTTTGGACGAAGCCACCTCCAGCATCGACACCCGGACCGAACAGATTGTCCAGCAGGGGATGGATGCCCTGATGGAAGGGCGGACCGTATTCGTCATCGCCCACCGGCTGTCCACCGTCCGGAACGCTGATCAGATCCTGGTGCTGGATCACGGCAGGATCCGGGAGCAGGGAACCCATGAACAGCTGCTGGCCCAGAAGGGGATGTACTGGCAGCTGTACACGGGAGCGTTTGAGCTGGAATGACAAAAAGGGGACTGTTGCATGTGCAACAGTCCCCTTTTTGGGGCCGCGGCTGAGGCTGTGAATCAATTCACAGCCTCTTTGCACTTCTTTATGAACTTCTCCGGATCCCGGACGTAATCGTACCGGATCGCTTCTTTGCCTTTTCCGATGACCAGGGTGCCGTAGCCGGCTTTCCGGCCCAGGAATCCCTGTTCCATGGTCATCTGGGCGGCCATGTCCAGGGGAATCATATACTGCTTCTTCTTGAATGCTCCTTTGAACAGCACCAGCCGTTTGTTGGTAAGGAGCAGCAGCTGGGATTTATAGTACATGAACCGGAAGCAGAGCCAGATCAGCCCTGCCGGCACGTACAGAATCAGCACCACCAGAGGCCAGAAAAAATACATCAGGGACCGGTCCGCCCGGGCCAGGGGTTTCTCTTCTTCTTCGTCCATGGGCCGGGTTTCCGCCTCTTCTGCCTCATCTTCCGCCGGCAGGTTTGGGGCGGCTGCCTCCTGGGAAGCCTGAGCTTCCGTCTGTTCCGTCTTTTTTTCTTCCGAAGCGTCCGCCGCTGTATCCGGGGACGCCTGGCTGTTTTCCGCTGTTTCGGGATTTTCCTGCGGATTGGGTTCCATAGTGCATCTCTCCTTCATGATTGTCGTCTTCCCCGATTATACCATATCCGCTTTCCCTTGCCACCTTTCTTCTTCCGTACTATACTATTACATGGTTATTTTTGACAATGGGAGGTTTGGTACCTTGGTGAACATACAGAAAAAACTGGCTTTGCTGGTGGCAGGCCTGATATGTGCCTGTACCTTCAGCATCCCCGGGATTTCCGGAGCTGCGGCAGGAGAAACGGCAGGAGCCCCGTCCCTGGTCTTTGACAGCGATCCGGGCAGCGATGATGCCCTGGCCCTGTTTCTGATGAAGCAAAGGCAGGTGGTACCGGATCTGGTGCTGGCTACCTATGGCAATGCCCCGGAAAAGCAGACCAGCAGCAACCTGGTACTGGTCCTGGGGGATCTGGAACTGGATCTGCCGGTATACCACGGGGCGGACCGTCCCTGGAAGGGGAAAAAGCCCAGATACCGGGAACCCGGATTCAACGGGAAGGATGGTCTTTTGGGCCTTTCGGATACTTTCCGGGATAAAAACGAAAAAAACGGCCGGAAACTGGTTCAGCCCGGCAGCCTGGAAGAAGCCCGGGAAAAACTGAAACAGCACCGGCACATCACCTATGTAGCCACCGGCCCTCTGTCCACCCTGGCAGCCCTGGTCCAGGATCCGGACATCAAAAGCCGGATCGACCAAGTGTACATCCTGGGAGGCCAATTGGCGGCTCCGGATCCGGAAACCCCGGGGGAAGCCAACTTCGCCTGGGACCCCAAAGCGGTGAAAATCGTAATGGAAAGCGGTTTGGATATTACCCTGTTCCCGGTGGAACTCACCGGTACCCAGTACATTGAAGAAGAAGAGCTCCAGAATCTGTCCCGGCAGGGTACCTGGCCGGAATTCATGGATCTGATCCGGGCCAACCAGGCTGCCCATGCCAAAGCCGGGGAAGAGAATGCGGCGGTGCTGCCGGCTATTTTCCCGGTGCTCTATCAGCTGGCTCCGGAACAGTTCGCCGTGGAGGACCGGCGGATCACCGTGGACAAGAACGGACAACTCCAGGAAAATCCCCAGGGGACCCTGATCCATGCGGTGTTGGGAGTGAATCCCCGATACCAGTGGAAAGCCCTGGAAAAGAGCTTCGGCCAGTAAACCGTGCCCTGGCCGGAAAAATGTGGTATCATAAAGCAGAGAAAAGGGCCTGCCTTGAGCCGTGGCCTTCTGCAAAGGGGATATGAACATGAAATCTACGCTGCGCCGTACCTGGGCGGAAATCGATCTGGACGCCCTGGCCTACAACTATCATAAAATCCGGGAACACATCGGACCCAAGGTGAAATTCCTGGGAGTGGTGAAGGCGGATGCCTACGGCCACGGAGCCGTCCAGGTGGGGAAACTGCTCCAGTCCCTGGGCGCCAACTATCTGGCGGTGAGCAGCATCGACGAAGCTATGGAACTCCGGTTCAACGGCATCACCATGCCCATCCTGATCCTGGGCCATACCCCCCGGGAACAGGTGGACCGGCTGATCTGCTTCAACATCACCCAGGCGGTGACCTGTGAAGCCAAGGCCCTGGAATACAGTGAAGAAGCCGTGAAGTACGGGGGAACCCTGAAGATCCATGTGAAGGTGGATACGGGCATGTCCCGGCTGGGGTACATCTGCGAGGGAGATTATTTCGAACACGGGGTGGAGGGAATCATCCACGCCTGCAGCCTGCCCGGTCTGGAGCCGGAAGGAATCTTCACCCATTTCGCCGTGGCCGATGAACCGGGAGAAGAGGCCCTGGCCTATACCCGGCACCAGTTCCAACTGTTCAAAAATGTCTGCGACGAAGTGGAAAAACGGACCGGAAAGAAATTCAAAATCCGCCACTGCGCCAATACCGGGGCCACCACCCTGTTCCCCGATACCCATCTGGACATGGTCCGGCCGGGGCTGCTGCTTTACGGCTATGGAGAACACGCCCGGATCCTGGGGCTGAAGCCGGTGATGGCGGTGAAGACCACCATCAGCACCATCAAGATCTATCCCAAAGGGACCAGGATCAGCTACGGAGGCATCTACACCTGTGACAGGACCACCCGGATGGGGGTGGCGCCCATCGGGTACGCCGACGGGTTCATGCGCTGCCTGTCCAACCGGTGCGGTTTCGTGACGGAACAGGGCCTGGCTCCCCAGCGGGGACGGATCTGCATGGATATGTGCATGGTGGACCTGACGGACAAGCCGAAAGTGGACGTGGGCAGCGAACTGGAACTGTTCGGCACCCATCAGTCCCTGGATGAATTGGCCGCTCTGGCCGGCACCATTCCCTACGAAATCACCTGCAACATCAGCAAGCGGGTGCCCCGGGTGTATGTGCAGGACGGGAAAGTAGTGGAAAAAGAATTGATGCTGAGGATGTGAAAAACGGGGCTGTTGCATACGCAACAGCCCCGTTTTCTTACAACAGCGGTACGATTACTCCGCTCCACACCGCCGACAAGGGCATCACCAGGGCCATGGCCGGGATCATATCGGCTATGGGGAAATCTTTCAGCTGGAGCATCCGGAACCCGGTGGCCAGGAGCAGGGTCCCTCCGCAGGCCTTGAAATCTCCGATCATGTCCGGAGTGCAGAAGGGCAGCATGGCATTGGCCAGAACGAACAGGCACAGGAAGATCACCAGCTGGGGCAGGGCGATGAAGCTGACGATGATCCCCAGTTCACAGGCAAAAAGGGCTGCCGTAGGCAAGTCCATGATGGATTTGGCAATGAGGATGCTGTGATCCCCGGCCATGCCGGACACCATGCTGCCGTAGATCCCGGTGCCGCTGGCACAGAACAGCACAATGATGGTGATCAGCCGGCTTTCATATTCTTCCCGGGGAATCAGGCTGTCCCCAGTGGAAGCGGGCAGCACCCGGCTGATCAGTTTTTCCAGGTTCCGGGATCCGTTGACAATCCGGTCCCCCAGGTGGATCCCCAGGCCCACAATGGTGCCGGCAATCACCGCAAACACCACCGCCGGCAGATTCTTCATGAAGGTAATGGAGATGACTCCCATCAAAAGGGCACAGGAGCCGAACACTGTGGTCAGCTTCTCCTTGAAATCCTCCGAAAGCCGCGGCCCCAGGAAATTCCCCAGGATTCCCCCCAGTACCACCGCAGCCACATTCATCAAAACCCCAATTGGCATAACAAATCCCCCTCAAAAGTATGTATCATTACTATTTTACTATAAATTGGGCATGAAAAAAAGGGCTGCACCCAGTGTGCAGCTCTTCTTTCTTATTCTTCCTTCAACGCTTCTTCCACACCTTTGGCCAGTTGATCGGCACAGGAGGTGGCTTTATCCCCGCAGGTGTTGCCTTTCAGCAGTTCCACCGCATGGCGGGCATCGGCGCCTTCCAGCAGTTTGCTGATGGCGGACAGGTTGCCGGGGCAGCCTCCCTGGAAATGGATATTGTGGAGCTTGCCGTCTTCCAGACCGAATTCAATCTGGCGGGCACAGGTTCCCTGGGTCTTTACGGTAAAGTTTTTCATGGGTGTGTACTCCTCAAAAAGATTTATGGGCAAACCGGAGGTCCGGTTGTGCTTTCTTAATGATTGGCAATGGAGGCGAAAAAGGCCTGGACCACATCCGGGTCGAACTGGATCCCGGCCAGATCCCGGATCACCTGGGGGCTTTTGCAGCCGGCGATCTGCCACTGACGGGTGCAGGGATTGCATTTCCGGTCGTAGAAATTGGCCACGGCGATGATCCGGCTGCCGATGGGGATATTGACTCCTTTCAGCCGTTTGGGGTAGCCGCTGCCGTCCCAGTTTTCGTGGTGGTGGAGGATGATCTTCATGATATGGGCAAAGGCCGGGATATTTTCCACCATGCTGGCCCCGGCTTCACAGTGCCGCCGGTAGGCCGCCCGTTCCCGGATATTGAAATAGGGATATTTGGCCAGGATGGTGTTGGGGATGGACAACTGCCCGATATCATGGAGCAGGGCCGCCGTTTTGATGCAGCCGACCTCGTTGAGAGGCAGCCCCATTTTGATGGCCGTGGCAGCCACATAGTTGGCCACCTGCTGGCTGTGGAGAAAGAGCCCGTGGCTTTTCAGTTCCAGCAGTTTCAGGAACCCCTGTACGATTTCCGTGGTGTCGGTATCCGTGGGAAAATCCAGGAATTGGGGAATGGTGATCATGAGAATTCGACCTTTGCTTGAGATTTCTATCCGCTTTCAGTATACACTAAAACCGCTCCTTTGTGAATTTCCGGTTGCCAAAGTTTTCCCCGGCTTTTATAATAGAACAAACAACTCAGGTCTGTGGTTGCAAGTCGATGCCAGTTGCAGGCAAAACGATCCACGTAAGCAATGAAAAGCCATTGTGAGCACGGTGCAGCTTAGAAGTAAGTCCTGCCGCGAAAAGCGAGAGAAGCAGTAGTGGGGAGCATGAGGCTTAGGAGCGAACCTTCCAGCAGGCGGGTGTGGGGGCGAAAACCAGGTCAGCTGAGTTGTTTTTTGTATTTTTATTAAAAAACTGTTGCATAATAATACATAGAGTCGTATAATTAATCCTAATCAAAGCCATACAATACGGAAAGGGCTGAATGAGGGAGGAATAATTATGAAAAAGATTCTAGCTGCGATCTGCCTGTTCGCTGCACTGATGGGAACCCTGGGCTGCGGAGGCAGCCAGACTGCCGGAACCAAGCCGGCGGAGAAGAAGGAACTGATCGTAGGGACGGAACCTTCCTTTGCGCCCTTTGAATTCCCGGACAAACAGAGCGGAGAGCTGACCGGGTTCGATCTGGACCTGATCAAGGCCATGGGGAAAAAGGCCGGGTTTGAGAAAGTCACGGTGAAAGGCATGGGCTTCGATGCCCTGATCCCTGCCCTGGACGCCGGCAACATCGACGTGGCCATTGCGGGCATGAGCATCACCGATGCCCGGAAACAGAAGGTGAACTTCACGGATCCTTACTATGAATCCGGTCTGGCCACCGTGGTCCGGAAGGACAACAACGCCATCAAGAGCCTGGAGGACCTGAAAGGGAAGACCATCGCCGTCCAGCTGGGGACCACCGGGGCTGACGCCGCCGGGAAAATCGAAGGGGCTACGGTAAAGACCTTTGATACCTCCGATACCGCCTGCCTGGAGCTGAAGAACGGGGGAGCCGATGCGGTAATCAGTGACCTGCCGGTGCTCCAGTACTTCCTGAAACAGGGGGGCAGCGAATATGCCAAGATGGTGGGAAAACCCACCAAAGGGGACATGTACGGCATCGCCACCGCCAAAAAGAACAAAGAGCTCAGCGACAAGCTGAACAAAGCTCTGGGAGAACTGAAAAAGAGCGGGGAATATCAGAAAATCTATGACAAGTGGTTTAAGTAAAGGGGTTGCTGCATGAGCAGCACCCCTTTTTTTGGTCGCGGGCTACTGGATAGAACCTGTCCTTCGACCAGGTTCTTCTTATTGTGTATAACCGTAGGGGGCGCAGGCCCGGCGCCCCGCAAAATGCACAGATAATCGATGATTTGGCGGGCTGCCCGGCGTGCAGCCCCTACGGTATCGATTTACACGTTCAAAAATTTGCCTGCAAATTTTTCATTTGGCTCGAGACCCGAGACTGAGCCGCTATGCGGCTCACGAGGCCGGGGTGTTGCACATAACGTGCAACACCCCCTTGTCAGCGGTCAGCGGCCGACGGAAGGCAAATGCCGGGTATTTGCCCTGCCATATCCCCTCTAAAAAAACTGTTGACAGAAACCAGCAAATCGTGTATTATAAACAAGTCAGCTGATTCAAACGGAGTGGTACTCAAGTGGCTGAAGAGGACGGTTTGCTAAATCGTTAGGGGGGTTAAACCCCGCGAGAGTTCGAATCTCTCCCACTCCGCCATTCAAAATCAAAACCTGCCTGTGGGCAGGTTTTTTTGTGCCTAAAAAAGGCGGCTGTAAAAAATGAAAAATTATTTTTTACAGCCGCCTTCGGTCTCCAGTCACGGCTCGTGGCCCGCGACTGGGGCTGCTCAGGCAGCCCCTTATTTCTCTGGTACCAGATCCCCGATACCGTTGAGGATGTAATGGGGCTGATAGGAAAACTGCTTGATGTTTTCCCGGTTGGAGACCCCGGTGAGCACCAGCACCGTTTCCATGCCCGATTCCACCCCGCCGATCACATCCGTATCCATCCGGTCCCCGATCATCACCGCGTCTTCCGAATGGACTCCCAGCCGTTTCAGGCCGGTGCGCATCATCAGGGGGTTGGGTTTGCCGATGAAATAGGCCTTTTTCCCGGTGGCCAGTTCGATGGGGGCGATGAGAGCCCGGCAGGCCGGGATGATCCCCCGGTCGCTGGGGCCGGTCATGTCGCTGTTGGTACCGATGAGCTTGGCCCCCTTGTGGATCAGCTCCGTGGCCTTGATGATCATTTCATAATTGTACCCGTTGGTTTCGCCCACTACTACATATTCCGGGTTCACGTCGTTGTAGGTGATGCCTGCGTCATACAGGGCGTTCATCAGCCCATGGGCCCCGATGATGTAGGCGGAGCAGCCGGGGGCCTGGGTCTTCAGGAAATGGGCCGTGGCCAGGGCGCTGGTGTAAAAGTGGCTTTCTTCGATGTCCAGTCCCATGGCTTGGAGCTTTTTCCGCAGTTCCAGGGGAGACCGTTCACTGGAGTTGGTCAGGAACAGGAACTGTTTCTTTTCCTTCTGGAGCCAGGCCACGAATTCCTTAACACCAGGCAGCAGGGTGCTGCCATGGTAGATCACACCGTCCATATCACTGATAAAGCCTTTTTTCGAGCGGATAATATTCAAATCACGCATAAAGAACCTCCTTGTTGCCAGAAAATAATTCTTATTGTTACATTATGACCTTATTTTCAGAAAAACACAATAAGATTCTGCAAAGATCTTGTTAAAAATTGGTAAAATTTGCGCCATTTTCTCCGAAAAAGACATACTTGCCCTCCGGGAAACCCTCTGCCCGTGCAAGCACGGGGCCTTTCCCCCTTTCAGGGGGACACAGGCCTTCGGCCAACCACCCAACCACTTAATCACTTACCCACTTACCCTGCTACTCCGCACTTTCCCCTCTTCCCCCCATATGGTACAATAAGATATTGCCAAGGAGTGAAATCATGAATGCAAAAAGACCTTTATTGACGGCAGTGGAAAACTACCGTCTTCAACATGTATATCCTCTCCATACCCCAGGTCACAAAGGGGGACGGGGAGCGGATCCGGCACTCCGCCATCTGGTGGGGGACGTGGCTCTTGCCAGCGACGTGTCCCTGATGGCGGAACTGGACGACATCCATCACCCGGAAGGGTGCATCCGGGAAACGGAAGAACTGGCGGCCCGGCTTTACGGGGCGGACCGGTGCTTTCTGGGCGTAAACGGCACCACTGGGGTGATCCACGGGATGCTGCTGGGAGCCCTGAAACCGGGGGATAAGATTTTGATCCCCCGGAACAGCCACCGGAGCGTTTTGGGAGCCCTGGTGCTGGGAGGTTTCCATCCAGTGTATGTACAGCTGGCCTATGATCCCCAGTGGCGGCTTACTCTCCAGGTGACGCCGGAACAGGTGGCAGAGGCCCTGGAAAAGGACCCCTCCATCCAGGCGGTGTTCCTGACCACCCCCAACTATTTCGGCCTGGCGGCGGAAACCCGGAAAATCGCAGACATTGCCCACGCCCACGGCGCCTTGCTGCTGGTGGACGAGGCCCACGGACCCCATCTGGGGTTCACGGACCAGCTGCCTCCCGGTGCCATGGAATCCGGTGCCGATGCAGCAGCCCAGAGCACTCACAAAATCGTGGGGGCCATGACCCAGTGCAGCCTGCTCCAGGTGCGTTATGACCGGATCTCTCCGGAAGCCATGGAAGGAGCCATGAGCCTGGTGACCACCACCAGCCCCAACTATCTTCTGATGGGAGCCCTGGATGCAGCCCAGGCCCAGCTGGCAGAGCAGGGGAAAGCCATGGGAGAAGCGTCGGTACGGGCAGCCGGTGTACTCCGCCGGATGCTCCACCAGGTGCCCGGCCTTCCTGTCCTGGAACAGGAACTGGTGGGCCAGGGAGGCGTGGCCGCCCTGGATCCGGGGAAGATCACTCTCCAGGTCAGCGCTTTGGGGGTCACCGGTCCGGAAGCGGCGGATGCCCTCCGGCAGGCGGGCATCGCAGTGGAACTGGTGGACGAAGACCATGTACTGCTGCTGGTGACCTACGCTGATGAGGGACCGGAACTGGAAAAAATGGGCCGGACCCTCTGTCAGGTGCTGGAAGCCATCCGGAAGCCGGAACGGGACCTGAAGCCTGTGCCTCCGGTGGCGGCGCTGCCGGAAATGGTGAAGCTCCCCCGGGAGGCGTTCTTTGCCGGCCACAGACCGGTGGATTTTGAAAAGGCGGCAGGGCTGATCTCCGGAGAGACCATCAGCTTCTATCCTCCGGGAATCCCTCTGGTGATGCCCGGAGAGCGGATCACCGGAGAACTGATCCGGTACTGCCGGGAAATGCAGGAAAGAAAACTGCTGGTGAGCGGTCCCCGGGACAGCTCTCTCCAGCAGATCGAGGTACTGATATGAAGAAACAAGGATTGTTCATTACCCTGGAAGGGCCGGACGGAGGCGGCAAGACCACCCAGGCCCAGCAGCTGGCCCGCTGGTTCCGGCTTTACGGACGGGAGGTGCTGATCACCCGGGAACCGGGAGGGACCCCCACGGCGGAAAATATCCGGGAACTGGTGCTGGATCCGGCTCTGGACCTTTCCGCGGAAACGGAAACCCTGCTCCAGCTGGCCGCCCGGGCGGACCATGTGGCCCAGGCCATCCGGCCGGCTCTGGCGGCAGGGCAGGTGGTGCTCTGCGATCGGTTCAGCGATTCCACCCTGGTCTACCAGGGTATCCTCCGGAACATGGATCTGGCTCAGTTGCGGAAGCTGAACGATTTTGCCACCCGGGGCCTCCGGCCGGATGTGACCCTGCTTTTGGACGGGGATCCCCGGGAACTGGTAAAACGCCGGGAAGACCGGGGCACCGTGGATAAATTCGAACTCCAGGGACTGGAATTCCAGGACCGGATCCGGGCGGGCTATCTCCAACTGGCCCAGGAGGAGCCGGATCGGATCCTGGTGGTGGATGCTCTCCGGGAACCGGAAGTGGTGACGGAGGAAATCATCCGGAAACTGGAAAAATGGGTATAACCGGGCAGGAAGGGGAAAGCCATGTGGGAATCCATCATCGGACATGAAACCAACAAAACCTTCCTGGAGAATATGCTCAAAGGGACCCGGAAGACGCCTTCTCTGCTGTTCTGTGGGCCGGAAGGCATCGGGAAGAAAAAAATGGCCCGGGCCTTCGCCAAAAGTTTCCTGTGCCTGGAAGATCCCCTGGTCCCCTGTACCTGCCGGAGCTGCCGGGCCATGGACAGTGACAGCCATCCGGATTTCATCCAGGTGGAGCCCGGGGGCAAAAGCCGGACCATCGGGGTGGAGGCCATCCATCAGCTGGCGGCCAGTGCTGCCTTCGGGCCCGTATTGTCCCGGTACAAGGTGTGTCTCATCGATGAGGCCCATACCCTCCGGGAAGAGGCCCAGAACAGCCTGCTGAAGCTGCTGGAGGAGCCCCCGGACTACTGGCTGTTCCTTTTGGTGGCAGACGGCCGGGAAAAACTGCTGCCCACCATCCGGTCCCGGGTGATGGAGCTCCGGTTCGATCCTCTTTCCATGGCGGAAACGGAACAGGTGCTGGCGTCCATCCATCTGGGAGAAGGGGACCGTCCGGAAGATATGGCTGAAGAGGACCTGGCCCAGGTGGAAGCCAAATGGCGCCGGGAACTGCCGGTGCTGGCCCGGCTGGCAGGAGGTTCTGCCGGCAAGGCCCTGACCTGGTTCCGGCTGGATGCCTTGAAGCTGCGGGAAAACATCCTGGACCTGCTGGAACAGGCGGGCCGGGAGGATATCCTGGTCTACGCGGACAGCCTGCCTTGGATGCTGAAAAACGACCGGCAGGAGAGCCTGGTGCTCATGGAGCTGCTGCTCCTCCTGTTACGGGACGGTCTGATCCTGGAAAGCGGGCTGCCCCAGGTTTTGTACAATGAAGATCTGCGCCAGAGGCTGGGCCTGTGTTTTGCAGGCTGGTCGGAGAAGATGCTCCGTCAGGCCCTGGAACTGGAAGAAAAGTGCCGCCGGGCCCTGGCGTCCTTTGTGACCCGCCGGATGGCAGTGGAGGCTCTGGCACTGGAACTCCATGGAATGCTGGAATAAAGGAGAAAAAATGGTAACCATCGTTGGAATCCGGTTCAAACGGGCCGGGAAGATCTATTATTTTTCCCCGGGGAACTACGACCTGGCAAAGGGAGACCATGCCATTGTGGAAACCTCCCGGGGCATTGAATACGGGGAAGTGGTGATTCCCCGGCAGGAAGTGGAGGACAGCAAGATCGTCTCTCCTCTGAAAACGGTGATTCGGAAGGCTACGGAAGCCGACGCCCGGAAAGTGGCGGAAAACCACCGGAAAGAAAAAGAAGCCTTTGTGATCTGTGAGAAAAAAATCGCTGCCCGGAAGCTGGAAATGCGTCTGGTCAACGTGGAATACACTTTTGATGTGGGCAAGATCATCTTCTATTTCACCGCCGACGGCCGGATCGATTTCCGGGAACTGGTGAAGGATCTGGCGGCAGTGTTCCGCACCCGGATTGAGCTGCGGCAGATCGGGGTCCGGGACGAAGCCAAGATGCTGGGAGGCATCGGCTGCTGCGGCCGTCCTTTGTGCTGCTCCACCTTCCTGGGGGATTTTGAGCCGGTGTCCATCAAAATGGCCAAAGAACAGAACCTGTCCCTGAATCCCACCAAGATCTCCGGGATCTGCGGCCGGCTCCTGTGCTGCCTGAAATATGAAAGCGACATGTACTGCGGCAACTGCTGCAAGAAACGGGAAAAGAAAAAGGAACCCCGGCCCATGGTGCCCCGTCCCGGGATGAAAGTGGTGACCCCCAGCGGGGAAGGGATGGTCATGACCATCAGCCGCCGGGAACAGACCGTGACGGTGGAACTGTCCCCGGGGAACCGGGTGGTGGTCTCCTGGGATGAGATCGTGGAATCCTCCCGGGCGGAGAAGTAATGGAAAATACGGAACGGCTGGACTGCCTGCCGGACGGGACCACCCGGATCTGGCAGGACAGCCGGGAATTCTGCTTTACCACGGATGCGGTGTTCCTGGCCGCTTTTCCCCACTTGGTCCGGAAGGCCAAGGCCCTGGAACTGGGCTGCGGCACCGGAGCGGTGAGCCTGCTTCTGGCCAACCGGGGAGCGGAAAAGGTGCTGGGGGTGGATGTGAATCCCCATGTGGTGGATCTGTTCCAGCGGAGCATCCGGGAAAACCATCTGGAACATCGGGTGGAGGGCCGGGTGTGCGATTTGCGGGAATACCGGACCCAGCTGCCCTGCGATGCCCTGGACCTGGTGGCGGCCAATCCGCCCTACCGGATCGGGGGACGGCGGCGTCAGGTGGGTCAGGCCGCCTGTCATGAAACAGGCACCACCCTGGAGGATTTTTTTGCGGCCGCCGCCTGGTCTCTGAAGACCCGGGGCCGGTTCGCTCTGGTCCAGCTGCCGGAACGGTTCACCGATGCGGTGAAGCTGGGGATCCGGTACCAGCTGGAACTGAAACGGCTCCAGTGGGTCCATGCCTATGTGGACCGGCCGGCCTGGATCTTCCTGGCGGAATTCGTCAAAGGGGGAAAGCCCGGACTGGAAGTGCTGCCCCCGTTGTGCATGTACGATCCGGACGGCTCCTACAGCCGGGAAACACTGGCCTATTATGCATTGAAAGGGGACGAAACCCATGGAAAATAATAAAGGGAACCTGTACCTATGCGCCACTCCCATCGGGAACCTGGAAGACATGACTCCCCGGGCGGTGCGGGTGCTCCAGGAGGCGGATCTGATCGCCGCGGAAGATACCCGGCATACCCGGCAGCTGCTGACCCATTTCGGAATCCACGGCCAGCTGATCAGCTACCATGAACACAACAAGGAAAAACAGGGGCCGGTGCTGCTGGAAGCCCTGGAGGCAGGGAAAAACATCGCCCTGGTCACTGACGCCGGATTTCCGGGGATATCGGACCCGGGAGAGATGATTGCCCAGCAGGCCATTGCTGCCGGGATCCCGGTGGTTCCGGTGCCGGGAGCCAATGCCTGTCTCACGGCCCTGGTGGCTTCCGGTCTCCCCAGCACTCCCTTCTTTTTTGGGGCCTTCCTGCCCAAAAGCCGGAAAAACCGGAAGGAAAAGCTGGAGGAATGGAAGCATATCCCGGCTACCCTGGTACTGTATGAAGCCCCTCACCGGATCCTGGACGTGCTCCAGGATATGGAGGAAGTGTGGGGAGACCGGAAAATGACCCTGGGACGGGAACTTACCAAGCTCCACGAAGAGTTCTTCCGGGGGACCATTTCCACCTGCCGCCAGCATCTGCTGGAAAATCCTCCCCGGGGAGAATTCGTCCTGGTGGTGGAACAGGGAAAAATGGAAAAACAAGAGCCCCAGGGGGACCCGCTGGAGGCAGTGAAAGACCTGATGGCCCGGGGTACGGACAAAAAAGAAGCCCTGGCCCAGGTGGCCAAGGCTTACAAAGTGCCCAAACGGGAGCTTTACAACCGTCTGGTCAAAGAAGAATAGGGAGAATTCCCTTTGGATTCCATCAGTTCCTGACAGATGACCCGGATTTCCGGAGCGAAGAGGCTGTCTTTGGGCCAGATGAAATCAAAAGGGTGGACCATGGAAAAATCTTTCAGAGGCAGCAGCCGGACCCGACCGGCGGCTGCCTCTTTTTCTACGGCAATCCGGTACAGGAAAGTGATGCCGCAGTCCTCTTCCAGCAGCTGGATCAGGGCGTGCATGTTTCCCACCTGGGCCCGGTGGGCGAACTGGTCCAGGGTAATGCCC
The DNA here is from genome assembly GCF_052122235.1 of Acidaminococcus sp. HCP3S3_H5. Taxonomy (NCBI): domain Bacteria; kingdom Bacillati; phylum Bacillota; class Negativicutes; order Acidaminococcales; family Acidaminococcaceae; genus Acidaminococcus; species Acidaminococcus sp. HCP3S3_H5. Next base: position 93,837 of record NZ_JBQKCS010000006.1, read on the forward strand.
TGGAGGGCCAGGTTCCGTTCCAGGATGTTCCGGGTCCCGGAACCAGGTTCCCGGACCAGCAGCCGTTCCGGCAGAAGATCCCGGCACAGCTGGGGCTCCCGGGCAAACTGGTGCCGGGCGGCGCATACCGGGACGAACGGTTCCAGCCGGAACAGCAGGTGGTCATAGGATTCCGGAGGATAGTACCCTTCCACCAGGGCAAAATCCAACGTCCCCCGGTCCAGCTGCTGGAGCAGTTCCCGGGTATTCCCGAAAATCAGGGTCAGTTCCACCTCCGGATGGGCCTTCAGATACTGGGCTGCCGGCCGGGCAATGCCGTATTCCCCGATGGTAAGGGTCACCCCGAAGGTGAGACGGCGGACACCCTGCTGACAGGCTTCCATCTTCCGGACCAGCAGGGCCTCATCGGTCTGGAGCAGTCGGGCGTAGGCGGCCAGGGTCTTTCCGGCAGGGGTCAGTTCCAGGTTCCGGCCCCGGTGGGCAAAAAGAGGCAGCCCGTATTTCTTTTCCAGGGTGTGGATGTGCTGGGAAACCGCCGGCTGGGTCAGGAACAGTTTCCGGGCCGCCTGGGTGAAGTTCATGGTTTCACAGACCGTCAAAAAAGTGCGCAGCTGGGTATCCATCAGTTCCTCCATAAGGGTATTTTATGGGTTCATTATAAACCATAATTTCCGCTTTTTAAATAGAGCATCTATAATACAACAAGATGCTTTGAAGTGAAGGAGGAAGTTACTGATGGAAAAAAGAGGAAAAGGAATCCTGGCCTGTCTGGCCATTGCCCTGCCGTCCTGGCTGCTGGGGCAGCATTTCCCGGTGGTGGGAGGACCGGTGATTGCCATTCTCCTGGGGATGGTCATTACCCTGTTCTGGAAGGAGAAAGGGGCGGCGGCTCCGGGTATCCAGTGGACCAGCAAAATCATCCTCCAGTCGGCAGTGGTGTTCCTGGGATTCGGGCTGGATCTCCATGTGGTGGCGGCTACGGGGAAACAGTCCCTGCCCATTATCCTGGCTACCATTACCACCTCCCTGGTGCTGGCCTATGGACTCCACCGGCTTATGGACATCCCCACGAAAATCTCCACTCTGGTGGGGGTGGGGTCTTCCATCTGCGGGGGATCCGCCATTGCCGCCGCGGCTCCGGCCATCCATGCGGATGATGAAGAAGTGGCCCAGGCCATTTCCGTCATCTTCTTCTTCAACGTACTGGCGGCCATCCTGTTCCCCCTCCTGGGGTCGGCACTGGGATTCAGCACCACCAGCGGGGAAGGGTTCGGGATCTTTGCAGGCACGGCGGTGAATGACACTTCCTCTGTAACTGCGGCCGCAGCCACCTGGGACAGCATGTGGAACCTGGGGACCGCTACCCTGGACAAGGCTGTGACGGTGAAGCTTACCCGGACCCTGGCCATTATCCCCATTACTCTGGGCCTGTCCCTGTATTACGGGAAGAAAGAAGCGGCGGCCGGGAAAAAGTTCCGTTTGGCCCAGGCTGTTCCCGTGTTTGTGCTGTATTTTATCCTGGCGTCCCTGGTCACCACCCTGGCCCTCCAAATGGGCATTTCAGCCACCCTGTTTGCCCCCATGAAGACCCTGAGCAAGTTTCTCATCGTTATGGCCATGGCTGCCATAGGGCTGAACAGTAACCTTGTGAAACTGATCCGCACTGGCGGCAAACCCATTCTTCTGGGAGGATGCTGCTGGATTGGCATCACTGTGGTGAGCCTGGCTCTGCAACAAGTGCTGGGATTGTGGTGAGAGGACGCAGGGAATCCCGTATTGTCAGAGGCCAAACGCTGCCGCGTCTGGCCTCCATTTCTATACTTTTTTGCTCTTTTCAACCCCTTGAACTCGCTGGTGCAGTTCCTGCTGGAGTCGTTCCATGTCTTCGGCGGTTTTTACAAAGGAATAGCCGATGGAATCCGCCTGAGCGGCGTGAGTGGGCAGGGTTACCATAATTCGGGTGCCTGTCTTCTTTTCCATGATATAATAAATTTTAAAGCACCATTTGCAAGGGAGGAATGGAAACAGTATGAATGACGATTCACGTTTTGCCAAACAGCTCCGGTTCATCCTGGAGCTGGACAAGGAAAAGATCATTCTCCGGCAGACCCATCTGACCGGATACCGGCGGCAGGAAAACGATGCGGAACATGCCTGGCATATGGGGGTGATGGCCTGTTTATTGAAGGAATACGCCAACGAACCTTTTGACCTGGCCCGGACCCTTTTGATGATCCTTCTCCACGATGTGGTGGAAATCGATGCCGGGGACACCTATGCCTACGACCCGGATGCGGTGAAGACCCAGCGGGAACGGGAGGAAAAGGCGGCGGACCGGATTTTCGGACTGCTGCCGGAAGACCAGGCCCGGGAATTCCGGGACCTGTTTGAGGAATTCGACCGGGGAGACACCCCGGAAGCCCGGTATGCCCATGCCCTGGACAATTTCCAGCCCATCCTTCTCAATGACGCCAACAACGGAAAAGACTGGCGGCTCCACCAGGTGGGCCGGCAGCAGGTGGAAAAACGGAATGCCCGGACCCACGAAGGCAGCGAAAAAATCGCCCAGGCCGTCCAGGCCATCATTGACAGGAATGTGGAGAAGGGGAACCTGAAGCCGTAACAGCAGGGAAGAGTGAAGAGGGGGCTGGCGGCAATCAAACGGTACCTTGGGTACCGTGGGGACGCTGATCCGATGCCCCACAAAACAGTGAGGAGGAGATCGTGTGGACAAACGATGGATCTGTATTTTCTGCCTTTGCCTGATGACCCTTACGGGCACCGCCTGTGCCCGGACTCCAGAACCGGCGGGACCGGAGAAGGGGAAAAATCCCCCGGTCCAGGAACCTTACCGTCCCCGGAAGGTGGAAGGGCCAGTGGGGCTGGTGTGGGACTGGCAGGCTCCGGGAGAAAAGCCTTCCACCCTGGCCAGGGAGAAGAAGCTTCCCGGGATCACCGTCCTTTCTCCCAGCTGGTTCGTGATCCGGGATACGGATGGGAATATGGAAGAAAAGAACGCCTCCCTGGACTATGCGCCCCAGGCCCATGCCAAGGGATACCGGGTGTGGGCCCTTATTACCAACGGGTTCGACCCGGACCTGACCCACGGGCTTTTGGACAATCCGGCCGGCCGGAAAAATGCAGCAGAAGGGCTCCTGGCCCTGGCCCGAAAGTACCAGCTGGACGGCATCAACCTGGATTTCGAGAACATCCGGGCAGAAGACAGCGACCGGCTCACCGCCTTTGTGGGAGAAATCGCAGGGCCCCTCCGCCAGGAAGGGTACACGGTATCCATAGACGTGACCGTGCCTTCTGACAACGGGAACTGGTCCCGGTGCTATGACCGGAAGGCCCTCAGCGAACAGGTGGACTATGTAATGCTCATGGCCTACGATGAACACCACCGGCTGTCCAAAGTAGCCGGCTCTGTAGCCAGCCTGCCCTGGGTGGAACGGGGAATCCGGAAGACCCTGGAAGAAGTGCCGGCGGAAAAACTGGTGCTGGGGATGCCTCTCTACATGCGGGACTGGAAAGAAGAAAACGGAATGGTCAGCGCCAAAACCCTTTCTATGCCCGGAGCCCGGAAGCTGATCGCTGAAAAGGGCCTGGTGCCTGCCTGGCGCAGCGAGGAAGCCCAGTATTATTTTGAATACCGGGAACAGGGGGTGCTCCATCGGGTATGGCAGGAAGATGCCCGGAGCCTGGCCCTGAAGAACGCCCTGATCAGCCGGTACAACCTGGCCGGCAGCGCCTACTGGAGGAAAGGTCTGGAAGAGCCGGAAGTGTGGGAAATTCTGGCGGATGCGAATTTCTTGTTGAATAAAAATAAATAAAGATGTATAATTTATCCATCAAATAACGAAATAGCCAGTATATGGGCCAAATGAGGAGGAATATTTATGAAGAAAATGAAGATGCTTGCTGGAATCCTGGCCGGGCTGATGCTGTGCGTGGCCGCAGCAGGATGCGGCGGGGGCTCCGGCACCGCCGACAAAAAAGCCACTGACAAAAAGGAACTGGTGGTGGGGACCAACCCTTCCTTTGCTCCTTTTGAATTTACCGACAAGAAGGACGGCAAGGTCCAGGGCTTCGACATCGACCTGATCAATGCTCTGGCCAAAAAAGCCGGTTATGAAAAGGTGACCATCAAGAGCATCGCCTTTGACGGACTGATCCCGTCCCTGGAATCCGGGAACATCGACGTTTCCATCACTGGCATGAGCATCACCGATGCCCGGAAACAGAAAGTGAACTTCACCGATCCCTACTATGAATCCGGTCTGATGGCCGTGGTGAAAAAGGATAACGATGCCATCAAGGGTCTGGATGATCTGAAGGGCAAGACCATTGCCGTCCAGCTGGGCACCACCGGGGCCAAATATGCGGAAACCATTGAAGGAGCCAAGGTCAAGACCTTCGATTCCTCCGACCTGGCCTGCCTGGAACTGAAAAACGGCGGCGCCGATGCGGTGATCAGCGATCTGCCGGTGCTCCAGTACTTCCTGAAACAGGGGGGCAGCCAGTACGCCAAGAGCGTGGGGACCCCCAAGAAAGGCGACTTCTACGGCATCGCCACTGCCAAGAAAAACAAAGAACTCTGCGACAAGCTGAACAAAGCCCTGGCTGAACTGAAGAAAGACGGAGAATACCAGAAGATTTACGACAAGTGGTTCAAGGCGGAATAAGAGATTGTCAATGGTCAGTGGTCAATTGTCAATGGCCGGGGGAAGCCAGCTCTGCTGGCATTGAAAAACAAATTCAAAATCAATTGGTACAATTGATTTCCAAAAGCCAGAGACTAGTGACTAGAGGCTGGTGACGGGGCTGCTGCGTATGCGGCAGCCCCTTTTTCTCGAAAACCGGTTGTATAAACATACGCAACGCTGTATAATGATTACATTATGAAGATGGAGGGAAGATTATGAAAAAAATCTCTGCTGTAATGTGCGTACTGGCTGCTCTGATGCTGGCCGTGGCCGGCTGCGGAAGCGATACCAAACAGGCTGCCAATGACCAGAAAGTGATCAAAGTAGGGACCGAACCCACCTTTGCTCCTTTCGAATTCCAGGAAAAAGATTCCAAGGAATTCGCCGGATTCGATATGGACCTGGCCCGGGCCATCGGCAAACAGCTGGGCAAAAAAGTGGAAATCCAGAACATGGGCTTCGATGCCCTGATCCCGGCCCTGAACTCCGGCAACATCGATGCGGTGGCCGCAGGCATGAGCATCACCGACGAACGGAAAAAGGCCGTGACCTTCTCTGATCCCTACTACACTTCCGGTCTGGTAGTGGTAGTGACCAAGGACAACAACGATGTGAAGAGCATCAAAGACCTGGAAGGGAAGAAGATCGCCGTACAGATCGGCACCACTGGTGCTGACAAGGCCGCCAAGGTTCCCGGCGCCAAAGTGACTTCCTTCAACACCAATGCGGAAGTCTTCCTGGAACTGGAAAACAAAGGGGTTGACGCGGTGATCATCGACAAGCCTGTGGCCCAGTACTACCTGACCAAGGAAGGCAAGGACAAGGACAAGATCGTAGGGGATACCATGGATGCGGAATCCTACGGCTTTGCCTTCAAGAAGGACAGCAAACTGGCTGCCGACTTCAACAAGGCTTTGGCTGAACTGAAGAAAAACGGTGAATATGACAAGATCTACACCAAATGGTTCGGCAAAGATGCCAAAGCCGCTCAATAAGCGGTTTCTGGAAAAGGAAGAGAATGCATGAATTTTGAAATCATGAAGGAATCCCTGCCCCTGCTGCTTGCCGGGGCAGGCATTACTGTAGAAATCACAGCGGCCAGTGTGGGCCTGGGGCTCTTCATCGGCGTAGTGGTGTCCCTGATCCGTCTCTGCGGCATCAGGGCCCTGCGCATTTTAGGCGATATCTATGTGACCTTTCTCCGGGGCACCCCCCTGCTGGTCCAGATCTTTCTGGTGTACTTTGCCCTGCCGGCCCTAATCCATCACCGGGTGGATGCCTATGTGGCTGCCATTTCCGCCTGCTCCATCAACTCCGGGGCCTATGTGGCGGAAATCTTCCGGGGCGGCATCGAATCCATCGACAAGGGACAGATGGAAGCCGGCCGGAGCCTGGGCATGACCTGGTGGCAGACCATGCGCCACATTATCCTGCCCCAGGCCTTCAAGCGGATCATCCCGCCTCTGGGCAACGAATTCATCGCCATGCTGAAGGACTCCTCCCTGGTGTCCGTCATCGGGTTCGAAGAACTGACCCGCCGGGGCCAGCTGATCATTGCCCGGACCTATGCCTCTTTTGAAATCTGGCTCAGCGTGGCCATCATTTATCTCATTATGACATTTGCGGTGGCCCGTTTGGTAAGCGTCCTGGAAAGGCGGTACAAGAAAGATGAACAGTGAAATGATTAAAGTGGAGGGCCTCCGGAAAAGCTATGGGGACAACGAGGTGCTCAAGGGCATCGATGTGACCATTGCCGAACAGGAAGTGGTGGTGGTCATCGGCCCCAGCGGCGGCGGGAAAAGTACCTTCCTCCGGTGCCTGAACTACCTGGAAGTGCCTACGGCCGGCTCCATTACCTTTGCCGGAATCCCCCTCAACGGGGAAGCCAACATCAACGAAGTGCGGAAAGAAGTGGGGATGGTGTTCCAGCGGTTCAACCTGTTCCCTCATATGACGGTGATGGACAACCTGATCCTGGCTCCCATGATCGTCCGCCACGAAAAGAAGGAAGAAGCGGTGGAAAAGGCCAAGCTGTACCTGGACAAGGTGGGCCTGCTGAACAAGGCCGATGCCTATCCAGGCAGCCTGTCCGGGGGCCAGCAGCAGCGGGTGGCCATTGCCCGGGCCCTGTGCATGAAGCCCAAGGCCATGCTCTTTGACGAGCCCACTTCCGCCCTGGACCCGGAAATGATCAACGAAGTACTGGATGTTATGAAGAACCTGGCCCAGGAAGGGATGACCATGGTGGTGGTGACCCACGAAATGGGCTTTGCCCGGGAAGTGGGAGACCGGATCCTGTTCCTGGACGGCGGGAAGATCCTGGAACAGGGAGATCCTACCGAATTCTTCGCCCATCCCAAAAACGAACGGGCCCGGAATTTCCTGTCCAAAATCCTGTAAGAGAGGGGCTGCTGCCTGTGCGGCAGCCTCTTTTTATCAAAAAAATTTACATTTTTTTATTTTCCTTTGCAGGGATTTTCGAAGAGTTGTAGAATATGTATAATAACAACGATGGGAAATGTCCCATTGGTGAGGAGGTAGTTATTATGGCAGTAAAAGTTCGTGGTAAAAACATCGAGGTCACCCAAGCATTAAAAGATTACGTGGAAAAACGCGTGCAGACCATTACCAAACAGTTCAAGACGGTAGGTGAGATCACCGCGGTAATGCGGGTGGAAAAAGGCAAACATATCGTTGAAATCACGGTTCCTGCCAGCGGCATCGTACTGCGGGCCCAGGAAACTTCTGAAAATATGTATGCATCTATTGACCAGTGCGTGGAAAAAATCGAACGGCAGATCCATAAATACAAGACCCGCCTGATGAAACGGAAATACAGCAACTTCAAGGATGCGGCACCGGCTCCGCTGCCAGAAGACAGTGAAGATGTACCGGAAGAAACCGGGGAATTCAAGGTAGCCCGTACCAAGAATTACGCCATGCGGCCCATGGGTGTCCAGGAAGCCATTATGCAGATGAACATGCTGAACCACGATTTCTTCATTTTCTTCAATGCGGAAACGGAAAAAATCGCCATTGTATACCGGAGAAGAAGCGGGGATTACGGCCTGATTAATCCGGAAATGGCCTGAACCTTTTCCGAAAACCGGGTTATCCCGTAAATTCAAGAAATTTTTACAAAGAGCCGGGGCGTTTGCCCCGACTCTTTTTGACTTTCATATACGCATTTGCTACAATTAAAAAATGGATTCATAGTGGTAATTTGCGCCTGGAGCGCTTACAAGAACTGAGGAGTGATATACTTGCTGGAAAACCTGATGAAACTGGTCTTTGGTGACCCCAATAAGAAAGAATTGAAGGTCTGCCAGGGCTATGTGGATAAAATCAATGCGCTGGAACCGGAAATGGCCGGGCTCAGCGATGCCCGCCTCTGTGCCAAGACCCAGGAATTCCGGCTGCGGCTCACCAAAGGAGAAACCCTGGATGACCTGCTGCCGGAAGCTTTTGCCGTGGTCCGGGAAGCCTCCCGTCGGGTACTGGGGCTGCGTCATTTCGATGTGCAGCTGATCGGGGGCTGCATCCTCCACCGGGGGAACATCGCCGAAATGCGTACCGGTGAAGGGAAGACCCTGGTGGCCACCCTGCCGGCTTACCTGAACGCCCTGGAAGGCAAAGGGGTCCATGTGGTCACCGTCAACGACTACCTGGCCCGCCGGGACAGTGAAGACATGGGCCGGGTGTACCGGTTCCTGGGGATGAGCGTGGGGCTGATTGTCCACGACATGGATTTCCCCGCCCGGAAGGCAGCCTATGCAGCGGATATCACCTACGGCACCAACAACGAATTCGGGTTCGACTACCTCCGGGACAATATGGTGGTGTCCCTGGATCAGATGGTCCAGCGGCCCCTCCATTATGCCATCGTGGACGAAGTGGACTCCATCCTCATCGATGAAGCCCGTACGCCTCTGATCATTTCCGGTCCCGGGGAAAAATCCACGGATCTGTACAACATCATGGCGGATGTGGTGAAGAACTTCAAGGAAAAAGAAGACTACACCGTAGATGAAAAGCTCAAGACCGTGGCTCCTACCGAAGCCGGTATCGCCAAGGCGGAAAAACTCCTGGGCGTAAAGAACATGTACGACCCGGAAAACGGCACGGATCTGTCCCATCAGCTGATGGAAGCCCTGAAGGCCAAGGCCCTGATGATCCGGGACCGGGACTATGTGGTGAAGGACGGGGAAGTCATCATCGTGGATGAATTTACCGGCCGGCTCATGTACGGCCGCCGGTATTCCGAAGGGCTGCACCAGGCCATCGAAGCCAAGGAACATGTGAAGGTGGAACGGGAAAGCCAGACCCTGGCCACCATCACCTTCCAGAACTACTTCCGGATGTACGACAAGCTGTCCGGCATGACCGGCACCGCCAAGACGGAAGAACAGGAATTCCAGAAGATTTACGGGCTCAGCGTCTACGTGGTGCCCACCAACAAACCCAATATCCGGATCGACTACCCGGATGTGATCTACAAAACCAAGAAAGCCAAGTACCGGGCTGTGGTGAAGGCCATTGAGGAACTCCATTCCGTAGGCCGGCCGGTGCTGGTGGGGACCACTTCCATCGCCCAGAGCGAGGAACTGTCCGCCATGCTGAAGAAAAAGGGCATCCAGCACAATGTGCTGAACGCCAAGTATCATGAAAAAGAAGCGGAGATCGTGGCAGATGCCGGCCAGATGGGGGCCGTGACCATTGCCACCAACATGGCCGGCCGTGGTACGGATATCACCCTGGGCGAAGGGGTGGCCGAACTGGGCGGTCTCCACATCATCGGTACGGAACGGCACGAATCCCGCCGGATCGACAATCAGCTCCGGGGCCGCTGCGCCCGTCAGGGGGATCCGGGTTCCACCCGTTTCTACCTGTCTCTGGAAGACGACCTGATGCGGCTGTTCGGTTCTGACAACATTTCCGGGATCATGGACAAGCTGGGGATGGACGAAGACGAACCTATCGAACACAAGCTGGTGACCCGGTCCATCGAAAACGCCCAGAAGAAAGTGGAAAGCCGGAACTTCGACATCCGGAAACACGTGCTGGAATATGACGATGTGATGAACGAACAGCGGGAAGTCATCTACGACCAGCGCCGGAAGATCCTGGAAAAGGCCGATCTGAAGGAAACGGTCCTGGGCATGGCGGACCACATTGTGGACCGGACCATGGATATGTACGCTCCCAAAGAAGCCTACAGCGAGGACTGGGACATTCCTTCCCTGATCAAATACGCAGAGGAATTCTATGCACCTCAGGGCAGCCTGAAGGCTGACGAACTGGCCAACATGAGCCGGGAAGAACTGGAGGAACATCTCCACAAGGTGGCCCACGATTACTACGACGAACGGGAAACCGCCATCACCGCTCCCATTATGCGGGAACTGGAAAACCTGGTGATGCTGAAGGTGGTGGATACCCACTGGATGGAACACCTGGATGCCATGGATGCCCTCCGGGAAGGAATCGGGCTCCGGGCCTACGGCCAGCGGGATCCTCTGGTGGAATACAAATTTGAAGCCTACGACATGTTCGAAGGCATGAAGGAAGCCATTGTGGACGATGTGGTCCGGTACATGTACCGGGTGAACGTGGTGACCCAGCCTACGGTGGAAGACCACCTGTCCAACGCTTCCGTGAATAACCCCAATGTGGACGGTACGGCGGAAGGTGCTCAGACTCCTGCGGAAATCCACGGGGAAGGAAAGCCGGCAGGGGCTCCCCGGCAGTAAGAGCGCCCGGGGACAGCATTCCCCGAATCCCCGCTGGGGGAGACAAAAACGGATGCACCAAACGGAGCTGGGGAAACCCGGCTTCGTTTTTCCCATTTTACCATTACGAAAAGAAAGGGCTGGAAAATCTTGTTACTGGAAGAACTGAAACCGGCAATCACCCAATTGAAAGATAAACTGGAAGAACTGAAGGGCGGTCTGAAGATTGCCCAGAAGGAAGAGCGGATCGAAGACCTGGAACACCAGATGGCGGCGCCCGGGTTCTGGGATGATCCGGACAAGGCTCAGACCGTGGCCCAGGAAGCCAACAACCTGAAAAGCGAAGTGGAGACCTACCACGGGCTGAACCAGAAGTTGGAAGACGTGGAGACCCTCTGGGAAATGGCCATGGAGGAAAAGGACGACAGCCTCCAGAGTGAAATCGAAAGCGAAGTGGAAACCGCCCGGAAGACCCTGGCGGACTTGGAACTGGGCATGCTCCTCAGCGACCAGTATGACGCCAACAACGCCATCCTGACCCTCCATGCCGGGGCCGGCGGCACCGAAGCCCAGGACTGGACCAACATGCTGCTGCGGATGTACACCCGGTATGCGGAACGGAAGGGATTCTCCGTGGAACTGCTGGATGTACTCCCCGGGGAAGAAGCCGGGGTGAAAAGCGCCACCCTTACCATCCAGGGACACAATGCCTACGGGTTCCTGAAAAGCGAGAAGGGGGTCCACCGTCTGGTGCGGATCTCTCCCTTCGATGCCAACGCCCGGCGGCACACCTCTTTTGCCGCAGTGGATGTAATGCCCGAACTGGACGAAACCGTGGAAGTGAACCTGAACATGGACGATGTGCGGGTGGACTACTACCGGGCCAGCGGTGCCGGCGGACAGCACGTCAACAAGACTTCTTCCGCTGTCCGGATGACCCACCTTCCCACCGGGATCGTGGTCCAGTGCCAGAACGAACGGAGCCAGCTCCAGAACAAGGAACGCTGCCTGGCCCTGCTCCGTGCCAAACTGTATGAATATGAAAAGGCCATCCAGGACAAAAAGATTAGCGAAATCGCCGGGGATTACCAGGCCATCGAATGGGGCAGCCAGATCCGGTCCTATGTGTTCCAGCCCTACACCATGGTGAAGGACCATCGGACGGGAGCGGAAACCGGCAACATCCAGGCGGTGATGGACGGGGATCTGGACCTGTTTGTGGAAGCCTATCTCCGCAGCCTGAAACACTGAGAGGTGGTCTGACACCATGAAAACCTATCAGAAACTGTTCCTGGCTCTGGTGGGCCTGGGACTGGCCGCTTCCCTGTGCCTGAACTGGCAGCGGATCCAGGTGGAACGGGCCAACAAAACCATTGAAACGGTCATGGAATACAACAGCCTGGTGCGCATGGCCCAGGAGGAAGGAGTTCCCAAGGAGCAGGTGTTCAAGGAGTTCCGGGACCGGGGGGTGACCACCCTGACAGTGTTCGACACCAGCCTGGACAAACTGGCCCAGAAAGGGTCCGTGAATGTGCTCACCGGGGCCCAGCTCCTGGAACTGGCCCGGGTCCAGCAGCTTCGTCCGGAATGGCAGGCCATTGTGGACAATCCGGACTTTATGGTGGATGCCCTGTACATTTCCGCCGGGACCAGTGAACGGGCCCTGAAGGAAGCAGAAGAGGACATCCGGCTCCGGTTCGGGAAAGAACGGATCGTGGAACTGAATGCCTCTCCCCTGATCCTCCGGTTCGACGGGGATACCATCATCAGCAAGAACCCCATTGCCGGGGACGAACGGGGCGTCCGGGAAATGGACCTGGGGCCGTCCACCGATGAGCTCCAGGATGTGACGAAGAACGGCTTCATGGTGGCCATCCGTCCCACCAACTACTGTGAACGGTATACCGCAGCCGCCGCCAGCGAAGAGGAACAGATCAACGCCTTCTTCCGCCGGCTGGATGACAGCGGGGCCAAAGTGAGCCTGATCATCGGCAGCGGCAAACAGATGCTGGGGAACAACAAGTACCTGCCTCTGGTGGCCAAAAACCTGCTCCAGCGGCACATTACCATGGGTATGGTGGAAGGGGTCACCCAGCTCCAGTTCGTAAAACTGGAAGGGATGACCGAACTGGCCAGACTGGCCAACTATCAGGTGGCCCGGACCTATGTGATCGCCGATGCGGAACAGCGGAAAATGCAGGTGTTCGATGCCTTCCGCCGCTGGTCCCTGGCGGATGAGGAACGGAACATCCGGGTGAACTACATCAAGACCTTCCTGACTCCCCGGGACAACAAGACCCTGCTCCAGACCAACCTGGACTATGTGGACCGGGTGACCAGGGATGTGGCCAGCAAGGGCTTTGCCACGGGGCCGGCGGATATTTACAAGGTATACCAGCCCAGCCGGCTGTGGTACATTCCCATGGCCTTCTCCCTGGCCGCCGCCTGGTGCCTGTATTTCCTGCTTTTGGGGGTACTCCCTGAAAAGCATTATGTCAAAGCCACGGGCATTTTCGGGGTGCTGGTGACTGCCGGCCTTTTTGCCGGACCCCTGGGGCTCCTGGCCCGTCAGGGCGTGGCCTTTGGGGCTGCGGTGATCTTCCCGGTGCTGAGCATGCACCGGATGATGGGGATCTGGCGGAAAAACGGATCCCGGGGCAGCCTGGGGGCTTTGGCTCTCCGGACTTGTGTCCATCTGTTTGAAACCATCGTCCTGTCCCTGATCGGGGCGTCCATGGTGGGAGGCATACTCAGCGATACCCGGTTCCTGCTGGAAATGGATATCTACCGGGGGGTAAAGGCCACCTTCATGCTGCCGGTGGTCCTGACCTGCCTGCTGTTCCTCCGGACCCATGGTCTGTGGCAGCAGGGAGAAGACTGGCGGAAGCCTTTCCGCCGGGTGCTGGGCTTCCTGAACCAGCCTCTGAACCTGAAGGCCCTGTGCATCCTGGGCATCTTCGCCTTTGTGGCCTGGGTGTTCATCGGCCGCAGCGGCCATACGGCCGGGGTGCCGGTGCCTGCCATTGAGCAGAAGCTCCGGTTCTTCCTGGAAGAGACCATGTGGGCCCGGCCCCGGGAAAAGGAATTCATGATCGGCCATCCGGCCTTTTTCCTGGCCGCCTGGGCTGCCTGGAAAAAGCTGCCCACCTGGTTCTACGGACTGTGCGTCACCGGGGCCGCCATCGGCCAGGGCAGTGCCGTCCAGACCTTTGCCCACATGCGTTCGCCCATTCTCATGAGTTATGTACGGGCCCTGGACGGATACGGAGTGGGGCTGGTGGCCGGGCTTATTGCCCTTGCCATCTTCGCCCTGGCGTATCCCCATGTGGCAGCGTTCTGTGCAAAGAGGAGGAATCCCTTTGGGTAAGATCCTGATTTCCGGCTATTACGGGTTTTCCAATGCCGGAGACGAGGCCATGCTCACGGCCATTGTAACCAGCCTGAAACAGCAGGATCCCCAGGTGGAGCTGACGGTGATCTCCGGGAATCCGGAAGTCACCGCCCGGCTCCATCCGGTGAAGGCGGTCCATCGGTTCGACCTGCCTGGAATCTGCCGGGCCATGGCCGGGACGGATCTGCTCCTTTCCGGAGGCGGCAGCCTGCTCCAGAACGTGACCAGCCGGCTGAGCCTCTACTATTATCTTTCCCTGATTGCCCTGGCGGCGGTCATGGGGAAGAAAATCATGCTGTTTGCCCAGGGCATCGGCCCCATCCGGGGCTGGTTCAGCCGCCGTCTTACCCGGCTGGTGTGCCGGCAGGCGGATCTGATCACCGTCCGGGACGACGGGTCCCTGGATGATCTGAAATCCATGGGCTTTGATCCTGCCGCCATCCATGTGACCAGCGATGCGGTGTTCTCCCTTCCGGAAGGCCGGAAACAGGAGGGCCTCCGGCTCCTGGAAAAACTGGGGGTGGATCCTTCCCGGCCTCTGGTGGGCTTTGCCCTCCGGCACTGGAAGGGAGAAAAACGGTTCGTACGGGAATTTGCCCGGGCGGCGGATGAACTGAAAAAGCGGTTCCAGGCCCAGATTGTCTTTGTGCCCCTCCAGTTTCCGGCGGACGGGGAACTGTCCAATCAGGTGGCGGAGGCTATGGAAAACCGCCGGGATGTGTTCATCCTGGACCAGAAATGTTCCACCCAGGGATACCAGGACCTAATCAGCTGTCTCCATCTGCTGATTGGCATGCGGCTCCACGCCCTGGTGTTTGCCGCCATCAACGACGTTCCCTTTATGGCCATTTCCTATGACCCCAAGGTGGACCGGTTCGTGGATGGCATGAAGGGGACGGTGGTGGATACCATCGGCCAGGTGACGGCGGAAGAACTGACGGCCATGGCCGAAAAACTCTGGAACTCTGACGGCCGGCAGGGACGGGAACAGATCCGTGCCCTCCGGGAAGAAGCCAGAGCCAATATTGGAAGGGCCCTGGCCCTTTTGGCCCGGTGACAGATGTCCACGGGCCTTTTTTGGACCGGGTTTTCCAACCTATGAAAATACAGGAGGAATCCCATGCTGGAAATGCGTCATGCAGGCAAGGTCTATCCTGGCGGGGCGGTAGCCCTGGAGGATATCAACGTACATATCAAACCGGGAGAGTTCGTGTTCCTGGTGGGCCCCAGCGGGGCCGGCAAATCTACCTTCATCCGGCTGATCTCCCGGGAAATCGAACCCACTTCCGGGCAGATCCTGGTGGACGGAGTGGATGTGATGAAACTGAAGCGGGGGGACATTCCCTATCTCCGGCGGCAGCTGGGCATCGTCTTCCAGGACTTCCGGCTGCTCAACGACCGGACCGCCTATGAAAACGTGGCCTTTGCCATGCAGGTGATCGAGGCCCCCAGCCACAAGATCCGGCAGCGGGTCAATGAAGTGCTGGAACTGGTGGGCCTGAAGGGCCGGGGGGACAACTATCCGGGAGAGATGAGCGGGGGCGAACAGCAGCGGGTGGCCATTGCCCGGGCCATTGTCAACGACCCTCTCTTGGTGATCGCTGATGAACCCACTGGCAACCTGGACCCGGAAACCAGCAAGGAAATCATGGAAATCTTCACCCAGATCAACAGCCGGGGCACCACCATCCTGATGGCCACCCACGACAAGACCATGGTGGATTATATGCAGAAACGGGTCATCGCCCTGGAAAACGGGCGGCTGGTCCGGGATGACCGCAAAGGAGTTTACGGGTATGAAGTTTAGTACAAAATGGTATTACATCAAGGAGACCTTTACCTCTCTGAAGCGGAATTCCCTGATGAGCATCGCCTCCATCAGCACCGTGGCCCTGTCCATCCTGGTGCTGGGGATGTTCCTCACCATGGTGCTCAATGTGAACAACCTGGCCAGACATCTGGAGAACCAGGTCCAGGTCACTATCTATATGGAAGACAGCGCTTCCGCCGACCAGCTGAAGCAGATGGAAAAAGTGCTCCGGAGCACCCCCGGGATCGTGAAGGTGACGCCCCGGACCAAGGAGCAGGCCCTGGCGGATTTCAAGAGCCGTCTGGGAGAACAGCAGAAGCTGCTGGCGGCCCTGGGAGAGGACAATCCCTTCCCGGCCTCCTTTGAGATCCAGGTGGACAATCCGGAACGGATTCCCCAGCTGGTGCCCCAGTTCCAGCAGATGCCCGGGGTGGAAACCGCCAAGTTCGGCCAGGAAGTGGTGGAACATCTGTTCCAGCTGACCCGGGTGCTCCGGATCGGCGGGGTGCTGCTGATCGTGCTTCTGGCCATTGCCACCCTGTTCATTATCTCCAACACCATCCGGATCACCGTGTTTGCCCGGCGCCGGGAAGTGAACATCATGAAATATGTGGGGGCCACTGACTGGTTCATCCGCTGGCCCTTTCTGCTGGAGGGGATGATCATGGGCTTTGTGGGGGCGGTGATCGCTTCGGCAGCCCTGTACAAAGGGTACAATGCCATCCAGGCCAAGATCTACGGGACCCTGGCCTTCTTCCCCATGCTGCCCAGCTGGCCCACCATGGGCTGGCTCTGCGGGGGACTGGTCTGTGTGGGGACCCTGATCGGGGCTCTGGGCAGCAGCATCTCCCTGCGGAAGTTCCTGGATGTGTAGGAGGCGGTGGGGATGAAGAAACAAGCAGCCCTTGCTGCCGCCCTCCTTTTGCTGGGGACCCAGCTGTCCGCTTCCGTTTCCTGGGCGGAAACCATTGAGGAGAAGCGGGCTCAGCTGGACGAGATCCAGCAGCAGATGGGGGAAAAGGACGCCCAGCTGGAAGAAAAGAAAAAAGAAATCGGCAATGCCATGGAGCAGCTGATCCTGACCCAGGAAGAACTGGCGGAAGCCAAGCGGAAGCTGGCGGCCATCGAGGCCCGGCAGCAGGCTCTGGAAATCAAGATCCGTCAGAACGAGGCGGCCCTGGCAGCCAAACAGAAGGAATATGACAAAAGCCGGGCGGTGTACAAAAAACGGCTCCGGGACATTTACGAAAACGGCCAGGTGAACTATCTGGATGTGCTGCTGGGAGCGGCGGATTTCCGGGATTTCTCTTCCCGGATGTACCTGCTCCAGCGGGTGGTCCGCCGGGATTTCAACCTGATCGACCGGCTGGAGACTCAGCGGGAGGAACTGCTGGCGAAAAAGGCGGAACTGGACGACATCAAGAGCCAGCTGGCAGCTGCCCATGCGGAAGGCCAGAAGGAACAGCAGATCGTGGCACAGAAGACGGTGGAACGGCAGAAACTGTATGAACAGGCTCTGGCGGAAAAAGCCCAGCTGGATGCGGAATATGAAGAACTCCAGCGGAACAGCCAGGAAATCACCGCTATGATTCAGCGGATGGAACAGGAAGGCCGGATGATGCCCCAGGCAGGGGGCACCGGCCAGTTGGCCTGGCCGGTGAACGGGGAGATCACCTCTCCCTTCGGCTGGCGGGTCCATCCCATCTGGGGGACCCAGATCTTCCATGCAGGGCTGGATATCGGAGCCGACTACGGGGATCCGGTCCATGCTGCGGACAGCGGTACCGTGGTGTACGCTGGCTGGATGGGCGGCTACGGCAATGCGGTGATGATCGACCACGGCGGGGGCATGGTGACCCTGTACGGCCACAATTCTTCCATTACCGTGGGAGAAGGGGAACAGGTGAGCAAAGGGCAGACCATCGCCCTGGCCGGCAGCACCGGCAATTCCACCGGACCCCACTGTCATTTCGAAGTCCGTATCCACGGAGAAGTGGTCAGCCCCCTGCAGTATCTGCCGTAAGCAGGAGTGCAGAGAAAAGAGTAAAGAGCAGAGAAAATTTCTGCATTCGGTGGCAAATGCCCGGCGTTTGCCTTCCAGCGGCCAGTGACAATTGACCAGTGACCAGTGACAGGGATGCTGCCGGGCAGCATCCCACAGAGGCAAACTATGTTCAAAAAACGCTATACAGCCCCCCAGATGCTGGGGGTATTCTTCCTGTCCCTGGGTGTGTTCAGCGGCGGGACCTATTATCTGATGAAAAACTGGATCGGAGACCCGGGAGCCCTTTTCCAGATCGTCCGGACCATGCACCTGATCCAGGAACATTATGTAGGGGAAACCGATCGGAAAGCCATTTATGACGGGGCGCTCAAAGGCATGGTGGGGGTCCTGAACGATCCCTATTCCACCTACCTGGACAACCAGGACTTCCAGGCCCTGTCCACCATGACCGAAGGCCATTTCGGCGGGGTGGGCATGGTCATGGGCCAGAAAAAGGACAGCCAGTTCGTGGTGGTGGCTCCCATTGAGGACACCCCTGCCTACAAGGCCGGCATCAAAGCCGGGGACATCCTGCTGAAAATCGACGGAGAAGACCTGTCCGGCCAGACTCTGAACCAGGTGGTGAAAAAGATCCGGGGGCAGGACGGATCCCAGGTGACCCTGACCCTGAAACGGGGAGAGGAGGAACCCCGGGATGTAACCGTTACCCGCAGCGACATCAAGCTGAAAAGCGTGTACAGCCGGATGGATGAAAACGGCATCGGGTATATCCGGGTGACCAATTTCAACGAGGATACAGGCAAAGACTTCGGTGCCAGCCTCCAGGATCTCCGGGACAAGGGGATGAAGGCCCTGGTACTGGACCTGCGGGACAACCCGGGAGGCCTTCTGGAAAGCGGTGTGGAAGTAGCCCGGTACCTGGTGCCCAAAGGTCCCATCGTGTCCGTTACGGACAAGGACGGGAACACCCAGACCGAATCCTCTTCGTTGGAAAAAGTGGACTTCCCCCTGGCGGTACTGGTGAACCATGGCACCGCCAGCGCGGCGGAAATCGTCTCCGGCGCCATCCAGGATACCGGATCCGGGAAAATCTTCGGGGTGAAGACCTATGGCAAGGGTGTGGTCCAGAATATTTTCCTCCTGAGCAACAAAACCGCCGTGAAGCTGACCGTGGCCCGGTATTATACCCCCAGCGGCCGGAGCATCGACAAGGTGGGCATCGAGCCGGACCAGGTGGTGGAAGCCGCCAATGAAGAAGGAAGCAACCAGCTGCAGGTGGCGGAAGCCTATCTCCGTCAGCAGCTCCAACAGTAAGGGCAAGGAGCGTGGATTATGGAAATCATCAATACCCTGACCAGTCAGATCGCCGTTTGGAAAAATTTCCTCACCGGTGCCGCGGGAACTCTTCCCACCGCACCCATGCTGAAAACCGGGGCGGAAGTCCTGCTGGGCCTTCTGGTCCTGCTGCTGATCGCCTACCGGTTCCGCACCCACCAGGTGCGCCGGGAACGGAAGATCCGCTACCGGATCGGCCGGATGATCGCCCATCTCTGTGATACCTATGACAGTCTGGAAGATGTGGACTGGAAGAAGCAGAAGGCCTACCGGTACCATTTCGTGGACGGAGACCTGAAAATCGACCAGCGGGACATTGAGGGAATCGGGGACCTGATCGGACCCCTCCATCCCAGCGACGGCCTGAAATACAACGAAGACTATATCAAAGGGGCCATCGAAAAGGCCATGAAGACCTGCTCTCCGGTGGAATTCATTGCCCGGGAAAAAGGCGCCGACGGTACTTTCCATTGGAAGGCCTTCCTGTTCCAGGGAGTCAAGAATGACAAAATCCACAGCCGCAGCTGCCTGCTGCTGAAGCGGGATGTGGATGACAGCCGGTCTGCAGAAATGGAAAAACGGGCCCAGCTGAGCCTGGACATGAACGAAGCCCGGAAGGCCGCCCAGGCCAAAACGGAATTCCTCAACCGGTTCAGCCAGGATACCCGGGAAGCCCTCCGGGATATTATGGGGAATCTCAGCCTCACCCGGGAGGAAATGGATCCGGGACGGCGGAAGGATTATCTGGACGAAAGCCAGCAGGAAGCCCGGTATCTCATGACCATGATCGAAGACGTTAAGGAACTGTCCGACATCGAAAACGGCACCCTGGAAATCCGCAGCGAGGAATTCAATGTGGATGAGACATTGACCAAACTGAACCAGCTGTTCCAGAAAGAAGGGGAGAAACGGGGCATCACCTACGACTGCACCGTGGAACCTCTCTTGTATCCCAACCTGATCGGGGACGAAAAACGGCTGGAACAGGTACTGCTGAACCTGCTCACCCATGCTCTGCTGTTTACGGACCGGGGACAGAAAGTCCTTTGCGCCGTACGGCAGAAACTGGTGAAGAACAAAAAAGTTGCCATGGAATTCACCGTGCTCTGCGCCGGCATGAAGGTGCCCCAGGAAATGGTGGAGAAAGCCTTCCTGCCTTTTGAACTGACCCGGCAGGTGGGCAGCGCCAAAGTCCACGGAGGCCTGGGCCTGGTGGTGACCCAGCGTCTGGTGACCCTGATGGGGGGACAGATCCGGGCGGACAATGCGGAAGGCCGGGGCATGCGGTACATCATCGAACTGCCCTTTGATTTTGCAAGCCACGTGAAATAAACGAAAGGAAGTACATACAGGATGCTTCATATTGGATGTCATTTGTCCTCCAGCAAAGGATTCGCCGCCATGGGGAAGACGGCCCTTTCTATCGGAGCGGATACTTTTGCCTTTTTTACCCGGAATCCCCGGGGCAGCAAAGCCAAGGAAATCGATCCCAAAGATGTGGAAAAATTCCAGGCCCTCTGGGAGCTCAACCGGACCATCCCTCTGGTGGCCCACGCTCCCTATACCCTGAATCCGGCTTCTTCCAAGGAGGATGTGCGGACTTTTGCCCGGGAAACCATCGCCGATGATTTGAGAAAGCTGGAGGCGGTGCCCGGGAACTATTACAACATGCACCCGGGGAACCACCTGGGACAGGGGTCGGAAACAGGCATCGCTCTCATTGCCCAGTGCCTGAACGCCGTGCTGGATCCGGATCTTTCCACCACCCTGCTCCTGGAAACCATGGCCGGGAAGGGGACGGAAGTGGGCCGGACCTTCGGAGAACTCCGGGCCATCATCGACCGGCTGGACCATCCGGAAAAAGTGGGGGTGTGCCTGGATACCTGCCATGTGTGGGACGGAGGGTATGACATCGCTTCTGATCTGGACGGAGTACTGGAAGAATTCGACCGGACCCTTGGGCTGGACCGGCTGAAAGCCATCCATCTCAACGACAGCAAAAATCCCCTGGGAGCCCACAAGGACCGGCACGAGAAACTGGGCCTGGGATGCATCGGACTGGATACCCTGAAAAACGTGGTGAATCATCCGGCCCTCCGGGACCTGCCCTTTATCCTGGAGACCCCCAATGAACTGGCTGGCTACCAGGCGGAAATCGCCCTGATGCGCCAGGCAAGAGAAGAGAGGGACGGCCAATGAAGATCACCACTCACCAGGCCACTGTCTGCGGCCTGCTCCTGGCCCTGACCCTGGTGCTGAGCCTGCTGCCCCTTTACCGGATGCCCTACGGAGGCACCATTACCCTGGGGGGGATGCTGCCCATGATGCTCATAGCCTTTGTGTACGGGCCCCGGGTGGGAATCATGGCCGGGTTCGTGTACGGGCTGCTGAACCTGCTGCTGAACCCCTACATCCTCCATCCGGTCCAGGTGCTGCTGGATTATCCCCTGCCTTTCATGGCCCTGGGTCTGTGCGGATTCTTCCCTCAGCGGCCCTATCTGGGCATGGCCGTGGGGGTGGCCGTCCGGTATCTGTTCCATTTCCTTTCCGGGGTGGTGTTCTTTGCCAGCTATGCGCCGGCCACCATGTCCCCGGCAGTTTATTCCCTGGTGGCCAACGGTTCCTATCTGCTGCCGGATCTGGTGATCTGCATGGTGCTCTACCGGCTGCTGCCCATTGAGAAATTCCGGCAGATGATGTAAAAAAGCTTGCAAAATAATATCCCTGTGGTATAATAATCAAGTAACCAAAGTAGAGGCCACCTGCTTCTCACCTTGCGGCAACGCTCGACAGGGTCAGTGATACGGATTTGCAACGGGTGGACTTTGGTTCGCCCGTTTTTATTTTATTGTCTGTCTAACCTATTGGAGGTGAACGTCATAGCAAAAGATGAACTGCGGATCAATGAAGCCATCCGCGCAAGAGAAGTTCGTGTAAATTCTGCGGACGGGGAACAGTTTGGAATCATGTCTCTCCATGATGCCCTGCACCTGGCCGAAGAAAAGCATCTGGACCTGGTGGAAATCGCTCCCAAGGCCAAACCCCCGGTCTGCCGGATCATGGATTACGGCAAGTATCTCTATGAACAGCAGAAGAGAGAAAAAGAGGCCCGGAAGCGCCAGAGAATCATCGATGTGAAGGAAGTCAAACTCCGGATCCGCATCGAAGACCACGATTTCGAAGTAAAGACCAAGAATGCCATCCGCTTCTTACAGGGCGGTGACAAGGTAAAAGTTACCATCATGTTCCGGGGCCGGGAAATGACCCATCCGGAACTGGGTGAACAATTACTGAATAGAATGGCTGACCAACTGCAGGAGATTGCCACTGTGGAAAGAAAGCCGAAGCTGGAAGGACGCAACATGATCATGATCGTTGCTCCCAAAAGTGCCAAATAACAAGGAGGATGTCCAATCATGCCGAAAATGAAAACCCGCAGATCTGCTGCTAAACGCTTCAAAGCCACCGCTACCGGTGAATTCAAACGTGGTAAAGCTTTCCGGAGCCACATCCTGGAACACAAATCTCCTACCCGTAAGAGAAACCTGCGTAAAGCGGGTCTGGTCCACAAGACCGACCACGAACGTGTAGCCAAGATGCTGCCGTACGCATAATTTCACTGTTTGAGAGATTTCAGAGATTCCAAGGAGGAAATAAACAATGGCAAGAATTAAAGTCGGCGTAACTGCCCATAGACGTCATAAACATATCCTGAAGCTGGCCAAAGGCTACAGAGGTTCCAAGAGCAAGCTGTTCAAAAAAGCCAATGAAACCGTCATGAAGGGCCTGATGTATGCCCGTCGTGACAGAAGAGCCAAGAAACGCGAATTCCGTCAGCTGTGGATCGCCCGGATCAACGCTGCTACCCGGGCCAACGGCCTGAGCTACAGCCGTTTCATCTGCGGCCTGACCAAAGCCGGCGTTGTGCTGGACCGGAAAGTCCTGGCCGACATGGCTGTAAACGATGCCGCTGCTTTCGCCAAACTGGTGGAAACTGCCAAGGCTGCTCTGTAAGAGAGAAATCAGGAAGCTGTCTGCGTAACAAGCAGGCAGCTTCTTTTTTTTTTGTAACAAATGATACATGAAATTATATGTATTCATAATCAGTGAAAAAATATGCACAACGTTATCTTATATGTGCTATAATAACCTTTATTCCAATCAGAATCCTATACTATGGCACGGAAGGTGAAATTATTGATTGCTTTGAAAAACGGGGATGGGATCCAGTGGCCGGGAGGCAAGCGGATCGCCGTCATGCTGACTTTTGATTTTGACGCGGAACTGTTGCGTCATTCCGTCATCGGGAAGAAAACCATCGGATTCTCTGACTTTTCCCGGGGCCAGTACGGCCCTCACGAAGGCCTGGACCGGTGCCTGGCTCTGCTGGACCGGCAGCATCTGCCTGCCACGTTCTTCATTCCCGGGAAGATCATCGAAGAATATCCGGATGCGGTGAAGAAAATTGCCGACAGAGGGTTGGAAATCGGATACCATGGGTATGAGCATGAGAGCACCCTTGGTCTGTCTGCTGATGAAGAACGGTCCAATATGGAAAAAAGTGAAGCCCTGATCGAAAAGCTGTGCGGTCACAAACCGGCAGGACACCGGGGGCCTTTGGATGTGCTTCAGGAATGCAGCATGGCACTTCTTCAGGAAAGAGGATATCTTTACGATTCCACATTAAAGGACTGCGACTGGCCTTACATTCCTCAGGAATGCGGCCCCCGGACTCCGGTCATCGAACTGCCTACAGAACCGGGAATTGACGACTTTTCTTATTATTACTTCTCCTATGCAGATGAGGCCACCATTACCTGCACTTATCCCAATGATTATGTTTACGGGATTTGGAAAGATTATTTTGATGAACTGGCCAGCGAGGGAGACAAAGTGATGGTCCTGAAACTCCATCCCCAGCTGATTGGCCGGAGCGGACGGATCCGGATGCTGGAACAGCTGGTCCTGTACATGGAGCAAAACGGAGCCTGGATTGCTTCCTGTCAGGAAGTGGCCCAATATGTAAGGGATTTTTATGAACAGAAAGAAGGTGCCTGCCAATGAAATGGCCTCATGGAAAACGGCTGGCCCTGTGCCTTTCCTTTGATATTGATGCGGAAACCCTCTGGCTGACCCGGAATCCTGTCAATGTGCATCACCCGGTTCATTTGTCCCGGGGACGCTATTCCGTCAAGCAGGGGATTCCCCGGATCCTCCGGCTGCTGGAAAGTGAAGGAGTGAAGGCCACTTTCTTCACTCCGGCCTGGACTGCCGAGCATCATCCTGATGTAATCCGTACTATTGCAGAACTGGGGCATGAAGTTTCCTATCATGGGTACCTTCATGAAGTTTGTGACACTTACGAAAAAGAAAATGCCCTGATGGAAAAAGCGGAAAACATCCTGAGGGAAATTACCGGCAGACGGCCTATGGGGAACCGGAGCCCGGATGGATACGTATATGACTTCCACCTGCAGCTGTGGCTGGACCGGGGGTATATCTATTCCTCCAACTGGCGGGACAATGACGGGCCTTTTCTTCACAAACTGAACGGAAAGACCATTCCCATTGTGGAACTGCCAAAAGATGGCATTGTGGATGATACCTCCTATGACATGTATACCCTTCAGCATCCGGAACATTATTTCCTGCGAAGCGGACGGGAAATGGTGGGAATCTGGATGGATGAACTGGACGGACTGGCGGAAGAAGGACGGATGATGAATTTTGTCATGCATCCTCAGTTCATTGGCCATCCCCAGTATGTCCGTGCGCTGCGGGAATTTATCCGGTATGCCAAAGATCATGGGGCCTGGATTGCTACCGATGAACAGGTGGCACGATACTATCTTTCCCAGAACGGATTTCCGGAATATGCCAAGGGAGAGAGTTTTTAAAAGAAAGGAAGTATGAATGATGATGACCAACAGACTGACCAAAAAGATTGCCTGTGTACTGGCGGGAGCCTTTTGCCTGCTGGCTCTTGCCGGATGCGGGGGAAATGATGCCAAGAAAGAGGCAGGAAAAACTGGGGGAGACGGCAAAAAGCTGGTGGTAGCCATTAATGCCACTTTTCCGCCTTTTGAAAGTGTTAAGGAAGGCACAAAGGACTATACCGGCATTGATATCGAAATTGCCCAGTATATCGGGAAAAAACTGGGGAAAACCGTGGAATTCCAGGATATGAAATTTGCTTCCCTGGTGCCTACTCTCCAAAGCGGCCGGGCGGACATGATCATTTCCGGGATTTCTCCCACGGCCCAACGGAAAGAAGTGGTTTCTTTCTCCAAACCTTATTATTTCCCCATGAAGGCACTGATTTTCAAGAAGGGGGCTGGCTACAAATCTCTGGCTGATCTGAAGGGAAAGAAAGCCGGGGCTTCCATGGGCACCACTTATGTAAAAGAACTGAAGGAAGCAGGGGGCATCGAAGTGACAGAACTGGACAATACTCCGCTGGTGGTCCAGGATATCAAGAACAGCCGTCTCGATGCCGGGCTCTTTGATTCTGCCCAGGCTTCTGTATTCGTCAAGGAAAATCCTGAACTGGAAATGGCCATCCTGGATCTGCCGGTAGTCAACGATGATACCTTTGCTATTGCTCTGCCCAAAGATTCCAAGGATATCGGCAAAATCAACGATATCCTGAAGGAAATGAAATCCAATGGAGAATTCCACAAAATCCTGGTGAAATACCTGGGTGAAGACGCTGCCAAACAATATGAAACGGCGGAAGCCAAACTGGATGTGGCTAAACAGTAATCTAATCTGAAAAGAGAAGCGAATCCTATGTTTAAATTTTCTGTTCTCATGCCCTACCTGCCACTACTGGAAAGCGCAGTGTGGGTTACGTTGAAATTCACGTTTTTCTCTACTTTCCTGGGATTTATCGGGGGCTTTATCCTGGCTCTCATTACCATCTCCCGGAACAGAGTATTTGCCCCTCTGGCACGGTTTTATATTTCAGTTTTTCGGGGAACACCGCTTCTGGTGCAGCTGATGTTGATTTATTTTGCCACGCCCCAGCTTACGGGATACAACATTACAGCACTTCAAGCCGGGGTGCTGTCCTTTGGGCTGAATTCCGCCGCATATATTTCTGAAGCCCTCCGGGGCGGGATCCTTTCGGTGGACAAGGGCCAGTGGGAAGCGGCCCTTTCCCTGGGGGTGCCCAAGCATCGGTTCATCCTGGATGTGATTTTACCCCAGGCCATCAAGAACACCTTCCCGGCGCTGATCAATGAGAGCATTGCGCTGTTGAAAGATTCCAGCCTGGTGTCCGTCATCGGGGTCGCTGATACCCTTCGTTGGGCGGATTTAATCCAGGCCAAGACGTTCCGGGCTTTTGAAGCCTTTATAGTAGCGGCTGCCGTATATTATGTGCTGGTCATGATCCTCACCTTTATCGGTGCCTATTTTGAAAAGAAGGTGCGTATCAGTGACTGACAACATTATCCAAGTAGAACATGTGGCCAAACATTTCGGCAGTCTGGAAGTCCTGAAGGACATCAGCCTGGAGGTGGAGCGGGGACAGGTGGTGACCATCATCGGTCCTTCCGGCAGTGGAAAATCCACCCTGCTCCGGTGTCTGAACCTGCTGGAAAAACCTGATGGGGGAAAGATCATCTTCGAAGGTCAGGACATTCTGGCACCGGGGATAAAGATTGCGGACATCCGGAAAAAAGAAGTGATGGTGTTCCAGCATTTCAACCTGTTCAAAAACATGACCGTACTCCGGAACGTGACCTATGCCCCCATGGTGGTCAATGGGAAAAGCCGGGAAGAAGCAGAAAAAGATGGCCGGGAACTCTTGGCCAAAGTTGGGCTGGCTGACAAGGCAGGAGAATATCCCAGCCGGCTTTCCGGGGGCCAGCAGCAGCGGGTGGCCATCGCCCGGGCCATGGCCATGCATCCGGATGTGCTGCTCCTGGATGAACCTACGTCCGCCCTGGATCCGGAAATGGTGAAAGAGGTGCTGGACGTGATCCGGGAACTGGCCCAGAGCGGCATTACCATGGTACTGGTGACCCACGAAATGGGCTTTGCCCGGGATGTATCCGACATGATCCATTTCATGGATGGGGGCTATCTGGTGGAAAGCGCCCCGCCGGCGGAATTCTTCGCTCATCCCAAATCGGAACGGGCCCAGAAATTCCTGTCCAAGATCCTGTCCTGAGGTGCCTATGAAAATCCGTATCATCAATCCGGATTATGGGGTGGGGGAAGAGGCCATGGCCCAGCGCTGCAGCATCCTCCAGCAGTTTGTGGGGCCCGATGTGGAACTGTCCATGGTCTGTCTCACCCAAACAAAAGTGGAAATCAACAGTGCGGCGGATGTGGTCCTGGCCGGTCCGGAAATCCTGGAACTGGCCAAACAGGCGGAACAGGATGGGTGTGACGCT
The DNA here is from genome assembly GCF_052122235.1 of Acidaminococcus sp. HCP3S3_H5. Lineage (NCBI taxonomy): Bacteria > Bacillati > Bacillota > Negativicutes > Acidaminococcales > Acidaminococcaceae > Acidaminococcus > Acidaminococcus sp. HCP3S3_H5. The sequence continues at coordinate 121,215 of NZ_JBQKCS010000006.1, forward strand.
GTGGTGCTGTACTGCTTTTCTGATCCGGCGGCTGAAGCCTGCCGGGAACGGCTCCGAATCCCAGTGGTGGGCGGAGCCCAGGCTTCGGTGCTCCAGGCGCCCCTGGTGGCCAGGCAGTCGGGAGTCATCCTCAGTGATCCCGCCCGGATCGGGGAAAAAGAACTGTTCCTGCCTACCTTGGGCATCGGTCCTGGACGGATCAAAGCCATCGGAGCCATCCATTTCCAGGGAAAATCCATCTGGGACAATCGGGAAGAAGCCTTTGCCCAGTTGGTGGAAGAGGGAAAAAGGCTGATCAGGGAACAAGGAGTCCAGTGTCTGATCCTGGGCTGCCTGTCCTTTTTGGGACTGGCCAGGCCCCTTAGTGAAAAACTGGGGGTCCCGGTAATCGACCCGGCCATTGCCGCCGTATGCACCGCAGAAAGCCTGGTGCGGCAGGGAATATAAGAAAAAGTCAAATGTGGCCTGAGGGCCTTGAGATGGCAGACGTCAGATTTGTTCGGTATGGAAAGCAGGGATCCTCTGCTGACTGCTAACAGGCTGACGTCTTTTTTAGCTTCACTATAAAAAGTTGAAATATTCTACAAATATAGTAAAATACATACTATGTAATATCAGGGAAAACGTTGGACAGTACACAACAGGAAACAAGATATTGACACCATATATGGTGTCAATTATACTAAAGGCAGGAACGATATGTCTAAATGGGAAAAATTGCTGAAAAAAATACTCACTTTATCAAAAGACATGAGGTTTGATGAACTAAGAAAAATATTGGAGAGTTATGGGTACGTAATGAGTGCACCCAGAGGCGGAAGCAGCCATTATACTTTCAGGAAACCTGGGAAAAACCCCATTACTATCCCCAAACATGAACCCATCAAAAAAGTATATGTCGAGATGGTCCGACAGGTGGTGGAGGAGGAAGCTGGAAATGAAAACGATTGAATATTATATGGCACTTCCTTATCGGCTGGAAATCGTTCCGGATCCGGATGAGGGGGGATATGTGGCCCGTTATCCGGATTTGCCGGGATGCATCACGGTCGGTGATTCCATGGAAGAGGCTGCCAAAAATGCTGAAGATGCGAAGAAGGAGTGGCTGGCCGCAGCCTTGGAAAGCGGAGTGGAGATTGCAGAACCGGTATCTGCCAATGGATATTCCGGACAGTTTAAGCTGCGGATCCCCAAAAGCCTGCACCGCCGTCTGGCCGAACACGCCAAAGAAGAAGGAGTCAGCATGAATCAGTACTGCGTGTATCTGCTGTCGCAAGGGTCCTGATGGCCCTTCCTTTTCCCTTGCACCAAACTGTAAAGTATGTTATAATGCCAACGTGCTGGAAGAGCACAATTCTTTGAACCTTGGCGCTGCTGCGCGACACTCCGACGCCAGCTGCAGCCACGGGCTTTTCTATGACTAAGGAGGAAAAGAACAATGTTAACGCCTGCAAGAAAGAAAGAACTCATCGAAACCTACCGCATCAACGAACAGGACACCGGGTCTCCTGAAGTACAGATCGCCATCCTGACCGAACGGATCAGCTATCTGACCGAACACCTGAAAGCCAACAAGAAGGACCATCATTCCCGTCGCGGCCTGCTGAAAATGGTTGGTCAGCGCCGTGGCCTGCTGAACTACCTGATGAAGAAAAACATCGAACGGTATAGAAGCATTGTAGAAAGACTGGGCCTGCGGAAATAATTCCAAAAGCGATGAAAAGACTGCTCCAGAAATGGGGCAGTCTTTTTTTGCATGTAATTGGTATCCCTAGTCTCAGCAAACAGCCTGATACCGTCGCTGTTTGTCCATGGGAGGATGCGTTCTCTATGGTTTTATCTGAATCGAAGGAATCCGCTGCCCGGGTTCCTTCCGAACGCCGTTGACTGATGACCGGCGACGGCAATGCGAAGTTTATTTCCCATTGCCTTAAATTATCCTTGACATTTTCCTTACTATACAGTATACTAATCAAGTCGGCAGCACCTGAGGGTGTTTCCTGACAACGGCCCAGTAGTTCAGTTGGTTAGAATGCCGCCCTGTCACGGCGGAGATCGTCGGTTCGAGTCCGTCCTGGGTCGCCAATTTGCCTCGGTAGCTCAGTTGGTAGAGCAAAGGACTGAAAATCCTTGTGTCCGCAGTTCGATTCTGCGCTGAGGCACCATTCTTTATGCGGAAGTAGCTCAGTGGTAGAGCATCACCTTGCCAAGGTGGGGGTCGCGAGTTCGAATCTCGTTTTCCGCTCCATTTTCATATGGCGACGTAGCCAAGCGGTAAGGCAGAGGTCTGCAAAACCTTTATCCCCAGTTCGATTCTGGGCGTCGCCTCCAATTTAACTTTTTCGCCGAGGTGGCGGAACTGGCAGACGCAAGGGACTTAAAATCCCTCGGAGAGTGATCTCCGTACCGGTTCGATTCCGGTCCCCGGCACCATTGAAATTTGAAGGACTGTTGCATAAGCAACAGTCCTTTTTTCAGCTTCCGGAGATTTCGGGAAACCCGTATGAACCCTGGAGGGCCGCAGGCCGGGCGGCCCCCAGAATGTACCAACATTCCTTCCTTCTTCCCTGCCGGATATGGTAAAATAAAAGAAATGAAAAGAAAAAAGGAGTCATGATCCATGGAAGAACGACGAATCATCCACGTGGAAGAAAAGCTTCCGGTCCTGGAAACCATCCCTCTGAGCCTGCAGCATCTGTTTGCCATGTTCGGTTCCACCGTACTGGTGCCTTTTCTCCTGCACGTGGACCCTGCCACCGCCCTGTTTATGAACGGGGTGGGCACCCTGCTGTATCTGACTATCTGCAAATGGAAGCTCCCGGCCTATCTGGGCTCCAGCTTCGCCTTCATTTCCCCTGTGCTGGCGGTGTGCGCCACCCCGGGGATGACCTATGGAGACGCCCAGGGAGGCTTCATTGCCTTCGGCCTCTGCTTCATCCTGATCGGCCTTATGGTGAAGAAAATCGGCACGGACTGGATCGATGTACTGTTCCCGCCCGCGGCCATGGGATCCATTGTGGCCATCATCGGTCTGGAACTGGCGCCCCTGGCTCTCAACATGAGCGGCTTCGTGGATCCGGTCCAGGGGATGACCAACGGTCAGGCCATGACCATTTCCATGTTCACCCTGATTGTGACCATCCTGGCCACCGTCCTGGGCCGGGGATTCATCGCCATCATCCCCATCCTTATCGGGGTGGTGTCCGGCTACGTCCTCAGCTGGTTCATGGGTGTGGTGAACTTCTCTGCGGTGGAAACCGCCGCCTGGTTCTCTTTCCCCACCTTCTACCAGCCCCGGTTCAATCTGTCCGCCATCATGATGATCCTGCCCGCCCTGTTTGTGGTGCTGGCGGAACATCTGGGGCATCTGTTCGTCACCAGCGACATTGTGGGACGTGACCTGATCAAGGATCCCGGGCTCCACCGGTCCCTTATGGCGGACGGTCTTTCCAACGTGCTCTCCGGGCTCCTGGGTTCCACTCCCAATACCACCTACGGGGAAAACATGGGGGTCATGGCCATTACCGGGGTGTACAGCACCTGGGTCATTGGCGGTGCAGCCATTTTCGCCATCCTGTTTTCCTTCATCGGGAAGATCGCTGCGGTGATCCACGGGATCCCCACCCCGGTGATGGGGGGCGTCTGCATCTTATTGTTCGGTTTTATTGCAGCGTCCGGCCTCCGGATGATGGTGGAACGGAAAGTGGACTTTACCCAGCCCAAGAACCTGATCCTCACAGCCGTGACCATGATCAGCGGTCTTTCCGGGGCAGCGGTCCACATCGGGCCCGTCCAGCTAAAAGGCATGGGCCTGGCAACGGTGGTGGCCATCCTGGCCAGCCTGGCCTTTCTGATTTTCGAAAAATTGGGCCTGTCCAACGAAAAATAATCGGATTTGGAATTGAAAGAAACGGCGATTTATAGTATACTGTTTTAAATATTACAAACTACCAAAGGGAGGCAGAGTATGGATAATTTACAGCATGAGGTTGTCCTGGTTGTTGACTTCGGCGCACAGTACAGCCAGCTGATTGCCAGACGAGTTCGTGAATGCGGTGTGTACTGCGAAATCATTCCTTACAATTATACCCTGGACAAGATCAAAGCCAAGAATCCCAAGGCCATCATCCTGTCCGGCGGTCCCAACAGTGTCTATGCAGAAAATACCCCCAGCGTGGATGAGGGCGTTTTCGAAATGGGCATCCCTGTCCTGGGCATCTGCTATGGGGATCAGTTCATGACCAAGGCGCTGGGCGGCAAAGTGGCCCATGCCGGCAGCGGGGAATACGGCAAGACCGCTGTATCCCTTGACAATGAAACCCGTCTCTTCTCCGGTCTGGAAAAGAACAATGTATGCTGGATGAGCCATCAGGACTATGCGGAAAAAGCCCCGGAAGGCTTTACGGTCATTGCTCAGACGGAAGAATGTCCCATCGCTGCCATGCAGAATGAGGACAAGAAACTCTACGGCGTCCAGTTCCATCCGGAAGTGATGCACACTCCCTTTGGGAAGCAGATGTTCTCCAACTTCCTGTTCAATATCTGCAACCTGTCCGGGGATTGGACCATGTCCTCCTTCGCCCAGAACAAGATCCGGGAAATCCGGGAAAAGGTAGGGGACAAGAACGTACTCTGCGCCATGAGCGGCGGTGTGGATTCCTCCGTGGCCGCCGTGCTGGTCCACAAGGCTGTGGGCAAGCAGCTCACCTGCGTGTTTGTGGATCACGGCCTCCTGCGGAAAGACGAAGGAGACCAGGTGGAACAGGTCTTCAAACGGGATTTTGATATGAACCTGATCCGGGTCAACGCCCAGGACCGTTTCCTCAGCAAACTGAAAGGTGTCAGCGACCCTGAAAAGAAACGGAAGATCATCGGGGAAGAATTCATCCGTGTCTTCGAAGAAGAATCCAAAAAGATCGGTCACGTGGACTTCCTGGTCCAGGGGACCATTTATCCTGACGTGGTGGAATCCGGAGGTACCGGCACCTCTGCCACCATCAAGAGCCACCACAATGTAGGCGGCCTGCCCAAAGACATGAAACTGGGCCTCATCGAACCCCTCCGGGAACTGTTCAAGGATGAAGTCCGTGCCGTAGGCGAAGAACTGGGCATTCCCTCTGAACTGGTATGGCGCCAACCCTTCCCGGGTCCTGGCCTGGCCATCCGTGTCCTGGGCGAAGTCACCGAAGAAAAGCTCCACATCGTCCGGGAAGCCGATGCTATTTTCCGGGAAGAAATCGCCAAAGCCGGTCTGGACCGGTCCATCTGGCAGTATTTCGCCTGTCTCCCCAACATTCGCAGTGTCGGTGTCATGGGTGACTTCCGGACCTACAGCAACACCATCGCCCTCCGTGCCGTCAACAGTACCGATGGCATGACCTCCGACTGGTCCCACATTCCCTACCACGTGCTGGACATCGTTTCCAGAAGAATCGTAAACGAAGTCCCCGGGGTAAACCGTGTGGTCTACGATATTACCAGCAAGCCGCCGGCGACTATCGAGTGGGAGTAAGCGGCTGACGCATAACCCAGGCGCGGGATATACACCCATCTACTTTGTCAGCGGGGAATTTGGTCCGCGGCATGTACGTCCATGTACTATGCCACGAACCAAATTCCCCGCTTTCGCGTATCTGGGTACATCTCTCGCACCTGGAAGAAAATCGGGCCCATCTGCTTTGTTGAATTCGCGCATCTGACCTACTCTGGTGCTCAGAGAAAAAATCGAGGGAGAAAAAAGACATCAGACACGGCCGGAGGCCTACAGAGTTCGGATGTCAGCTTGTTGGCTATGGACAGGCTGGAAACTTGCATCTGCATCGGACAAAGCTGACGTCTGCTTTCTGAGAGACCCGTGAGGGCCGGTTCCGACGTCTTTTAAGGGATTTAGGACAAAGGGCTGGATTTATGATAGAATCAAGGGGTAAATCATCTTTTCAGGGAGGACTTATCATGATCCGATTCAACAATGACTACAACCACGGGGCCCATCCCAACATCCTGGAAGCCCTGGTCCGTACCAACGATACCCAGTTCAGCGGTTATGGTACCGATGAATGGTGTGACAAGGCAGAAAAAATGATCCTGGACTTGTGCCAGTGTCCCCAGGGCAAAGTGTATTTCTTCCCAGGAGCCACCCAGGTGAACCTGGTGACCATCGCGGCCTTTCTGAGCTCCTGTGACAGTGTGGTCTGTGCTTCCACCGGTCACATCAATGGCCATGAATGTGCTTCTATCGAAAATACCGGCCACAAGATCCTGGCTTTGCCCCAGAAAGACGGGAAAATCACCGCCGCCCAGATTGAACAGGAAGTCCGGTCCTATTATGATGCCGGTGAACCGGAATGGCTCACTCGGCCTTCAATGGTCTATATTTCTTTCACCACTGAATACGGCACCCTGTATTCCAAAGCGGAACTTACCGCCATTTCAGAAGTCTGCCGGAAATATGGGATGGCTCTCTTTGTAGACGGAGCCCGGCTGGCCTATGGATTGGCTGCTCCGGACAATGACCTGACCCTGCCGGATATGGCCCAGCTTACGGACGCTTTTTACCTGGGCGGCACCAAATGCGGCGCCTTCTTTGGGGAAGCGCTGGTCCTTACTCATCCGGAAGCTGTCCGCCGGTTCAAGGCCCATATGAAACAGAGCGGAGCCGTCCTGGCTAAAGGCTGGCTTCTGGGCCTTCAGTTCTATACTCTGCTCCGGGATGGCCTGTATTTCAAACTGGCTGCCCGGGCGGATGCCTTTGCCCTTCGGATCCGGGAAGCCTTCCGGCAGAAGGGGATTGCTGAATACGTGGTCAGTCCCACTAACCAGCAGTTTGTGGTCCTCACTCCGGAACAGGCGGAAAAATTGGCCCAAAAATATGTTTTTGAAAAAGAAGGGAACCTGGAAGACGGCCGGTTGGTAGTCCGCTTCTGCACCTCCTGGAGTACGGAGGAGGGGGAGGTGGAGGCGCTTATCGCCGACATCGCCGACGCATAACCCAGGCACGGGATATGTACCCATCTACTTTGTCAGCAACGGATTTTGACTGTGGCATGTACGTCTTTGTACTATGCCACGAACCAAATCCCTGTTTTCGCGTATCTGGGCACATCTCCTGTACCTTACGGCCTTTCAGAGGGATTAAAAATTAATTCAGTATTTACTAAATTAAAATAATCTGTTATATTTAAGTAAATACTAAATCAAAGAAGGTGGAATTATGGAACTTGACCGTATATTGAAGGCACTGGGAGAACCCATGCGGCTGAAGATCTATCAGGCACTTTTGGAAAGGAAGCACTGCGTCCGGTCTCTTTCCAAAAAGTTCGGGATCTCGGAATCGGCCATTTCACAGCATTTGAAGATTATGAGGGAAGCAGGTTTGGTCTATGGAGAAAAGTACGGCTATCATATGCACTATCTGCCGGACCAAGAAGCCATCGACTTCCTGGCGGAGCAGGTGGAACAGATGCGGAGGGATTCTCTGCAGGTGGACCGTGAGCAAAAAGCCTGCCAATGTGAATATCGGGGGAAAAAAGCATGAACCAGAATCAGCTCAGGGATTTGTTTTTGACTTTTGCCCAAATCGGACTGTTTACCTTTGGGGGCGGGTATGCCATGATTTCCATGATCGAGCACAGCTGTGTGGAAGAAAAGAACTGGATCACCCATGAGGAACTGATGGATATTACCGTAATCGCAGAATCCACGCCCGGTCCCATCGCCATCAACTGTGCCACCTTTACCGGATATAAGCAGGCCGGATTGGCGGGAGCTTTTGCAGCTACTTTTGGCATCGTCGTCCCTCCTTTTCTGGTCATTTTGGCCGCTTCGCTGTTCCTGTATGATTTCTTTACGTGGAAACTGCTGGCTGCCGCATTCCAGGGAATCAAGATCGCTGTGGGGCTTTTGATTTTGGAGGCAGCCATGATGATGCTGAGAAAAGGCGCCAGGACGTGGCTGTCACGGGGCATCCTCCTGGGTTCCTGTTTGGCCATGCTCTGCAGCGATATCTATGGTCTACCAATTTCTTCCATCCGGCTGATGCTCCTGGCAGCAGGAATCAGTCTGGCATTTTCCAGGCTGCAGGCGCCATCCCATCAAGAAGGTGGTGGCGGAAAATGATCTATCTGGATTTATTTGCAGGATTTTTGAAAGTCGGATGTTTTGCCTTCGGAGGTGCATATGGTGCGATCCCTCTGATCCGGGACGTCGTCCTGTCCTACGGCTGGCTGAATGACGACATGCTGACCTATATGATTGCCGTCAGTGAAAGTACCCCGGGACCGATTATGGTCAATCTGGCGACTTATGTAGGAAGCAGCCAGGGAGGCTTTCTGGGAGCCATCACCGCGACAGCCGCCGTTGTCCTGCCTTCGTTCCTGATCATCATTCTGGTTACGGCAATACTCCATCACCTGCTGGACAACCGATATATCCAGAGTCTTTTGCGAGGGATGAAACCCTGCGTGACGGGTATCGTGCTGGCGACTGGCCTCTATATGACCTTCCAGCATTGCCTCGGCCAAGGGAAGCAGCCCCAACAGGCGTTCCAGGCACTTTTTGTGATTCTTGGCCTGATTTTGGGAAAAAGGGGTTACCAGCGGGCTATGAAAAAGAAGCTTTCACCCGTTGGGCTGATCTTGGCTTCCGCTGTTCTGGGCGTAATAGTCTATGGAGGGTAGAAAGGAGGCAAGACGCTGTCGGAACCGGACAGATCCCTTCCAGCTATTCATCTGATCGACGGATCCATTTTCTTTCCCTTCCACTTTCCTCGCCGATATTCCCAGCCAGAAAGCAGGAAATTGGCCAGCCAGCCCAGGGAGACGACGTACCAGACGAAGGGGAGGCCGAAGCGGGGGCCAGGGCCATGGCTAGGCTGACCCGAAGTCCTAAGTTGACCAAGTTGGCGATGGTGAACATCTGCATATCGCCGGCCCCTCGGAGGACCCCATCCACAGACATCTTCATGCCGATGAAGCAGAAGAAAAAGCACATGAATAAGTTACTCTATGCAGTTGTCATGGCAACGGAATTATTTCTACTAATCTACTATACTTAGACCATCAAACAAACACCAAACAAATTGGGAGGAATGTTCCATGATTACTGTGAAGAATACTTTGGCTGACGTTGTCCGGGATTATCCCCAGACCATTCCCTTTTTCAATGAACTCCACCTGGATTACTGCTGCGGCGGGGGAATCCCTCTGGAAGAAGCTGTGAAGAATACGGATCTGGATGCGGAAAAGGTGGTGGCGGACCTGAATGAATTCATTGCCGCCCACAGCGCTAAAACCGGCAGCCAGCAGGAATCCCTGGAACGGTTCAAGAACCTTTCCATCCCTGACATGCTCCAGGACCTGGAAGCCACTCACCATGTGGATGAACGGAAATACATGGCAGAAATCGAAACGGACCTGAACAAGATCCTCCTGGTCCATTTCGTCCACCACGGGGAACTGCTCACCCGCCTCCATCATCTCTACGGTACTCTGAAAACTGAACTGGAAGAACATTTTGCCCGGGAAGAACGGATGGTGTTCCCGCTGATGCGGTCCTATCCCCAGCCCAACCTGGAAGTCCTCACCCTGATCCAGAACCTGGAAAAAGATCATTCTGCCGCCGGGGACATCATCAAGGAAATCGAATCCCTCACCGATCATTTCACCGCTCCTGCTGATGCCTGTGCCACTTTCAAACGGACCTATCAGTTGCTGGAAGAATTCATCAATGACGTATTCGTCCACATCTTCAAGGAAAACTCCATTGTCTTCCCGGAATATGCGGAAAAAGCGCCCAGCCAGAAAGAACTGGACCGTCAGGTGGAAGTGACCCTGGAACAGGAAGCCGGCAGCAACAGCAACACCTGCGGGTACTGTGAAAGCGAAAATGGGGAAGAAAAGAGCCCGGTGCTCTTTGAATGCGGCAACTGCGGTGCTCTGTACTGCAATGACTGCGGAGAAACCGGCTGCCCCAGTTGCGGCGCTTCCTTCAGCCACGCCCATCCTTTGGAATACTCGGGGAGCAGTTGGAATCCGAACCAGGACTAGGCAATAAAAGGGCTAACGCATAACCCCGGGGCACAATGAGGGCCCATCTGCTTTGTCAGCGGGAGATTTGGATCGCGGCATGTACGCTTATGTACTATGCCACAATCCACATCTCCCGCTTTCGTGCATCTGGGCCCTTCTTGTGCCCCGGCCAAAATTCGTAGGATATGCACCCATCTGCTTTCGCGTATCTGGGTACATCTCCCGCGCCTGGAGAGAGCTGCAGGAACGGGAGGCTCCGGCGGCATTTTGCCAGAGGCCCTGTCTCAACGTTTTTTTAATGATCTGTATTATGATAGATGCAAAGGCTTTCAAGCAAAGGAGATAATGCTGCATGAGCACAAAACACATCCCTTCCATCCCTGACCACATTGAGGTCCGGGGCGCCAGGGTGCATAACCTGAAAAATATCGACGTGGACATCCCTCTCCACAAAATCGTGGGAATTGCCGGGGTGTCCGGGTCCGGGAAATCCTCCCTGGCCCTGGGGGTCCTGTATGCGGAAGGATCCCGGCGGTATCTGGAATCCCTTTCCACCTACACCCGGCGCCGGATGACCCAGGCGGAACGGGCGGACGTAGAGGAGATACGGTATGTACCAGCTGCCCTCGCCCTCCATCAGCGCCCGGGTGTCCCCGGCATCCGCAGTACTTTTGGGACCCTTTCTGAACTGTTGAACAGCCTGCGTCTCATGTTTTCCCGGCTGGGGAGCCACCGCTGTCCCAATGGCCATTACTGCCCGCCCTCTTTCGCTGTGGCGGCCATGCAGGAAATCACCTGTCCGGTATGCGGTGAGAAATTCTATGGTCCCGGAGCGGAGGAACTGGCCTTTAACAGTACAGGCGCCTGTCCTGCCTGCGGCGGAACAGGGATTGTCCAAAATGTAAACGAGGCGGCCCTGGTACCGGATGATTCCAAAACCATCGATGAAGGCGCAGTGGTGGTTTGGGGAACTCTTATGTGGTCACTGATGAAAGACATTGTTCGGACCATGGGGGTCCGGACAAATGTCCCTTTTCGTGATCTGACCCCGGAGGAGAAAGAAATCGTCTATCACGGCGAACTGAAGAAACATCATATCCATTATGTCAATCCCAATACTCTGGAGCCGGCAGAGATGGATTTCACCTACTACAGTGCAGTCAATTCCGTGAAAAATTCCCTGGCCAAGGTCAAAGACGAAAAGGGGATGAAACGGCTGGAAAAATATCTGGAAGAAGATGTCTGTCCGGACTGCCATGGCACCAGACTGTCAGAAGCCGCCCGTGCGCCGCGGCTCAGAGGAATCGGGCTGGATCAGGCAGCTGCCATGACCCTTTCGGAACTGATTCCCTGGGTCCAGGGGGTTCCGGCATCTTTGCCCGAAAAAATGCGCCCCATGGCTGAAAGCATCTGTGAGTCCTTCCTGGATGTTTCCAAGCGGCTGATGGACCTGGGTCTGGGATACCTTTCCCTTGACAGGGCGGGGTCCACGCTGTCCACAGGAGAACGGCAGCGGGTGCAGCTGGCCAGGGCAGTACGGAACCGTACCACAGGTGTACTCTATGTCCTTGATGAACCGTCTATCGGTCTCCATCCTTTTAACCTCAAGGGCCTTACAGGGGTCATGGACGACCTGCTGGCAGACGGAAACTCCATCGTAATTGTTGACCATGACACCCAGGTCCTGAAACACGCTGACTGGCTGATCGAGATGGGAAAAGGTGCGGGAGCAGAGGGCGGTACGGTGATTTCCCAGGGAAAGGTCGCCGATGTGGCAAAAAATCCGGAATCGGTCATAGGTCCTTTTCTTTCCGATCAATATACATCAAGAATCCGTCCAGTGACAGAAAAGGATTCTTTGTTCGCCAAAGGGACCATCCATCTGGAAACAGGAAAAATCCACACAGTACATCCTTTGCAGGTGAAGATCCCTATGGGACGGCTCACTGTTGTAACCGGTGTCTCAGGCTCCGGCAAAACCACTCTGATCCTGGAGAGCCTGATACCGGCGCTCCAGGCAAAAATCAACGGACAGAAACTGCCAGGACATATTGAAAGTATTGAGGCAGAAGGAATCACGCAGGTCAAGCTGATCGATGCGGCACCGATCGGGATCAATGTGCGTTCTACGGTGGCAACTTATGCCAATGTCCACGACGGGCTGAGAAAACTATATGCCAGGACAGCAGAGGCGAAGGAACAGTCCTGCAAAGCCGGTGATTTCTCCTATAATACAGGAAAACTCCGCTGCCCCACCTGTGATGGCACAGGGGAAATCTCGCTGGACGTCCAATTCCTGCCGGATGTAAAGATTCCCTGTCCGGACTGCAGAGGATCCCGCTACAGCCAGCAAGCTTTTCACATCCGCCGCAAAGCCCGGGACGGAAACCTCTACAGCCTGCCAGAACTCATGAATATGAGCGTGGATCAGGTGCTGCAGGCACTGGGGGGATTGAAGCTCCTCCAGCAGAGGCTTCAGGTCCTCCACGACCTGGGTCTGGGGTATCTGACACTGGGAGAAGAAACACCGGGACTTTCCGGTGGGGAAGCCCAGCGGCTGAAGCTTGCCAGTGAAATGGGAAAAGGACAGAGTGATTCCGTGTTCATTTTCGATGAACCGACCATCGGCCTTCATCCCCAGGATGTAAGGAAGCTTTTACATGTTTTCCAGACCCTGATCGACCATGGGGCCACGGTAGTGGTCATCGAACATGACCTTGATGTGATCAGGAATGCTGATTACATTATCGACATGGGGCCGGGCGGCGGCTGCCAGGGCGGCAGGATCGTGGCTGCCGGGACTCCGGAAGAGGTGGAGCGGTGTAAGGAGAGCCGAACCGGATTCTTTTTGCGGTCTGACGCCTGAATTCTGAAAAGGGGTGTGAAAAAATTCGCACGCCCAACCGCGGGGTGCGAGTCTCGGTGCTGATTTCTTTTCTCTGTTCGATTGTGGACTTTTATGTAAAATTCCCTTATAATATGGATAAAAGTCATCTGTTTTGTCAAATTACGGAAACAGTATGAACAATCAGGAGACAGCGGGTGATTCCATGGATATTCAAATGACAGAATTGCTTCAGAAGATGGTGGATGAAGCTCCTTTTGGCATGTATGTGCTGGATACGGAACGGAAAATCCTTTTCTGGAGTGGGGGTGCCGAGCGCATTACCGGATACAGCCGGGAGGAAATGGTGGGCCGTCACTGTTATGAAGGAGAACTGGACCACATCGACCAGGAGGGGACTCATCTGTGCCATGATTTCTGCCCCATGCTGGCCACCATCTATGATGGGCAGTCACGGCAGCAGCCCGTGTTCCTGAAAGACCGGACCGGCCGGCGGATTCCGGTGATGGTTCATACAGAGCCCCTGTTCAAAGGAGACGAAACCCTGGGCGCCATTGAATACTTCTGGGTTCTCCCGGAAGGCGAATATCCTGTGCCGGAAGAACGGTGATATCCATGACAACAGAACAGACTCTGGATCTTCTCCTCCAGCAGATGCCGGACCATCTGCCGGGAGGAGTTCTGATTTACCGGGACAACAAGCGGGAAGAAATCCTCTATGCCAATCCCTGGCTTCTGTCCATGTTTGGCTGTTCTTCTTTTGATGACTTCCTGGAACTGACAGGGGGGTCTTTTGTTACCCTGGTCCATCCGGAAGACAGGGAACAGGTGGAACGGGACATTCGGCAGCAGATTGCCGGCAGCCGGAGCAAGCTGGATTTCGTCAATTACCGGGTGATCCGGAAGGATGGATCCGTCCGTCGGGTGGAGGAGTTTGGCCATCGGGTGTTCATTCCCGGAGTGGGGGCGGTTTTTTACGTCTTTTTCCTGGACAACGATACCAAATACAAAATCTACGATACGGACTCCCTTACCGGGCTTCCCGGAAAGACCCGGTTCATAAGGCATGCCTCCATGGTACTGGCTTTGGCCGCCCATGATCCCAAGGCCCCGAAAATGGCCCTGGTCTACGTGAATATCCACAACTTCAACCAGTACAACCTGCGCAACGGCAGCGAAAAGGGCAATCAGTTCCTGGTCAGGATGACCGAAGTGCTCCGGGAGAACTTTCCCAACAAGTTGATTTCCCGGTTCATGGACGACCATTTCGTGGTGCTTACCACCCTGCCTTCCCTGGAAAAACAGATTTCTGTGATTTCCAGCCAGATCCACGGTTTGTACGATTCCAGCTGGCTGGATGTGAAATTCGGCATCTATCCTGTGGAAGACGATACCATCCCGGTGGAAAGCGCCTGCGGCATGGCCCAGATGGCCTGTGACAGCATCAAGGACATCCCGGACCGCCATGTATGCTTCTATACCAAAACCATGGGAGAAGCCCGGGATCTGCGGAATTATGTAATCGACCATTTCCGGGAAGCTTTGGAAAAACATTGGATCCAGGTGTATTTCCAGCCGGTGGTCCGGACCATTTCCGGGACCCTTGCCAGTGTGGAAGCCCTGTCCCGGTGGAGAGATCCGGAAAAAGGGATGATATCTCCCGGGATTTTCATCCCCATCCTGGAAGACAGCCGGCAGATCCGGAAACTGGATCTGTATGTGTTGGAAGAAATCTGCCGTCTCTATCAGCAGCAGCTGGCAGAGGGAAAAGTCGTGATCCCGGCTTCCTTCAATCTTTCCCGGATGGATTTCTTCCAGGGATCCATTTTCGAAGATGTGGAAGAGATCCGGAAACGGTATCAGGTGCCCCGGAACATGCTCTACGTGGAAATCACTGAGAGCGTCTTCGTCCATGAAGGAGACGTGCTCCATCAGGAAATCCAGCGGTTCCGGCAGGCTGGATACGAAGTGTGGATGGATGATTTCGGCAGCGGCTATTCTTCTTTGAATACCCTGAAAAACTACAGCTTCGATGAAATCAAGATCGACATGGCCTTTTTGTCCCAGTTTACGGAAAAATCCCAGAACATCATCAAGGCCATTATCCGGATGGCGAAAAAAATCGGCATCCACACCCTGATGGAAGGGGTGGAGACCCGGGAACAGGCGGAATTTGCCCGGTCCATTGGCTGCGAACTGATCCAGGGATATTATTACGGACGGCCCATGTCCTTTGAAGAACTGAAGCAGATGTACCGGGAGAAACGCTGGCAGGTGGAAACTCCTGAACTGCGTCAGTACTACGGGAAACTGGGGTCCATCGACTTTCTTACAGACAGGCCCATGGCGGTGGCGGAGGTGGCCGGGAATCGGTTCCGGTATCTTTTTGCCAATGAAGAATACCGGAATACCATCCAGGCTGCGGGCATGGAAAGCCTCCGGCAAACGGAAGTGTTCGTCAATGCCCTGGCAGGCCCCATCAGCAAAAACATCCACAGTTTCCTGCACGATGTGATCCATACCAGCAGCGAAAAGACGCTGACCTATACGGTGAACGGCCGGTATATGCGGCTGGAGGCCAGTTATCTGGCTTCTCATGACAAGCATCACCTGCTACTTCTGTACCTGACCAATTTCACCATCCAGGAAGATCAGAATGCCAGCGACAGCCTGGACTGGGTCAACCGGAACCTGCTGTACCTGTACCAGAATGTATCCCTGGTGGATATGGAAAACGATACGGCCGTTCCTCTGGTCATGAATTCTCCCTACCGGAAATATTTTTACCAGAAACGGACAGGTATCCAGGATATAGTCCAGCAGTATACACGGACCATGATCCATCCGGAAGATCAGGAGCGGTTCCTGACTTTCAATGAATTGGATTCCATGATGGGACGAATCCGGAAAAGCCCGGAAGGGATGATTTCCGGCGGTTTCCGGACCCTTGGCAACGATGGGGAGTACCACTGGGACATCCATTCCATTTTTCCGGCCATCCGGAAGGGGAAGGTGTATCTGTTGTATACGGCGAGACATTTTCCCAAGGCCAACGCATAACCCGTTATCTTGCCGTCCAACTGAGAGAAATCCATAGGGGGTGTTGCACAGAATGTGCAGCGCCCTTTTTTATCGTTCATCAATGGACAATCATATAAAAAACAATTATAATAAAAAAGTATGACTGTTATTTTTGTCAATTTTACATAATAAATTGAAAAATCCGGAAGACAAAAAGTGAAACTTGGACGGGAAGTTGACAGGACCGGAAGAAGGGTGATGCCTATGATACAGGAAGAGAATTTGGATTTGATCCTCCAGCAGATTCCTGACCATCTGCCTGGAGGTGTTTTGATTTACCGGGACAATAAGCGGGAAGAAATTCTCTATGCCAATCCCGAAATGATTTCCATGCTGGGATGTTCCTCTTTTGACGAATTCCTGGAACTGACAGAAGGATCCTTTGCCACCCTGGTCCATCCTGAGGACAGGGAACGTGTGGAACGGGACATCCGGCAGCAGATTGCCGGCAGCCGGAGCAAGTTGGATTTCGTCAATTATCGGGTGTACCGGAAAGACGGTTCCATCCAAAGAGTGGAGGAATTCGGCCATCGGGTATTCATTCCCGGGGTGGGAGCGGTCTTTTATGTGTTTTTCCTGGACAATGACACCAGATACAAAATCTATGATATGGATTCTCTCACCGGACTGCCGGGAAAGAACCGGTTCATGAAGCGGGCTTCCCGGCTCATGGAGCTGGCCAGGCTGGATCCCCGGGCCCAGAAACTGGCTCTGGTGTATGTGAATGTCCACAATTTCAACCGGTACAATATGCGCAACGGAAGCGAAAAAGGCAACCGGTTCCTGGTCCAGATGGCGGATGTGCTTCGGGAAAGCTTCCCCAACAAACTGATTTCCCGGTTCATGGATGATCATTTTGTGGTGCTCACCAGTCTTACTTCTCTGAAAAAACAGATTCCTGTGATTTCCAGCCGGGTCCGCCGATTCCATGATTCCCACCGGATGGACGTGAAATTCGGCGTTTATCCGGTGGAAGACCGCAGTGTTTCAGTGGAAAGCGCCTGTGGCATGGCCCAGCTGGCCTGCGACAGCATCAAGGAGATCCCGGACCGGCATGTGTGTTTTTACACCAAAGCCATGGGAGAAGAACGAAATCTGCGGAATTATGTGATTGACCATTTCCAGGAGGCTCTGGAAAAACGCTGGATCCAGGTATATTTCCAGCCGGTGGCCCGGACCATTTCCGGGACCATTGCCAGCGTGGAAGCCCTGTCCCGGTGGATGGATCCGGAAAAAGGGATGATATCTCCCGGGGTGTTCATTCCTCTCCTGGAAGAAAGCCGGCAGATCCGGAAACTGGACCTGTACGTACTGGAAGAAATCTGCCGCCTGTACCGGCTCCAGCTGGAAGCGGGGAGAACCGTGATCCCGGCTTCCTTCAACCTGTCCCGGATGGATTTCTTTCAGGGATCCATTTTTGAAGATGTGGAAGAAATCCGGAAGCGGTATCAGGTACCCCGGAATATGCTCTATGTGGAAATCAATGAGAGCGTCTTCGTCCATGAAGGAGACGTGCTCCATCAGGAAATCCAGCGGTTCCGGCAGGCTGGATACGAAGTGTGGATGGATGATTTCGGCAGCGGGTATTCTTCCCTGAATACCTTGAAAAATTATTGCTTTGATGAAATCAAAATCGACATGGCCTTTTTGTCCCAGTTTACGGAAAAATCCCAGAACATCATCAAGGCCATTATCCGGATGGCCAAAGAAATCGGCATCCACACCCTGATGGAAGGGGTGGAGACCCGGGAACACGCGGAATTTGCCCGGTCCATCGGCTGCGAACTGCTCCAGGGATATTATTATGGAAGACCCATGTCTTTTGGAGAATTGAGCCAGGCCTATCAGGAAAACCACTGGCAGGTGGAAACTCCTGAACTCCGCCGGTATTATGGAGCCCTGGGGCCTGTGGATTTCCAGACGGACAAGCCCATGGCCGTGGCGGAAGTGGGCCGGAACCGTTTCCGCTATCTGTTTGCCAATGAGGAATATGGGACCACCATCCAATCCGCCGGTATGGACAGCCTGCGGCAGAGTGCCGTGCTCGTCAATGCCCAGGCGGGGCCCATCAGCAAGAACATCCAGAACTTCCTGACGGATGTGGTCAGCAGCCGTACCGGAAAAGATCTGACCTATACGGTGAACGGACAGTACATGCAGCTGAAGGCCAACCACCTGGCTTCCCATGATCAGCATCACCTGGTCCTGCTCCATCTTACCAATTTCACCATCCAAAAAGAAAAAGGCCTTGCCGGCGACCTGGACTGGGTCATCCGGAATATGATGTATTTGTATCGGCATGTTTTCCTGGTGGATACGAAAGATGATATGGTCATCCCTCTGGTGATGAATTCACCGTTTCGGAAGTATTTGTTCCAAAAACGGTCCGGTGTCCGGGAGCTGGTCCAGGAGTACGTGGAGACCATGATCCATCCTTCAGACCGGGACCGGTTCCTGGCCTTCAACGATCCTCACTCTTTGATGGAACGGATCCGGAAAAGCCCGGAAGGGATGATTTCCGGCGGTTTCCGGACCCTTGGCAACGACGGGGAGTACCACTGGGACATCCATTCCATTTTTCCGGCCATCCGGAAGGGGAAGGTGTATCTGTTGTATACGGCGAGACATTTTCCCAAGGCTAACGCATAGTCCCTGGGCACAGGAGGCTAACGCATAACCCAGGCGGGGGATATGCACCTTTTGTTTTGTCAGCAGCGGATTTTGCCTGTGGCATGTACGTCCCCGGCTTGCTATAATAGGGACAGAATCACAGGAAAGGAACGGACCCATATGCAGGTATCGACCAAATTCACCATTGCCATCCATATCCTGGCAGCGGCGTCCTATTTTGGAAAGGATTACAAGATCACCAGCGAGTTCCTGGCCGGCAGCATCGGCTGCAACCCGGTGATCGTCCGGAACCTTATGAAGCAGCTGAAGGAAGCCGGGCTGATCTCTGTCCGCCGGGGGCCCGGGGGTGTGGAGGTGACCCGTCCTCTGGACCAGATCACCTTCTGGGATGTATATGACGCAGTGGAAACCAGCAAAGACCAGCTGTTCAATTTCCACGACAGTCCCAATCCCCGGTGCCCGGTGGGACGGAACATCCACAAAGCCCTGGATGGGAAACTCCAGGACATCCAGAAACAGTTCGAACAGGACCTCCGCCGGCACAATCTGGCGGAAGTGGTAGGGGACCTGGCCAGTGCCATTCAAAAAGAATCATAAAAAAATAAAAAAAGCCTTGCATCTTTCCGGACACTCTGCTATAATTACATTCGTTCGGTAAACACGCCCGTAGCTCAGTGGATAGAGCAACGGCCTCCGGAGCCGTGTGCGGTGGTTCGATTCCACTCGGGCGTACCATTAAAATCTACCTCATAGTTCGCGTCAGCGGGGTATGAGGTTTTTTGTTGCCCAGGTGATTTTTTCAGAAAGCCGGGCCGGACAAAACGTGGTATAATGAAAAAGCTGTCAATCCATGGCTGGTTTGTGAACAGCCGTGAGGGAGAAAAGAGGTTTTGCCGTGGTTAGTATTACAGATCGAGTGCGTTTTTCAGAAACGGATCTGATGGCGGTAGTCCATCACACCAATTATCTCCGCTGGTTCGAAATGGGCCGTGTGGCCTGGTTCCGCCAGGCGGGCATCGACCTGAACGGACTCCATGAGGCCGGTTTTATGGTCCCCATTGTGGAAGTCCAGTGCAAATACCGGCAGTCAGCCCGGTTCGACGATGTGTATGAGATCCAGACTACTCTCAAAGCCTGCAGCCGGGTCATGATCCAGTTCAGCTACCGGATCCTCCGGAAAGCGGACGGGGTCCTGCTGGCGGAAGGCACCTCCAAGAATGCCTTTGTGAACCTGGAGGGGAAGGTAACAAGGCTGACACCTGATTACTATGAAAAACTGCAGCAGCTGGCTGCACAAGAAAGGGAGATCCAACCATGATCAATGTGATTTTGCTGATTCTGGGGCTGTGCGTACTGGGCCTTCTGGTAATGATTGTCTACGCTGCCCTGAAACCCACGGATGACACCCGTGTGGTAATGGAGGAAAAGACGCCGCTGAAGCTGGAAAGCCTGGACCACGACAAAGCCGTCCTGTCCTTTGAAGTGCCTCTGCGGAACAAGAGCGCTGAAAGCGCCGCCATCACTGACTGTTTCGTACGGCCGTACCTGCCCCAGGAACAGTTCCCTGATGCCTGGTGCGAAGGCAATGTGGAAAAAAGCGATCGGCGCCGCAGCGACCATTATTTTGAAGCCCTGGTGCTGAAGGAATGGTCTGAATGGAAACTGATCGTCACCCTGACTCTCCGGGCCCGGAACGGCAAGGACATGCGGGAAATCATCACCCGGATGGTGGATATGGATGGAGCCGTCTTCGTGTGCGGCGTGGGCCGGAAAGCCCATTACGTACGGAAATTCTTCTTCACCGTATTTGCCGATGAACTGAAAAAACTGGCAGGGGGTGCCTACAATGGCTGAGAAATACGAAATCATTCCAATTCCTACCCGGATACTCACTGTCCATGACAACATTGTGGATGCTGTCCGGGAATTCGGCGGGGACAAGATCGGTCCCCGGGACGTGGTCTGTGTGGCCGAAAGTGTGGTGGCCATTACCCAGAACCGGGCCATCCGTCCGGAAACCCTGAAGATTTCCTTTGCGGCCAAGGTGCTGAGCCAGCTGTTCCCGGGCATCGGGAGCATCGGCAACTGGTCCGCCATGCAGAGCCTGCTCAATGAATCCGGCACCCTGAAGGTGCTGTTCGCTGTGGTGGTGGGCTTCTTCGCCAAATGCCTGGGCAAGAACGGGGTGTTCTACCAGCTGGGCGGGGAACAGGCCCGGCTCATCGACGACATCACCGGCACCATGCCTCCCTATGACAAGCACATTGTCCTGGGGCCCAAAAACCCGGTGCGGGTGTCTGAAAGCATCAAGGAAGGTCTGGGGTGCTTCGGCGCCGCCGTGGCCGATGTCAACGACCTGAAACGGTCCTGCTGCCTGGGCTGCACCAAAGGGGTGGATCCCCGTCTGGTGGAAAAAATCCTGATCAACAATCCCTTCGGCAATGACAGCCAGAAGACGCCGATTTGTGTGATCAAGAACTATATCGACTAGGGGCTAACGCATAACCCCTGAGCGCCATAGCAGGCCATCTGCTTTGTCAGGAGGGATTTGGAAGCCGGGCATATACCGCCGTGTATTATGCCCAACTTCCAAATCCCTCCTTTCGCGCATCTGACCTACTCTGACGCTCAGGGAAGCAATCGGGGATTTTTAGAAATATAATGTTCAAGGCCGGCGTATGCCGGCTTCCATCGGCCAGTGACCAGTGACAATTTGGCCAGTGACAGGAAAAAGTTCCGTCACGAAACTTTTTTCCTCTGGATTTATCCTCCCGCAACAGGTACAATAACAGTTGTAGAAAAGGTAGGTGAAACGATGTTGGAAGTTGTAATCGCAACCCATAATCTGGGCAAAGTAGAGGAATTCAAGTCGTTGATGGACGAACTCGGCATCACCTTTACCTGCCTCAGCGATTATGCCCCTGTGCCCGAACCGGAAGAAACCGGTCGGACTTTTGCGGCCAATGCCCGGCTGAAAGCCCGGTACTATGCCAAGGCCCTGGGCAAGGTCTGTCTGGCCGATGATTCCGGCCTGGAAGTCCTGAGCCTGAAGGGGGCTCCCGGTGTCCGTTCCGCCCGTTATGCCGGCGAAGACGCCACCGATGAAGAAAACAATGAACTGCTCCTGGCCAATATGAAAATGCAGGTCCGGCGGAACTGCCGGTTCTTCTGCGCCCTGGCCATGGCCAACCCGGAAGGGAAGATCCTGGTGGAAAGCGCCGGGATCTGTGACGGGATCCTGCTCCACGAACCTCACGGGACCAACGGCTTCGGCTATGATCCCCTGTTCTGGTCCACGGAGCTCCACAAGCCTCTGGGAGAGGCCACCATGGAAGAAAAGAATGGCATCAGCCATCGGGCCAAGGCCATTCGGAAGCTGGTAAACCAATGGAAAAAAATGAACCGATGAGGATCGGCGTAGTCAGCGATACCCACGGAGACCTCCAGGCCCTGGCACAGGTACTGGACCAGGCCGGGGAAGTAGACCTGTGGCTCCATGCCGGTGACTACAGCCAGGATGCTCCCTATATCGAGGAAATCACCGGCATTCCGGTGTATGCGGTGTGCGGCAACTGCGACAGTTATGAAGACCGGGCCCCGGCGGAACTGGTGACCCGACAGCTGGGGTTCACCCTGGCCATGACCCATGGCCACCGGTATGTCCGGTACAATGACTGGAGCCGTCTGCTGTACTGGGGAGAAGAAAAAAAGGCGGATGTGGTGATTTTCGGCCATATCCATGTACCGGTGAACCGGGAAGAAGACGGAATCTTGCTGATCAACCCCGGCAGTCCCAGCCGTCCCCGGAACGGAGTGCCCAGTTTCGGCATCCTGACCCTGGAAAAGGGAAAAAAACCGGTATTTGAAGTGCAGGAAATGAAAGAGTAGGGAAAGGAGCCAACCAAATGGCAAATACGGAAGATCTGAACAAAGAGGCACTGGAACTCCATGCCAAAAATCACGGGAAACTGGAGGTCCGCTGCAAGGTACCCCTGGAAAACGGACATGACCTGTCCCTGGCCTATACTCCCGGGGTGGCAGAACCCTGCCGGAAAATCAAGGAAAACCCGGACCTGTCCTTTGAATACACCTGCCGGGGCAATATGGTGGCCGTAATCAGCGACGGCACCCGGGTCCTGGGCCTGGGGGACATCGGTCCTGAAGCCGCCATGCCCGTTATGGAAGGGAAGGCCGTCCTGTACAAGAAATTCGGGGACGTGGATTCTGTGCCCATCTGCATCGACACCAAGGATCCGGAAGAATTCGTGAACATCGTGGAAAAACTCCAGCCTTCTTTTGGAGGCATCAACCTGGAAGACATCTCTTCCCCCAAATGCTACGCCATCGAAGCGGAACTGATCAAACGGTGCAAGATCCCTGTGTTCCATGATGACCAGCACGGCACTGCCATCATTGCCTGCGCCGCCATCCTGGGGGCTCTCCGGTTCGTGAAAAAGGACATCGATAAGGTGAAAGTAGTGGTCAACGGCTGCGGGGCTGCCGGTTCCGCCATCGGCAAACTGCTGGTGCGCCTGGGTGTGAAGAACCTGACCATGATCGACGTCCATGGGGCCGTGTACGAAGGCCGTCCGGGAGAAATGGACATGGCCACTGCCTATCTGGCCAGCGTCACCAACCAGGACCACTACAAAGGGGACCTGAAAGGGGCCGTAAAGGGAGCCGATGTGCTCCTAGGGGTTTCCGCTCCCCGGCTGTTCACCAAAGAAGTGATCCAGAGCATGAATGACAACGCGGTGGTATTCGCCCTGGCCAACCCGGTGCCTGAAACCACCTACGAAGAAGCCAAGGCTGCCGGCGCTGCCGTAGCCGGTACCGGCCGCAGCGATGCCCCCAACCAAGTGAACAACGTGTGTGTGTTCCCGGGGATCTTCCGGGGTGCCCTGGCCGTCCGGGCTTCCGCCATTACGGAAGAAATGAAAGTGGCTGCCGTTAAAGCCATCACCGGGCTGATTGCTGATGATGAACTGCGGGAAGACTATGTGGTTCCCGGCGCCTTCGATCGGCGGATCGTCCCGGCCATTGCCGCCGCCGTGGCCAAAACCGCCATGGAACAGGGCATCGCCCGGGTAAAGCGGGATCCGGAAGATATCCGGAAAGAAGCCGCTGAACGGGTGGAACGGAACTGGAATGCCTGATTTTTCCAAAGAACGGAAAATCGGCTGACTGCTGCTAAAACAACAAAACAAAAAGGGAGGAAAAAATGATGAAAAAACTGGCACTGGTACTGGCCGGACTGCTGGCTCTGGCCGGCATCGCCGGGGGCTGCGGAAGCTCCACCGGCAGCAAACCCGCAGGGGGAGACAAAAAAGTAGTCCTGAAAGTGGGAGCTTCTCCGGTTCCCCATGCAGAGATCCTGGAACAGGTGAAACCCCTGCTGGCCAAAGAAGGGGTGGACCTGCAGGTGGTGGAATTCACCGATTACGTGAAACCCAACCTGAGCCTTAGCGACAAGGAAATCGACGCCAACTTCTTCCAGCATCTGCCGTACCTGGAAAAATTCTGCAAAGACCGGAACCTGTCCCTGGTTTCCGTGGGCAAAGTCCACATCGAACCCATGGGCGTGTACTCCAAGAAGATCAAAGACATCAAATCCGTGCCTGACGGCGCCAAAATCGCCATCCCCAACGATCCCACCAACGGGGGCCGTGCCCTGGCCATCCTGGAAAAGGCCGGCCTGCTGAAACTGAAGGACGGGGTAGGGGTCATGGCTACCGCCAATGACATTGTGGACAACCCCAAGAACCTCCAGATCACCGAAGCCGAAGCCGCCATGCTGCCCCGGACCCTGGATGATGTGGATCTGGCGGTGATCAACTCCAACTTCGCCATGGAAGCCAAACTGAATCCCTCCAAGGATGCCCTGTTCATCGAAGCCAAGGATTCTCCTTATGCCAACATCGTGGCCGTACGGAAAGGCGACGAAAACCGGCCGGAAATCCAGAAGCTGATGAAAGCCCTGAACAGCCCGGAAGTGAAGAAATTCATCGAAGAAAAATACAAAGGCGCCATTATCCCGGCGTTCTGATGCCAAAAGAGGTGTTGCACCAGCAACACCTCTTTTGCTATACTGGAAGAAAAACTTCGGAGGCCTTATCCATCATGTCCAATACCATTGTTTATGAAGACGGCACAGCATTCCATCCCGGTTCCTATCTGGAAGACCTTCTGGATGACTGGCAGATGACCCCGGCCCAGTTCGCCCACAAACTGGGGAAACCCCTGGAAACCGTGGACCAGCTCCTGGCCGGAGAAATCCCGGTGGACCTGGAACTGGCCAGCAAACTGGAAGAAGCCACAGAAATCAGCGCTGCCGCCTGGCTGAATCTCCAGTTCATGTTCGACGAAAAAGTGGAAGCGCACAAGAAGTAAAGGAGGGGCTGTTGCATAAGCAACAGCCCCTTTGGCCGCGAGTCTCGAGTCGTGAGTCGCGGGCCACTGGATAGAACTTGTCCTTCGACCAGGTTCTTCTTATTGTGTATAACCGTAGGGGGCGCAGGCCCGGCGCCCCGCAAAATGCGCAGATCATCGATGATTTGGCGGGCTGCCCGGCGTGCAGCCCCTACGGTACCGATTTACACGTTCAAAAGTTTGCCTGCAAATTTTTCATTTGGCTCGCGACCGGGGTGTGAATTTATTCACACTCCCTCACAAACTCTCCGATCCCCGGATGGGTCCGGGTATCCTGGAGCCATACCAGGTTGATGCTGGCTGCCGGCACCCCTTCCAGGGGGACGGCGGCCAGTTCTTTTTCTGTCCGGGCGAATTCTTCCGGCAGGAAGCCGGCGGCGGCTCCGGACCGGATGTAGGACAGGATGGTGAATACCTGGCTGGTCTGGTGGAGGACCTGGGGTTCTGTCTGGGCCTGGGCGAACAGCCGGCGGATGTACCGGGTCTGGCCGAAGGTGTCCGGGAACAGTACCAGGGGCACCCCGGCCAGGTTCTGGAAGGAGAGAAATTTCTTCCGGGCCAGGGGATGGGTCCGGGCCACAAACAGTTCCAGCCGGCTTTTCTTGATGATCTTGCAGTGGTAGGGGGACAGGGGCAGATGGTTGGTGACACACAGGATCAGGTCCAGTTCCTGCCGGTCCAGGAGCCCGTACAGCACGCTGGCGGTGTCCTCTACCGTGCGGATCTGATAATGGGGATGCCGGGCCAGGAACTGCTGGTGGAGCTGGGGGAAAATGGTGTTCCCGCACATGGGCACCACCCCGATCCGCAGGATCTGCCGGCCGGTTTTCAGGGAAGTCCCCAGTTTTTCCAGCTCCTCGCTTTCTTTCAGCCAGCGCTGGCAGCCTTCCCACAGCTTCCGGCCCTCCGGGGTGAGAGAAATGGTGCTGTGCTGCCGTTCAAAAAGGGCTACGCCGCAGTCCTGTTCCAGTTCCTTGATGGCCTTGGAAACTGCCGGCTGGGAAATATGGAGCTTTTCCGCCGCCCGGGAAAAGGTGCCCCACCGGCACACGGCGGCAAAGGTGGGAATATAGGACAAACGCATGGGAATACTCCTTATCCATAACTGATGGTTGGGTGAACCAACGAATTAGTATTTTACAAAGTTATCTTAAAAGAGTATAACAGAAGCATCAGGGAAAGGAAAGGGAACGTGGTATAATGGAACTGTCGCTAATGGAATTTTTTGACTTATTTTGGGAGATCCATTATGAACCATACCATAGATCCTGCTGCTTTGTGGGACACCCTCCAGGGAGCTTTGCTCATGCCGGACTTCTGCCGGGCCCTGGGGCTGACCGCCGACCAGATGGAACGGCAGCTCCGGTCCTGGGGGCTCCAGGAGGCCTGTCCGCTTCTTTCCGGGGCGGCTGAGGAAAAGGGCCGCTTTTCCGCCGGCTCCGTGCTGGAAATCCTCCGGGGATTCCTGCCCCCTCTGGCGGACGAGCCGTCCCAGGGCTGGCTTACCGACTGCTACCAGTACCTGCTTCGGCAGATTTTCCCGGAAACCACCCAGCCGGAACCGGCTGCTGACGCCGTCCGCTATGAAGCCGGCCGGCGGCTGTTCCTTCAGGTGCTCCGGGAACTGTACCATTATGAATACATCCACTGCCCCTTCGACCCCTGCCGGAACCTGGTGCTGCTCCCGGCCGGAGAAGTCCGGAAGGAACAGTACACCCGGGAATATCCCCGGTTCCGCACCCTGGTCCGGGTTCGGTATCTCTACGAATTCATGCGCCTGGGCACGGAAGTGACCCCTTTCAACACCCTGGGGCACATTGGTGGGGTCACCTATGTGGCCCTGTTCATGGCCCGGCAGCTCCACCGCCGGCAGGTGCCTGTGGACGTGGCTCTTATCGCCGGAGCTGCCGCCCTTCACGACATAGGCAAATACGGCTGCAAAAAAGGGGAGGAGCGGCGGGTTCCCTACCTCCATTACTACTATACGGACCTGTTCTGCGAACGGGAAGGGCTGCCCCAGATGGGCCACATTGCCGCCAACCATTCCGTATGGGACCTGGAACTGGAAAACCTGTCCGTGGAATCCCTGCTGCTGATCTATGCGGATTTCCGGGTGAAAAGCTACCGGGACAAGGAAGGGAAGGAAATCATCCATTTCTACACCCTCCAGGAAGCCTTTGACGTAATCCTCAGCAAACTGGACGATGTGGACGGGGCCAAGCGTCGGCGGTACCAGAAGGTCTACCGGAAACTGGCGGATTTCGAAGCCTACATGGCCGAACTGGGGGTCACCCTGGACCTGCCGGAGGACTTCGCCCAGGAGCCTCTCCGGGAACAGGTCCGGCCCCACCGGGAAATGGTGCTTATGGAAGGAGAGGAAGTGGTCCGGCAGCTGAAATACACCGCCATTGCCCACAACATCCGGCTCATGAGCATTTTCCGCAGTGAACGGGACTTCGGCAACCTCATCGAAGCCGCCCGCAGCGAACCCAACTGGAAGAACCTCCGGGCCTATATCAGCATCTTCGAGGAATATTCCACCTACATGACGGAACGGCAGAAGCTGATGACCCTCCAGTTTCTCTACGAACTCCTGAGTCACCGGGAAGAGGACATCCGGGTCCAGGCGGCGGAACTGATGGGCCGGATCGTGGCCAATTTCAACGAGCGCTACACCAAGGAACTGCCCAAAGGGGTGCTGCTGCCCCGGAAAAAGGTCACCAACCGGACACTGTTCCGCCAGTACGTGGAGCAGATCATCGATCCGGGGCTCCGGTACACCCAGCAGCACAAAAACCGGATCGGGGCCTGTCTGGGGCCCTTCCTCCGGTCGGTGCTGGCCACCCGGTACCAGCGGCTGGGCACGGCCCTGGCCAATATTGCGGAAGAAGAGCACCCAACGGCCCTGTATCTGGAAATCCTCCAGCCCTGGTACGAAAGGCCCGCCGCCACTCCGGAACAGCAGATGATCCTCCTCCAGGCCCTGCTGTTCCTCCGTCCGGAAGATCTGACCGATTCCTTCCGCCAGGCGGTGGAAAAAGCCCTCCGGACCGCGGGACGGGACCCCAGTTCCATTGTGCGGATCGGGGCCCTGTACGGGCACCATCACCTGTTCGGGGGCCAGGACGGGGAAGACATATTCATACCCCGGCTGCTCCGGACCATGGACCTGCCGGAAGAACCGGCGGCCTTTGGGGAAAAGGAAAGCAGCCTGTTCCTGGAAGACCTGAAAAGCGGCATCCACTGGCTGATCAAAATCGCCAACATCCATCTCATGTGCCACGACCTGCTCCGGCAGAAGGAACGGGGGAATGTGATGCACCTGGGGATGCACCTGTGCAACCTGGTGAAGGTCAGCGAGCACCTGGCAGTGCGCCAGGCAGCCGGGGAGGCCCTGCTGAAGATCGCCGACACCATGACCTGGGCCCAGCGGAACGAAATGGCGGTGGAACTGTTCAACGGTCTGGAAATCGGAGACCTCCAGATCACCAAATATGTGCCGGAATACCTGGGAAAGCTGATCCTGAAGCTACTGCCGGAGGAACTGGACGAATTCCTCAGTTCCCTCCGGGCGGAAATCGATTCCACCAACTTCCAGCTGGCCGGGGCGGCGGTGAACACCATGGGGGTGGTGCTGGAAAACTTTCAGGACTTTGCGGACCGGTTCCCCCAGGAAACGAAACGGAACCAGGGGCGGCAGCTCCAGCTGCTTTACGCCATCCTCCGGGCCTATGCCCACTACAACCGGGAACTGAGCCGGGACGCCTTCCGGGCCCTGGCCGCCTATGTGTTCGGCAGCGGGAAGATGCCGGAAAACCGGAAGGACTTCCTGTTCCTCCACAGCGCCAAGAAAATCTGGGTGCTGCTCAACGAAAACTCCGAAGCCATGCTGGATTTCTACACCAACGCGGCGGTACTGAACCACCTGTACCGGTATGTGGGCCGGGCGGAAACGGACCGGGGCGGGTTCGCCTTCCCGCCGGAGCAGAAGGTGTGCTTCTATCCCGGCACCTTCGACCCTTTCAGCAGCGGCCACAAGGCAGTGGCCCGGCGGATCCGGGACATGGGCTTTACGGTGTACCTGGCCCTGGACGAATTTTCCTGGTCCAAGCACACCCAGCCCCGGCTCATGCGCAGGAAGATCATGAACATGTCCGTGGCGGATATGGAAAACATCTATCCTTTTTCCGAAAATCTGTCGGTGAACATTGCCAATCCGGAAGACATCCGGAAACTGAAGGCCATTTTCGCCCACAAGGACCTGTATCTGGCGGTGGGCTCCGATGTGGTGGAAAATGCCTCCGCCTACCGGCTGGAGCCCACGGAAGATTCCATACATGCGGTGAACCACATTATCTTTGAACGGGAGACCCGGGAAAACGCCAACTGGTACACCGACGCCCCCGGGGGAAAAGTGAAGGAAAAAATCGCCGAACAGAAGATCCGGGGAAAGATCCTCCATCTCCGGCTGGACAAATTCTTCGAGGACGTGAGTTCCACCCGGATCCGGGAGAACATCGACCAGAACCGGGACATTTCCGCCCTCATCGACCCGGTGGCCCAGAACTTCATCTACGCCAACAATCTGTATCTCCGGGAACCGGCCTACAAACACGTGCTGGAAGCCCGGGAAATCGGCATCGGGGATTTCCGGCCCCGGACCTGGAACCAGCTGCCCCATCTCCCGGCTCTGGCCCGGCAGGTGGGGGCCAATCCCGTCCTGCTCCAGAAGTACCTGGCCTGGGAGGCGGAGGACGGCCGGCCCAGAGTCTTCACCCAGTATGTGGATACCGGGGAAGGAGGGGAACGGCTGGCGGCTTTCGGAGCCGTGCACCAGGTGCCCATGCAGAGCCTGCTCCTGGAATTCCAGGATCCCCGGGTGGCGGAACACATCCGGGAGGAAGCCTCCGGGCGCATCGCCTCTCTGGGCTGGTTCTCCGTCAGTGAGGAAAGCCCCATTTCCCATCCGGGACAGATCCTTTTGACGGAAATCATGACGGAACTGCTGAACCGGGACTTCACCTACGTGGTCTACCATCCGGTGGATCCTTCCGGCTACAGCGAAAAGGCCGTGGGAGTCCTGGTCCGCCAGGGGTTCGTGGATATCGCCCCGGAAGGGTCACCCCATCCTCTCTATGCAGCCCACATCAAATCCCCGGTGGTGCTGTTCCGGGACGTGGAAACCACCATCAAGAATCCCTTCAACAAGAACCTCCGGGTCCAGAAGGCCCTGGACAAGGCCCACAACAACCTGCTGTCCGTACTCCGGCGGCTGTATCCCGGCCGGCTGATCCTGTCCTTCAACACCAGCGCCATGCACTACCGGATCATCCAGAAGGTGGCCCGGCTCAACGGGGTATCCACCCTGGAAGACCCCAAGAAGCGCCGGGGACCCTACATGTCCGTGCCTTTCGGCAAGGCCCTCAGCGATGTGCTGGTGCCCAACACGGTGACCAAGGCCCTCCACATCGAAAAGTACTTCAACCGGTCCGTCAAGGGGTTCACTCTGGCGGAAGCCCATCACTACGCCACTGTGGACAACCAGGTGAAGACCATCCGGTCCTTCCGCCGGCCGGTGATCCTTATTGACGACCTTCTGGAAAAAGGCCACCGGATGCGGATGCTCACCCCCTACCTGAAAAAGAACAATGTGGAAGTCCAGGAGGTGCTGGTGGGGGTCATGACCGGCTACGCCATGGATCTTATGGCCCAGCAGGGATACCGGTGCCAGTGCGCCTATTTCCTGCCCTCCCTGGAGCTGTGGCTCAACGAGCGGGACTGCTACCCCTTCATCGGCGGGGACAGCATCGACAATGCCAACAACTACAGCGGCTATGACAGGAATCCTTCGGTGAACCTGATCCTGCCCTATGTGAAGCCGGAATTCATCCGCCAGGGAGATGCGGACGCGGCCTATCTGTATTCCCTTACCTGTCTCCAGAACGCCAAGCTGATCATGGAGACCCTCCAGGACGAATACCAGGCCCTGTACGAAAAACGGCTGACCCTGAAACGGCTGGGAGAAGTGATCTCCGTCCTCCGGATCCCGGATATGGACATCGGGGTGAAGTTCGACCCCAACATGGATCCCACCCGGTTCATCGAAAACGACATCGAACGGCTGGTCCGGCTGCGCTGGGGTGAATCCGGCACCGGACTGTATGACAGGAACCGGGGCGGCGAATGAGCTGCCTTTGGTGAAAGGAGTGCTGCAAATGGAAAACAACTGGCTTCACATCAGCGATCTGCCCAAAGAGGCGGGAATCACCCAGCCCCTGTCCCTGCTGGGGCGTCCGGCTCTCAGGGAAAAGAACCGGGTCCACATCCTGGCCCTGGGGGACGTGGGACGGACCATGCTCATCGGGCTCCGGCTCCTGGGGTCCGACAAGATCGCCTCCATAGGCCTCTGCGACCTGAACGAAAAGAACCTCCAGCGGCTGGAAATCGAAATCAATCAGATCCGGTATCCTTTCCCGGAAGGGGACCAGGTGCTGCCGGCCGTGGATATCATCACTGAAGACAGGCTCTTTGACTGCGACGTGTTCATTTTCTGCGCCACCAAAGGGACTCCTCCCCTCGGGGCCAAAGGGGATATGCGGATGATCCAGCTGGCGGCCAACAGCGAACTGGTCCGGCACTTCGGGGACCTGGCCCGGAAGGCAGGGTACCAGGGCCTGGCCTGCATCGTTTCCGACCCGGTGGACAACCTGTGCCGGGCCTTCCTGGAAAGTTCCGGCCTGGCGCCCTGGCAGGTCCAGGGATACGGGTTGGGAGTCATGAACGCCCGGGCCTGTTACTATGCGGAAAAAGATCCCCGGCTCACCCATTATCTGAAAGAAGGACGGGCCTTTGGTCCTCACGGCCAGGATCTGGTGATCGCCGACAGCCTGGAACACTACAATGATGAGCTTTCCCGGGAACTGACCCGGAAAACCGTCACCTGCAACCTGGCAGTCCGGGAACTGGGGTACAAGCCCTACATTGCTCCGGCCCTGTCCAGTGCGGCCATTTCCATCCTGCTGACCCTCCGGGGTGCCTGGCACTACGGATCCCTGTACCTGGGGGACGGGAAAGAGGGGGCCTTCCTGGGCATGAAGAACCGGCTGACGGAACAGGGATTTGAATATGAAGACGCGGCTCTGTGCCCGGAACTGTACGCCCGGATCCGCCACGCCTATCTGAATCTGTGCCGGATGAAATAACCGGCGGGGAAACAGGAAGGGATTTCTATGTTCTATGTGATCAAAATGGGATGGCACGAAGAGGAAACCACCTGCCGGGTGGACGGGGCCCTGAAAAGGGCTCTGGCAGGCCATCCCCATGTGGTTGTGGACCGGCTGTCGGATTTTGCCAGGATGTTTCCGGAAACCGGCCCACGGGAACCCGGTCCGCACAAGCTGCTCTTTGCGGTGAACCTGGGAGTGGGAGGCATGAGCCTGGGATTTGCCCGGATCATCGCCTACATTTCCCTCCATCCCCGCTGCCTGGAAAACTGCACCGGCAGCGTGGTGGTGGACGGGGAGGACGAACTGTTCACCAAAAAGGCCGGAAGGGAAATGATCTTCATGGCCAACCGGTCCGGCTGCGCCTTTCCCGGGGCGCCCCTGGTGGAAGCCACCGGGTCCCTGTACAACTTCAATATCCGGGCCAGGATCCAGGGCATCGGCAACCAGGAGGCCTACGAAAACGCCGTGGCCCAGCTGGTGGACAAGCTCCTGGTCTTTGACGGGGTTCCGGCGCCGGAAGGGGGACGGCACAAAATCGCTCTGTTCCACGCCAGCAGCCGGAAGACCTCCAATACCCTGCTGCTCTGGAGCCTTGTCCGGAAGCAGCTGGAACCAGCGGCCCAGATCCGGGAAGTGAGCCTCCGGAACGGCACCGTGGTGGACTGCCGGGGCTGCAGCTACGAAGCCTGTCTCCATTTCGGGGAGCAGGGGGACTGTTTCTACGGAGGGGTCATGGTGGAAGAAGGGTACCCGGCCATCCGGGAAAGCGACACCCTGGTCTTTGCCTGTCCCAATTACAACGATGCAGTAAGCGCCAACATCATGGCCTTCTTCAACCGGATGACCGCCCTGTTCCGGACGGACTACCGGGAATTTGCCAAAAAGCGGATCTTCGCCCTGGTGGTCAGCGGCTACAGCGGGGGAGACATTGTGGCGGAACAGGTGATCGACGCCCTGAACTGCAACAAGCACTTCATCCTGCCTCCGCATTTTGCCCTGATGGAAACCGCCAATGACCCGGGGAGCATCCTGCAGAACCAGGGGCTGGAGCAAAGAGTGAAGGAGATGGCCCGGCGGATTGCCGGGTAGAGAGTTTCCCTCTTTTTAAAACAATTTAAATGATGTACAATAAGAAGCTGTAACCGGCTGTTGCGGAACGGCTTCTTTTTGTCTATCTGGCAACGGCCCCTATCCAAGAAAGAAGGCTGACAATGTGACCCTGTTCAAAAAATGGCAACAACTGATTTTCTGCGGGTTCCTGGGCGCCCTGTCCTTCCTGGTGCCTCCTCCGGGAGACCTGGCCCCGGCCGGCTGGCATGTGTTCGGCGTCTTTGCCGCCACCATTGTGGGGCTGATCCTGAAACCTCTGCCCATGGGCGTCATGGCTCTTTTGGGCATGGTGAGCCTTTGTCTCACCCGGGCCCTTACCCTGAAAGAAGCTCTCAGTGGATTCAGCATCCCTACCATCTGGCTGGTGGTAGTGGCCTTCTTTATTTCCCGGGGCATCGTAAAGACCGGGCTGGGGGAACGGATTGCCTATCTGTTTGTGGAACGGTTCGGCAAAAAGCCCCTGTTCCTGGCCTATTCCCTGGTGGCCAGCGACCTGGTGATTGCCCCGGCCATGCCCAGCAACACCGCCCGGGCCGGAGGCATCCTGGCTCCCATTGTCCAGTCCCTGAACGTGACCTTTGGTTCCGACCCCAAAGAAGGGACCCAGAACAAACTGGGGAATTTCCTGGTGCCGGTGGTGTTCCAGTGCGACGTGGTGATTTCCGCCGTGTTCCTTACCTCCATGGCCGCCAACCCCATGGCCGTCAGTTTCGCCAGCGATCTGTTGGGGGTGAACATGACCTGGGGCGGCTGGCTGGCGGCTTCCTGTGTGCCGGCAGTGATTTCCCTGGTGCTGTTCCCGCTGGTGATCTATAAAATGAACCCGCCGGAACTGAAGGAGACTCCGGAGGCTCCGGCTCTGGCCCGGCAGAAGCTGGATGCCATGGGTCCCCTGAAACGGGAAGAAAAAGCCATGGCCGTGATCTTTCTTCTGCTCATCGGTCTCTGGGCCGGGGGCCGGTACATCGGTCTCAGTGAAACTCTCACCGCCCTTTTTGGCCTGTGCCTGCTGCTGTTAGCCAACGTGCTTACCTGGGATGACATCAAAAGTGAAAAAGCCGCCTGGGATACTCTGGTCTGGTTCGCCATCCTGGTGATGATGGCCGGATTTTTGAACACCAAAGGGATGATCCCCTGGTTCAGCAAAGAAATGAGCGCCCTGGTGGCCGGGGACAACGGACTGGTGGCCATGGCCATCCTGGCAGTGGTGTACTTTTATTCCCATTACCTGTTCGCCAGCAGCACCGCCCATGTAAGCGCCATGTACGCCGCCTTCCTCAGCGTCATGGCCAGCGCCGGGGTACCGTCCACCATGGCCGCCTATGTGCTGGCCTGGTTCAGCAGCCTGTTCGGATGTCTCACCCATTACGGCTCCGGCCCGGCTCCCATCTTTTTTGGCGCCGGATATGTGACCCAGAACCGGTGGTGGCAGATCGGCTTCGTCCTGAGCCTGCTGTCCATCCTGATCTGGGGCGGCATCGGCTGTCTGTGGGGGAAGGTCCTGGGAATGTGGTAAAAATTTAATTTTCCGAAAACGGCCAAACTGTGGTACAATGGGTAACAAATACTGTACCTGGAAAGGCGGAGACCCATGAAACAATTTGATGCAAGAAATCTGTCCATGATGTTTGACCTCTATGAAATGACCATGGCCAACGGGTATTTTGAAGACAAGAAACGGGACAGGGACGACTACGTGTCCTTTGATGTATTTTATCGGAACAATCCGGACGGAGGCGGTTTCGCCATTTTTGCCGGTCTGGAACAGGTGCTGGATTACCTGGAAAACATGCACTTTTCCACCGAAGACATTTCCTATCTCCGAAGCCTCCATGTATTCAGCGAACCCTTCCTCCAGTGGCTGGAAACCTACCAGTTCCGGGGAAATGTATATGCCATGCCCGAAGGCAGTGTGATTTATCCTGATGAACCCCTGCTGACGGTGTACGCTCCTCTGGTGGATGCCCAGCTGGTGGAAACCGCTATCCTGTGCGAGATCAACCACCAGTCCCTGATCGCCACCAAGGCCCAGCGGATCGTGAAAGCCGCCCAGGGCCGGGGGGTGTCCGACTTTGGCGCCCGCCGGGCCCACAACATGGACGCCGCCGTATACGGGGCCCGGGCCGCCTATATCGGCGGAGCTGACAGCACGGCCACCGTCCTGGCCGGCCAGATGTTCAACATCCCGGTAAGCGGCACCATGGCCCACAGCTGGGTCATGTACTACGACGACGAATACACCGCTTTCAAGCGGTTCGCGGAAATCTACCCGGACAACGCCATCCTGCTGGTGGATACCTACGATGTACTGGATTCCGGGGTGCCCAACGCCATCCGGGTGGCCAAGGAAGTACTGGAACCCATGGGCAAACGGCTGAAAGGGATCCGGATCGACTCCGGGGACCTGGCCTACCTGTCCAAAAAGGCCCGGAAGATGCTGGACGATGCCGGGCTCACCGATGCCATCATCGTCATGAGCAACTCCCTGGATGAATACACCATCAGCTCCATCCTGGAACAGGGCGGCTGTGTGGATTCCTTCGGGGTGGGGGAACGGCTGATTACCGCCAAGAGCGACCCGGTCTTCGGGGCCGTGTACAAGCTGGTGGCTGTACACAAGGACAAAGCCATCATCCCCAAGATCAAGATCTCCGAAACCTTTGAAAAGATCACCAACCCGGGCCGGAAACGGGCCTGGAGAGTGTATGACAAAACCGGTCATGCCATTGCGGATCTCCTGACCCTCCATGACGAAGATCCCCGGGAAAGTGCCGAATTCCCCTTTGTGGATACCCAGCGGCCCTGGAAGAAGATGGCCTTCAAAGACTGTACCTTCCGGGAACTCCAGGAACTGGTGCTGGAAAAAGGCAAGCGCCTCCACCCGTCCCCGTCCCTGGAAGAAATCCGCCGGTACGTGCGGAAGCAGCTGGACCACGAAATCTGGCCCGAAGAACAGCGCTTCAGCAACCCCCACATGCATTTCCTGGACATGAGTCCCCGGTACTACGCCATGAAGATGGCCCTGCTGGAAGATGTGAAGAAGGGGAAATAAGACGGTCAAAGGAGAATACCATGTCCCATCCCTGGGAATCGTACCAGGCGGTTTATGTGCACATCCCTTTTTGTGTCCATAAATGTGCCTACTGTGATTTTGCTTCGTATCAGATTTACAATGACCATATCATGAACGACTGCGCCCGGCGTCTGGTGGAGGAAATCTCCGCCTGTACGCCGGCTTTGCCGGTTTCGCCCAGGGCTACGGTGTATTTCGGCGGGGGCACCCCCAGTGTGCTGCCTTTGGATGATCTGGCTGCCATTGTTTCCGCCCTGAAGGAACGGGGCTTCTGGCAGCAGCCGGCGGAAGCCACCCTGGAGGCCAATCCGGGGACGGTGGACCTGGAACGGCTCCGGTTTTACCGGTTTTTGGGGTTCGACCGGCTGAGCCTGGGAATCCAGTCCTTCCAGCAGTCTGAACTGGTGTCCATGGGCCGGATCCATACGGCGGAGCAGGCGGAAGAAGCCATTGCCCTGGCCCGGCAGGCCGGGTTCCGGCGGATCAGCGGGGATTTGATCTACGGTTACCCTGGCCAGACAGTGGAATCTGTCCGGGATTCCCTGGAACGGCTGCTGCAAACCGGGGTGGACCATGTGTCCGTCTACGGTCTTACGGTGGAAGAGGGGACCCTTCTGGCCAAACAGATCCGGGAAGGGCAGCTGGCCCTGCCTTCGGAAGAGGAAACCGGTACCATGTACGACCTGCTCATGGAAGAACTGCCCAAAGCCGGGTACCAAAGGTACGAAATCTCCAATTTTGCCCGGCCCGGCCAGGAATCCCGGCACAACCAGGTGTACTGGCACTACGATCCCTATCTGGCCTTCGGCCCTGCTGCCTGCGGGTTCGACGGAAAGAAACGGGAGACCAATCCCTGGAATCTGATGGCCTATCTCCGGGGAGAAGCCCCGGAACAGGAAGAACTGACTCCCACGGAACGGCGGGAAGAGCTGGTGTTCATGAACCTGCGCACCGCCAAGGGACTGTCCCTGGAAGAATTCCGACTGCGGACGGGAGAAGATTTCTTCCATATATATAAAGAAGGGTTCGCCCATTGCCAGAACCGGGGCTGGATCACCCGGGAAGGGGACCGTATCCGCCTTACGGAACAGGGGATGCGGTACGGAAATCTGGCCTTTGAAGAATTTTTGTAAAAAGGCAAATATTTTTAGAGAAAGTATTGACAATTTGACTAAAGAGGTGTATCTTTACACTTAGATGTTAGCACTCCAATTATTAGAGTGCTAACAATCCAGAAGAGAGATGATTACAGTGCTGAGTGACCGCAAGAAAAAAATTCTTCAACTGATCATTGAAGACTATATCGAAACGGCGGAGCCTGTAGGATCTCGCAGCATCGCCAGGAAGTACAATCTGGGGATCAGCCCGGCAACCATCCGGAACGAAATGTCCGACCTGGAACTGCTGGGTTATCTGGAGCAGCCCCATACTTCGGCGGGCCGTGTCCCGTCGGCGGCTGCCTATCGGTACTATGTGGATTCCATTGCCAAACCCGATGCCCTGGCGCCCAACGATGTGGCGCTGATCAACAGCTGGTTCCGGGAACGGGTCCACAGCATCGACGATATCTTCCAGTCCACCGCCAAGATCCTGTCACGGATGAGCAAGAACGTGTCCGTGGTGCTGGCCAACAAGGACAGCGAAAGCGTATTTTCCTATCTCCGCTTCCTGCCCCTGAACGAGCACCAGGCCATCCTGTGCATTGTGGCCAACGACGGGCGGATGGACAACAGTGTGATCCAGATCCCGGCGGGCATGAGCCGCCTGGAAATGGACACCCTGGCCCAGAGAGTCACCAACAAGCTCCATGGGATGAAGCTGAACGATATCACAGACCAGATTCTGAAAGACGTCCGGGATGCCCTGGCTGGGGACAAAGCCCTGTATGCTTCTCTGATCCAGGTGGTCAGACAGATGCGGAGCGGCCAGTCGGAGAACAAGATGTACCTGGGCGGCACCAAACAGCTGCTCAGCCAGCCGGAATTCAAGGATCCGGAACGGATCCGGGAGCTGCTGAGCGTGCTGGAGGAAGAGCAGATGCTGAAAGACATGCTGATGGCCGACAAGGACTCCGGTCTCAAGGTGACCATCGGCAGCGAGAACAAATTTTCCGGCATCCAGGACTGCAGCATGATCCAGGCCACCTACCGTCTCAACGGACAGGTGGTGGGGACCCTGGCGGTCCTGGGACCGACCCGTATGGAATACCGGAAGGTGATTTCCGTCATGGATTACCTTCACAACTACCTGCGGGTGGTCATGAATAAAATGGATGAAAAGTAGGGGAGGACCAATGGAAAAGGACCAGCAGAAGAACCCGGAAACCGTGAAGGCAGAGGGTGCGGAAGCGGCCCAGGCCCAGACTGCGGCGGAAGAAACCGCAGAACAGGCCAAGGCAGCGGAAGCAGCTCAGGCTGACACCAAAGACGAAAAAGCAGCAGAACCCGATCCCAGGGACGAAAAGATCGCCCAGCAGGAACAGCAGATCGCTGACCTGCAGAACCGGCTCCTGCGGCTCCAGGC
The DNA here is from genome assembly GCF_052122235.1 of Acidaminococcus sp. HCP3S3_H5. Lineage (NCBI taxonomy): Bacteria > Bacillati > Bacillota > Negativicutes > Acidaminococcales > Acidaminococcaceae > Acidaminococcus > Acidaminococcus sp. HCP3S3_H5. Next base: position 160,158 of record NZ_JBQKCS010000006.1, read on the forward strand.
AGATTTTGACAACTTCCGGAAACGGAACAACGAAGAACGGGAACGTCTGGGCCGGTATGTAACCGGACAGGTGGCCCGGGAATTTTTGAAGGTGCTGGACAATTTCGAACGGGCGGAAGCCAGTCTGGAAACCAGCAAAGACGGAGCGGCCATCCAAAAAGGCATGGAAATGATCCACAAGCAGTTTGAAAAGGCACTCCAGACCCTGCACATCGAAGAAATCCCGGCGGAAGGCAAGCCTTTCGATCCTCAGATCCATGAAGCCGTGATGCAGGGCAGCAACCCGGATCTGCCGGATGAAAGCATCGACCTGGTCCTGGAAAAGGGCTACAAGATCGGTGACGACGTAATCCGTCATTCCAAGGTACGGGTTGTCCGCAACGATTGAAAACAACGTTTTGAACGATTGATAATTCCAGAGTGTACAGGAGGAATTCATTATGTCTAAGATTATTGGTATTGACTTAGGGACCACCAACTCCGTAGTCGCTGTCATGGAAGGCGGCGAACCTACGGTTATTACCACCCAGGAAGGCGGCCGGCTGACTCCTTCCGTGGTTGGCTTTACGAAAAACGGGGAAAGACTGGTAGGCCAGCTGGCCAAACGCCAGGCTGTATCCAACCCGGAACGGACCATCAGCTCCATCAAACGGCACATGGGCACCAAATACACGGTGACCATTGACGGCAAGGATTATACTCCGGAACAGATTTCCGCCATGATCCTGGAAAAGATGAAGGGCGATGCAGAACGGTATCTGGGTGAAAAAGTCACCGAAGCCGTCATCACCGTACCGGCTTACTTCAACGACAGCCAGCGTCAGGCCACCAAGGATGCAGGCCGGATCGCCGGGCTGGATGTAAAACGGATCATCAACGAACCCACGGCTGCAGCTCTGGCTTACGGCATCGATAAATCCGACGACCACACCATCCTGGTTTACGACCTGGGCGGCGGCACCTTCGATGTGTCCATCCTGGAACTGGGCGACGGGGTGTTCGAAGTGAAATCCACCAACGGGGATACCCATCTGGGCGGCGATGACTTCGATAAACGGATCATGGACTGGATGTGCGATGAATTCAAGAAACAGAACGGCATCGACCTGACCGGGGACAAGATGGCCATGCAGCGGATCCGTGAAGCTGCTGAAAAAGCCAAGATCGAACTGTCCAACATGCTGACCACCAATATCAACCTGCCGTTCATTTCCGCAGGCCCCAACGGCCCTGTGCATATGGACCTGGATCTGACCCGGGCCAAATTCGATGAAATGACCAGCGACCTGGTTGACCGGACCCTCGTGTGCGTCAACAAGGCCCTCAGCGATGCCAACATGACCCCGAAAGACATCAACAAGGTCCTGCTGGTAGGCGGCTCTTCCCGTATCCCTGCGGTGCAGGAAGCCATTAAACGGACCATGGGCCAGGAACCGGCTCACGGGGTGAACCCGGATGAATGTGTGGCCATGGGTGCTGCCATCCAGGCCGGTGTACTGGCTGGGGATGTGAAAGACGTCCTGCTGCTGGATGTAACGCCTCTGTCCCTGGGTATTGAAACCATGGGCGGCGTAATGACCAAGATCATTGACCGGAACACCACCATTCCTACTTCCAAGAAACAGATCTTCTCCACGGCCACCGACAACCAGCCCTCTGTGGATATCCACGTACTCCAGGGCGAACGGGAAATGGCTGCGGACAACAAGACCCTGGGCCGTTTTGAACTGTCCGGCATTCCGGCAGCTCCCCGGGGAGTGCCTCAGATCGAAGTGGCCTTCGATATCGATGCCAACGGTATCGTAAACGTAAGCGCCAAGGATCTGGGTACCGGCAAGGAACAGAAGATCACCATTACCTCTTCCGGCAGCCTGAGCAAGGAAGAAGTGGACAAGATGGTGAAGGAAGCCCAGGCCAACGAAGCCGCCGACAAGAAGCGGAAGGAAGCCGTAGAAGCCAAGAACCAGGCAGATACCCTGATCTACCAGGCTGAAAAGACCGTGAAGGACATGAACGGCAAAGGCCATGACGACCTGATCAAGAAGGTCCAGGACGCCATCGCCGCCCTGAAAGAAACCATGAAAGGCGACGATACCGACAAGATCAAAGCCGATACCGAAGCCCTGCAGAAACCTCTGTATGAACTGAGCGCTGAACTGTACAAGCAGAACCAGGGCGCTGCCCAGGGTGCTGCCGGTGCCAATGCCAACACCAACGCCGGTGCAGGCGCCAACGGAGGGACCGAAAGCAAGAAAGCCGACGACGATGTAGTGGATGCGGAAGTCGTTGACGACGACAAGAAATAAGCTTTCCTAGAGGGAGATACGGATGGCAGAGAAGAGAGACTACTATGAAGTGCTGGGCGTTTCCAAAAACGCCACAGCTGATGAGCTGAAAAAGGCCTACCACAAACTGGCCCGGAAGTATCACCCCGACCTGAACAAAGACAATCCGGAAGCAGCGGACAAATTCAAAGAGGCCAACGAAGCCTACAGTGTCCTCAGCGACCCCCAGAAGAGAGCGGCCTATGACCAGTACGGCCATGCTGCTTTCCAGAACGGAGGAGGACCCGGCGCTGGTGCCGGCAACCCCTTCGGCGGCGGGTTCCAGGGCTTTGGGGGTTTCGGCGGCGGAGAAGGCATGGACGACATCTTCAACATGTTCTTTGGAGGTGCCGGACGGGGCGGTTCCAGCCGGCGGGCCGACAATGGTCCCCGGCAGGGGTCCGACCTGCGGATGGACCTGCAGATCACCTTTGAAGAGGCCGCTTTTGGCACGGAAAAGAAGATCCGCCTGAACCGGGAAGAGGAATGTGAAACCTGTCACGGTTCCGGGGCGGCTCCCGGCAGCACGCCGGAAACCTGTCCGGACTGCCATGGTACAGGGGAGATCCGGGTTACCCAGAATTCTCTCTTTGGCCAGGTGGTCAACGTCCGGACCTGTCCCAAATGTCATGGTACCGGGAAGATTGTCACCAATCCCTGCAAGGACTGCCATGGCACAGGCCGGGTGAAGAAGAAACGGATGCTGACGGTGAAGATCCCTGCCGGCGTGGACAATGGTTCCCGCCTGCGGGTGGCCGGCGAAGGGGAAGCCGGGCTCCGGGGCGGACGTCCCGGGGACCTGTACGTATACCTGTACGTGAAGCCCCACAAGTTCTTTGAACGGGACGGCACCACCGTAACCTGCGAAGTGCCCATCAACATCGTCCAGGCTACCCTGGGGGCGGAGATCGAGGTACCCACCCTGTACGGCCAGGTGAAGGTGAAGATCCCGGAAGGGACCCAGCCCAACAAGATCCTGCGTCTCAAAGGGAAAGGGATCGTATCCCTGCGGTCGGGTCAGAAGGGCGATCAGATGGTCCGGATCAAAGTGGTGATCCCTACCGGGCTCAGCGAGGCTCAGAAAGAGGCCCTGCGGAAGTTCGGCGATGCCAGCGGAAGCACCATCAATCCGGAAGAAAAAAGTTTCCTGAACAAAATCAAAGATCTGTTCAAGTAAAGAAAAAAATGGCTGCTGTACGTGTCAATACATGTACAGCAGCCATTTTTTTCATGTATGGACTCTTCTCTGGAATGATAAACCAAATAAAAAACTTAATAAAGACTATGGATATACAAAATATCACGCCGGACAGACCCATCCCCATTCCGGAAGGGAAGGGGACGGTGGACGAACCTTCTATCCGGGAATTCAGAGGGGCGGAAGACCATGACAACGGCGGCCGGAACTGGTACCGGGAAAAGAAATCCATCCCCTTCTTTAAAGTGCTGGACGGTAAGGTGACCAACTACGGCACCTTTGACGTGGAAAGCATGCCGGAGAAGGTAGAAATCACTCCCAGCGGCATGCGGTTGCCGGAACCGGATCAAGAAATGACCCAGCACCGGGAATACACCACCACCCTGACCCTGCCGGGTGGGGAAGGGACCTACCGGCTGGTGTATAACGGAGTTTCCTTCAACATCCACGCTGTGGATGCAGCGGCCTGTCAGCGGTCAATGGTCAATGGTCAGCGGCCGAAGGAAAAAATTTGCAGGCAAATTTTTTTGAAGGAGGACGCAGCCGGAGGCTGCTAACCCACCACCATTGCGCAAGCGCAACGGTCCCCCGCCCTTGCAAAGGGCGGATAAAAACGCGGGGCGCAAGGCCCCTTGTTTTGAAACATAGAACCCGTACAGAAACTTTCTGTTCTGATGTAAAAACGCAATGGGCGTCAGCCCGAGCGTATATCCGCCCTTTGCAAGGGCGGGGGTATCCATGCGCAGCATGGGTGGTGGGTTAGCAGCCCCATGGGCTGCGTTTCCCTTCAGAGGAACCTGCTGCAGCGGGTTCCTTCCACAACGATGAACGATGAACGATGAACAATGCTCCGGAGAGGCGGCCCCGTGATCACCTACCTCCCTAATCACTTACCCACCTAACCACCTAACCACTTACCCACTTTTTCTCCCCCTCACAATATGGTATAATAATACGATATCTGTACAAAGGAGCGTTACATATGGAATCTTGGCTGCAAGTTAGCATAAAAGTCACCCATGAGGCTGTGGAGGCTGTGGCGGATCTGCTCCGGGAGGTGGGGGCCCGGAACGGGGTGGAAATCGAAGACCCTCTGCTGCTGAACCAGCTGCGGGAAAGTGCCACCTGGGAACTGTGCGACATCCCCCATCAGGAAAATACGGAAGTGGTCACTGTTTCCGCCTACTACCCGGAAAACGACCAGCTCCAGCAGAAACTGGATGCCATTGAACAGGGCCTCCAGGCCATCGAAGGCCGGATCGGGAAGTTCCGGTTCGGGCCCACCCTGTTCCGGCAGATCAGCGAAAAGGACTGGGCCAACACTTGGAAGCAGTATTTCCACACCACCAAAGTGGGGAAGAAAATCGTGATCAAACCGTCCTGGGAAACCTACGCCCCCCAGGGGGACGAGAAGGTCATCGCCCTGGATCCGGGAATGGCCTTCGGCACCGGCACCCACGCCACCACCAGCATGTGCATCCAACGGCTGGAAGACCTGGTGACTCCGGACTGTGAAGTCTTCGATGTGGGCACCGGCAGCGGCATCCTGGCCATGGCAGCGGCTTTGTTGGGAGCCAAGACCATCCACGCGGTGGACATCGACGAAAAGGCCGTGGAAGTGGCCAAAGAGAACATTGCCCAGAACGGCCTCAGCAGCCGGATCACCGTAAACCAGGGGAACCTGCTGGACGGCACCCCGGGTCAGGCGGATCTGATCATTGCCAACATCATTGCGGACATCATCATCCTGGTACTGCCGGAAGTGGCGGTGAAGCTGCGGCAGAACGGCCGGTTCCTGGCCAGCGGCATCATCGAGGAACGGCTGCCGGATGTGGAGAAAGCGGCCAGGGAAAACGGCTTCACCTTCCTGGATGTGAAACGGAAGGCGGGCTGGTGTGCCGTGACCATGGGAAAGGAAGGCTGACGTGTACCGGTTCTTTGTACCCCGGGATTTCGGGGAAACCATGTTCATCGACGGCCAGGACGCCCACCACATCACCCATGTGCTGCGGATGAAGCTGGGGGAACAGCTCCAGATCGTAAGCCTGGACCAGGTGGCGGCGGTGATGAAGATCACCGGCTTCGGGGAAAACCGGGTAGACCTGGCTCTGGTGGAAACCCTGGAAAAAAGCCACGAACCTTCGGTGAAAGTGACCCTGATCCAGGGGCTGCCCAAACAGGACAAACTGGAATGGGTGATCCAGAAGGCCATCGAACTGGGGGTCACGGAGATCCGCCCGGCCATCATGGACCATTCGGTGGTGAAGGTGGACCCGGCCAAGGCGGCCAAAAAGCAGGAACGGTGGCAGAAAATCGCCGAAGCGGCGGCCAAGCAGAGCAAACGGGACATCATTCCCCAGGTGGCCCTGCCGGCCAGGTTCCGGGACATTGTGACCCAGTGTCCGGCGGAACTGAAGATCGTGGCCTATGAAGTGGAAGACACCCGGGGGATCCGGGAGGTGCTGGCGGCCCATAAGGAAGCAGCCTCCATCGCCTTTCTGATCGGTCCGGAAGGGGGCATCTCCAAGGACGAATTCGCCCTGACCCAGGAACTGGGCTGGCATTCGGTAAGCCTGGGGCCCCGGATCATGCGGACGGAAACGGCGGCTCTGGCCACCCTTACGGCCATTATGTACGAAACAGGGAATTTGGGAGGATAAGAAAAACACAGCATGAAGAAAATCGCTTTTTATACACTGGGATGCAAGGTGAACCAGTCGGATACCGCATCCATGGAGAAACTGTTCCGGGATGCGGGCTATGAGATCGTGGATTTCGAGGAGCCGGCGGACATCTGTCTCATCAACACCTGCGTGGTGACCAACATGGGCCAGAGCAAGAGCCGGAAGATCATCCACCGGGCGGCCCGGCGGGATCCCAAGCCTCTGATCGTGGTCACCGGCTGCTATCCCCAGACTTCTCCTGACGAAGTGGTCCACATCGACGGGGTGGACCTGATCATTGGGAACCAGGACCGGAGCAAGGTGGTGGAACTGGTCCGGGAACGGCTGGGAGAAAGCCCGGAAGAAGCCCCCATCAACGCGGTCCACGACCTGCCGGTGGGACGGGAATTCGAAGAACTGGATGCGGCAGTGGATGCCAGCCGGAACCGGGCCTTCCTGAAGATCCAGGAAGGGTGCGACCAGTACTGCGCCTACTGCATCATCCCCTACGCCCGGGGCCATCTCCGCTCCCGGTCCCTGGAAAACATCCGGGAAGAAGTGGCCAAGCTGACGGCGGAACAGTACAAGGAAATCGTCCTGATCGGCATCCATCTGGGCTGCTATGGGAAGGAAATCCCCGGGGGACCCCATCTGTCCGACGCGGTGAAGGCGGCTCTTTCTGCACAGCCCCGGGTGCCCCGGCTGCGGCTGGGGAGCCTGGAAAGCGTGGAAGTGGAAGATGCCCTGCTGGAACTGATGGCCCAAGAGCCCCGGCTGTGCGCCCATCTCCATCTGCCCCTCCAGGCAGGCTGCGACAGCACCCTGAAACGGATGCACCGGCCTTATGACACGGCCAAATTCGCCCAGCTGCTGGAGAAGATCCGGAACCTGGTACCCAATGTGGCCATTACCACCGACGTGATCGTGGGCTTCCCCGGCGAAACGGAAGAGGATTTCCAGGCCTCCCTGGACTTTATCCGCCAGTGCCGGTTCAGCAAGATCCATATTTTCCCCTATTCCCAGCGGAAGGGGACCCCGGCGGCGGTGATGCCGGACCAGATCTCCAACCAGGAAAAACAGGACCGGGTCCACCGGCTGGAAGAAGTGGACCGGGAAGGGAACCTGGCTTACCGGCAGGCACAGATCGGCCGGGAAAGCACCGTGCTCTGGGAGCGCCGGAATAAAAAGAACGGCCTGTGGGAAGGGCTCACTCCAGGGTATGTACGGGTGTATGCGGACAGCCCGGAAAACATGAAGGGAAAAATTTCTCCCGTTCGCCTGGAAAAGCTCTTTGAGGACGGGCTGAAGGGTGATATAATATAAGATATTCCATGAACAGGGGGTGAGACTGTGACTGACTGCGTATTCTGCAAAATCGTTTCCGGGGAGATCCCCAGCAAACGGGTTTACGAAGATGACCAGGTGATCGTAATCAACGATCTGAATCCCGGGGCGCCGGTCCATGTGCTGGTGATTCCCAAGGAACATACGGAGAATATCCTCACCGCATCCCCTGAGATCCTGGTCCATGTGAAGAAGGTACTGCCTGAGATCGTAAAGAAACTGGGCATTGCCGAAAAAGGCTTCCGGATTGTGGTGAACACCGGCGTGGAAGGGGGACAGACTGTCCCACACCTCCATTTCCACATTCTGGGCGGCAAGGAACTGGGATGGCCTCCCTGCTGAGAAAAGGCAGATTTTCTGTTGACAGAGACTGCATTTTTACGGTATAATGGCTAGGTGTTAATGTTAAATTACACTTCCCGAAAGAGATCGTGGAGGGAGGGATATAGATGACTGAGATCAGAGTTGGCAAAACCGAATCTTTGGACAGCGCTCTGCGCCGTTTCAAACGGGCTACGCAGAAAGCGGGCGTCCTGTCCGAAGTAAGAAAACGCGAACACTATGAAAAACCCAGCGTAAGACGGAAAAAGAAGTCTGAAGCTGCTAGAAAACGCAAATCCAGATAATCTTCATTGACTTGATTTGATTTGGGGGCGTGGAAGATGTCTTTACGAGAGATTCTGCAAACCGATATGAAACAGGCCATGAAAGACCGGGAAAACGGCAAGCTTCGGCTGGCCGTTTTGCGTATGGTATGGGCTGCCATTCGGAACAAGGAAATTGACGAAAAGACAGAACTGAAGGATGACGCTGTACTGGCTGTCATCATGAAGGAAGTCAAACAGAGAGAAGATACCATCAAAGAGGTCAAGGACGCCAACCGTCCTGATGTGGTGGAGAAAAATCAGCAGGAAATCGAAGTGCTGAAGAAGTATCTGCCCCAGCAGCTGAGCGATGACGAACTGAAGGCCATTGTGGCGGAAGCCATTGAAAAGACCGGAGCCAAATCCATGAAGGATATGGGCAAGGTCATGGGCACCGTCATGGCACGGACCAAAGGCCAGGCAACCGGCCAGCGGGTGAATGCCATGGTAAAGGCTTTGTTGGGCTGAGAAGAGGAGAGGGACTGTTGCTTGCGCAACGGTCCCTTTTTTTATGCTATAATAGTACCAACTCTACACAGAAACACAGGTGATCTTATGGTAAACGAGAAAATGTATGAACTGGGTTCGAAAAAATCCACCATTCGGACTATTTTTGAATACGGCCAGAAACGGGCCAAAGAAGTGGGAGCGGAGAACATCTGCGACTTCAGCCTGGGGAATCCCAATGTGCCGGCCCCTGACTACATCAAGGATGCGGTCATCGACATCATGAACGAACTGCCGCCCCAGGCCATCCACAGCTACACCGTGGCTCCCGGGAAACCGGAAGTCCGGGAAACCCTGGCCCAGGACATCAACCGCCGGTTCGGCACCCATTTCACCGGGGCCAACCTGTTCATGGTAGGGGGCGCTGCTGCGGCCATTACCATCTGCTTCAAGGCACTGGCGGAAGAGGGGGATGAATTCATCGCTTTTGCCCCGTTCTTCCCGGAATACCGGTGCTTTGTGGAATCCACCGGGGCCAGTCTGAAAGTGGTGCCCGCCCGGACGGAAGATTTCCAGATCGACTTCGCTGCCTTTGAAAAACTGGTGACGCCCCACACCAAAGGGGTCATCGTCAACTCTCCCAACAACCCCAGCGGGGTGGTGTATTCGGAAGAGACCATTAGGAACCTGGCAGCGGTGCTGGAAAAGAAGGAGAAGGAATATGGCCATCCCATTTTCATCATCGCCGACGAACCCTACCGGGAAATCGTCTACGGGGATATCCAGGTGCCTTACATCCCTCTGTACTACAAGAATACCCTGGTGTGCTATTCCTACAGCAAATCCTTCTCCCTGCCCGGGGAACGGATCGGGTATATTGTGGTGCCCGGTGAAGTGGCGGATTTTGCCAAAATGTTCGGAGCCATTGCCGGGGCAGCCCGGGTGGAATGCCATGTGAACGCCCCTTCCCTGTGGCAGCTGGTGGTGGCCCGGTGCGCCGGGAAGCCGTCCAATATCGCTCCCTATGAACGGAACGGACAGCTGCTGTACCAGGGGCTGAAAGAAGCCGGGTTCACGGTGCAAAAGCCCCAGGGGGCCTTCTACCTGTTCCCCAAATGCCTGGAAGAGGACGATTACGCCTTCTGCGAACGGGCCAAAAAGTACGACCTGCTCCTGGTGCCGGGTACGGATTTCGGTTGCCCGGGCTATTTCCGGGCCAGCTACTGCATCAGCTATGATACCATTAAAAAGTCCCTGCCTCTGTTCAAGAAACTGGCGGAGGAATATAAATAAAATCGGTTACGCATAACGGACCGGTTTCAGGCGGGTTCCCCGGCGTGGAACCCCTACGGAGCCGATGAACGCAGTCAGGAGCCTGACGGCTTCCACGAACCCGTAGGGGCCGCACGCCGGGCGGCCCGCTTCTGTATGTGAAGAGGAGGGAGCACGGTGAGCGCCCTTTTGATGATCGTTTCTTTCTTTGTGAACTACCTGCTCCTGTCTTTGTGGAGCCCGTTTTTCCTGCTTCTGGCGGCTTTCTTCCTGCCGCCGGAGACCCTCCGGACCCTGGATGCCAGCCCCGGCTGGCAGCAGTGGCTGATGACGGTACTGATTCTGGTGCCGGGGCTTTTGATGCAGCTGCCCTTTTTTCAGCGGGTGATGATTTTCACCAGCGGGTGGAAATCTGCCCAGGACCCTTACCGGCAGGTGCTGGAACAGGCTCTGGAGCCGGTGATCCGCCGGGGCGGACTGGAAGGGGAGACCTTCCATCTGTACGTGAATCCGGAAAAATCCTTCAACGCCTGTGCCCTGGGTGACAACAACATCATCGTCAATGAGCCCATGTTCCAGTATTTCACCGTGGAGGAGCTGTCCGGGATCCTGGCCCACGAAATGGGCCACCTGCAGAAGGGACACACCTGGAAACTGCTGCTGCTCTGGGGCATGTCCACGGCCAACCGGGCCTGTTTCCGGATTTACAGCCTGTTCCTGGCTCTTTTGACGGTGCTCCAGTTCATCCCTGTGCTGGGGTTCATCCTGGTGTTCTTCTGCATCGTGATGAACTTCATCCTCCGGCTGGGGAACTGGCTGCTGGGGTGGCCTCTCACCCTGTTCAACCGGTACTGTTCCCGGCAGGATGAATATGCCGCCGACGCCTACGCCTGTCAGCTGGGCCTGGGGCCGGAACTGTACAGCGGCCTGGCCAAGCTGGACACCATGTACCACAATCCCCAACTGGGATTCTTTGGCAGGATGCTCTCTGATCACCCGGCCACCGATGACCGGTTGGAGCGGATCCGGGAGGAGAGCGGGATGTGAGAGGCAGAAGGGGAAATTTTGCAGGCAAAATTTTTTGAAGGAAAACGCAGCCTTCGGCTGCTAACCCACCACCAGCCGGGCGGCTGGTCCCCCGCCCTTGAAAAGGGCGGATATATGATTGAGCGCCGGGCTGACGCGCTGGTGCTGTGGTGCCTGCTGAACACTGAAGCAGGCACGCTATATGATTGTACGCCGGGCTGACGCGCTGGTGCTGTGGTGTCTGCTGCACACCGAAGCAGTCACGATATATGATTGAGCGCCGGGCTGATGCGCTGGTGCATAAGCAATCGGCCGAAGCTCCGGGCGGCTATCCGCCCTTTGCAAGGGCGGGGGTATCCATGCGCAGCATGGGTGGTGGGTTAGCAGCGTCAGCTGCGTCCTCCTTCATGGCCAGATGGGGCGCATCTGGCTTCCTTCGGCCATTGACAATTGACAATTGACCATTGGCAGCAGGTGCCGTGAAAACGGCACCTGCTTTTTCACAAAAAACCGTTGACATCACCATAAGATAAGTGTTATAATCTAAAAATTTGACTTCTTGCAACATCCGTGCTACAATAAATACAGTTGTTGGTATTGTATCTACTCTGTACGTAAGGAGGTAGCAGAATGTTTGCAGTGGGCGATAAAGTGCTGTACCCCATGCATGGGGCGGCTGTGATAAAGAATGTGGAGCAGAAACAGATTGACGGTCATCCGGTCAACTATTTTGTGCTGAAGATGCTGCTCAGCGATATGAAGGTGCTGATCCCGGAAGTCAATGTGGATAAAATCGGGCTCCGTCCCATTGTGAACAAGGCCATCCTTCCCAAGGTGGAAGACGTGCTGAAGGCTCGGCCGGAAAACAAGATGAAGCGGATCACCTGGAACCGCCGGTACAACATGTACGTGGATAAAATGAAGACCGGGGACATCTTCGAAGTGGCGGACGTGGTCCGGACCCTGGCAGTACAGGAAACGGAAAAGAAGCTGTCCGCCGGGGAACGCAGGCTCCTGACCACCGCCAAGCAGATCCTCCTCAGTGAGTTCATGCTGGTGGAAAGCGTGGATGAAGAAAAAAGTGAAAAATGGCTGGATCAGTTTGTGTGATTTTCTGGCTTGGAAATTTGCCTGCAAATTTCATCATGAGGCCATTGACCATTAACAATTGACCATTGACGGGAGGTGTGAAATAATTTTTCACACCTCCTTTTTTACACTTTATTCCAATTTCTGTTGCAATCTCTTTTCTTTATTTTCGTATTATTGTACAATAAACTTTGAAATGTTGCGCAAGGAGGTGAAACTATGGTTGAGAAAATCATCAAATTTGTCGTTATCCTGGTCTTTGCTGCCCTGGGGGTTTTCCTGATGGAAATCGCCACGCCTCTTCTCAGTGAATTCGTTTCTTCGGATTACCTGAAACTGGGGTTTCTGGGGGTGACGCCTCTGAACCTGATTCTGGGGGTGGTCGGGGCCCTGATCTTTGGGTACATCGGCAAGGCTGCCGCCACGCCCCTGATCCATTCCACCCTCCATTATTCGGAGATCTTGGCATCCTATCTGGCGGATCTGCCCACCGGGGACATTTTTGTCCTGTCCATCGGGGTGATCACCGGACTGGTGGTAGCCACCCTTTTGGGGACGGCCTTTTCCCGTCTGCCCATTGTGGGGCCGTACATCTCCCTGATCTTCAGCATCATGGGGGCCATCATCGGGGCCAAGGTGGCGTTGAACAAACGTGAGGATATCCTTTTATTCTTTAACCGAGTCTGGTTTGCCCGGAACAAGGACAATGCCCGGAAAGCCAGTGCCCGTAATGCTTCCCGCACTTATAAACTGTTGGATACCAGCGTTCTGATCGACGGCCGCATCCTGGATGTGATCCGGCTGGGGTTCCTGGAAGGGATCATCGTGATCCCCAAATTCGTCCTGGAAGAGCTCCAGAAGATCGCCGATTCCGGGGATACCCTGAAACGGAACCGGGGCCGGAGAGGGCTGGACATTGTCCGGGCCATCCAGGGGGACAAAAACGCGGTGGTGGAAATCGCCGACAAGGATTATGACGACATTACGGAAGTGGATACCAAGTTGGTCCGTCTGGCCAAAGAGCGGGGCGGCATGGTGGCCACCAATGACTTCAACCTGAGCAAGGTGGCGGAGATCCAGGGGGTCCGGGTGCTGAACATCAACGACCTGGCCAATGCCCTGAAGCAGTCCGTACTGCCGGGAGAAGAACTCCAGATCTATCTGGCCAAGGAAGGCAAGGAACCGGGCCAGGCCATCGGCTACCTGGATGACGGTACCATGGTGGTGGTGGAAGGGGGCAAGCGCTGTGTGAACTTCACCGTACCGGTGACGGTCACCTCCGTGCTCCAGACTTCTGCCGGACGGATGATCTTTGCCAAACTGAAATAAGATAAGGAATGATGGGATGGAAAAGGAATTGGTTTGCATCATTGCCGCCGCAGGTATGGGAAAACGGCTGGGTTTGGGGTATAATAAAAATTATGCCTCTGTCCGGGGAATCCCCATCCTGGTCCGGAACCTGCATCAGCTGAGCCAGGTGCCCGGCCTGACCCTGGCCCTGGTCACTGTGGCCAAAGGGGAAGAAACGGGAGCCCGGCAGCTGCTCCAGGAGTGGCAGGACCGGCAGTTCCCCGGCCTTGCCTGGCAGGTGGTCACCGGCGGGAAAGAGCGGCAGGATTCCGTGGCCCATGCCCTGGCGGCTCTGCCTGAGGATGCCTCCTGGGTGGCGGTCCACGACGGGGCCCGTCCCTTTGCCGGGCCGGAACTGTTCCAGCGGGTGTGGGACAAAGCCCGGGAAACCGGGGCAGCCATTGCTGCAGTGCCCTGCAAGGATACCATCAAAGTGGATGACTGCGCCGGTTCTGTGGACCACACCCTGGACCGGAGCCGTCTCTGGGCGGTCCAGACTCCTCAGATCTTCCGGCCGGAGCTGCTCCGGGAAGGATTTGCCCTGGCCCGGGAACGCCGGCTGGATGTGACCGACGATGCCAGCCTGGTGGAAGCCCTGGGCGGTCAGGTGGCCCTCATCATGGGGGACTATGACAACCGGAAGATCACTACGCCGGAAGACCTGGCCTGGGCTCAGGATCTGGCAGAACGCAGGGAGGGAAAGCCTATGGAATTCCGGATCGGATCCGGGTATGACGTGCACCGGCTGGTGGAAGGCCGGCCTCTGATCCTCTGCGGGGTCACTGTGCCCTGGGATAAAGGACTGGACGGCCATTCTGACGCGGATGTGGCTCTCCATGCCCTGATGGACGCCCTGCTGGGGGCGGCGGGCCTGGGAGACATCGGCCGGCTGTTCCCGGATACGGACGACGCCTATCTGGGGGCGGACAGCCGGAAACTGCTGGCGGCGGTGCTGGAGAAGCTCCGGGCAGCCGGCTGGCAGGTGAACAACGTGGATGTGACCATCATCGCCCAGCGTCCCAAGCTGGCTCCCTATGAGCCGGCCATGCTGGAGAATCTCATCGCGGACCTGGGGCTGCCCCGGGACGCGGTGAACGTAAAGGCCACCACCACGGAAAAACTGGGCTTTACAGGCCGGGGAGAAGGCATTGCTGCCGAAGCCGTGGCCAGTCTTACAAGATAAAAAACCTTTGGGAGGAAGATACAATGGAAAAGAAACTGAAAGTACGTTTTGCACCCAGCCCTACCGGGCCGTTCCACATCGGGGGCGCCCGGTCTGCGCTGTTCAACTGGCTGCTGGCCCGGAAGGAAAACGGGGTCATGCTGCTGCGGATCGAAGACACCGACCAGGACCGGTCCAAACCGGAATGGGAAGCCAACATCAAAGCGGCCCTGAAATGGCTGGGCATCGACTGGGATGAAGGGGTGGATGTGGGAGGCCCCAACGGCCCCTACCGGCAGATGGAACGGCTGGACATCTACAAGAAATACACCGACAAGCTGCTGGCAGAAGGCAAGGCTTATTACTGCTACTGCACTCCGGAAGAACTGGAAGCGGAACGGGAAGCCCTGACCGCCCAGGGGAAGACGCCCCGGTACATGGGAAAATGCCGGAACCTGACTCCGGAGCAGCGGGCCGCCTACGAAGCGGAAGGCCGGAAACCCACCATCCGGTTCCGGGTGCCGGAAGACCAGGATATTGTGGTCCACGATGAAGTCCGTGGGGATGTGCATTTCGATTCCAACGGCATCGGGGACTTTGTCATCGTGAAAAGCGACGGGATCCCCACCTACAACTACGCCGTGGTCATCGACGACGCCCTGATGGGGGTCAACTGTGTGATCCGGGCGGAAGAACATCTGTCCAACACGCCCCGGCAGCTGCTGCTGTACGATGCCCTGGGATTCGAAAAACCCACTTTCGGCCATATTTCCCTGATCCTGGGACCGGACCACAAGAAGATGAGCAAACGGCATGGGGCCACCTCCGTGGACCAGTACCGGCAGATGGGCTACCTGCCTGACGCCATTGTGAACTTCCTGGCTCTCCTGGGCTGGGCTCCCAATTCCGACCAGGAAATCTTCTCCCGGGAAGAACTGATCCAGCAGTTCTCTCTGGACCATGTGGCCAAGAACCCGGCGGTATTCGACATCAAGAAACTGAACTGGCTGAACGCCCACTACATGCGCCAGCTGTCCGACGAAGACTATGTGGCTTTTGCCGTACCCTTCATGAAGGAAGCCGGGTACATGACCGGGGAAGAAACCGGGGACAAGCTGGAATGGCTGAAGAAAGTCATCCTGACCGCCCGGGACCAGGCGGAATTCGGGAAGGAAATCCCGGAAAAAGTGGCCTTGTACTTCACTGATGAATTCGATTTTGAAACCCCTGAAGCAGAAGCCGTACTGAAGGAAGAAACGGTGCCCCAGGTAATGGGCCTGTTCCTGGACAAACTGGCGGCTGCAGAAAATCTGGACCATGCCAGCACCAAGGCCCTGTTCAAAGCCGTCCAGAAGGAAACCAAACTGGGGGGCAAGAAAGTGTTCATGCCCGTACGGGTGGCCCTCACCGGCAACCAGCACGGACCGGAACTGGCGGAAATGATTCCCCTCCTGGGCAAAGACCGTGCGGCCGCCCGGATCCGGGGCAGCCTGGCCAAAGCCGGCGTGAACCTGTAAGGAAAGGAGCTTTCTATGAGCATCCGTGTATATAATGACATGACCCGGCAGAAAGAGGAGTTCGTGCCTCTCCATCCCGGGAAGGTGGGGATCTATGTGTGCGGGGTCACTCCCTACAACCATCCCCATATCGGCAATGCCCGGCCCTTTGTGGTGTGGGACACCATCCGCCGGTTTTTGGACCATGAAGGGTACGATGTGACCTATGTCCAGAACTTCACCGACGTGGACGACAAGATCATCCGGGCCGCCAACGAGGAAGGGGTCACCTGGGACGTGATCGCCAACCGGTACATCAAAGCCTATTTCGAAGTGATGGACAAGCTCCATGTGAAGCGGGCCCATATCTATCCCCGGGTTTCCGAACACATCCCTGACATCATCCACACGGTCCAGCAGCTGATCGACCATGGCTACGGCTATGTGGTGGACGGGGACGTGTACTACCGGGTGGAAAAGTTCGCCCATTACGGGGAACTGTCCGGCCGGAAGCTGGATGACATGATGGCCGGCGCCCGGGTGGACGTGGACGAACGGAAAGAGAACCCCATGGATTTCGCCCTGTGGAAATCCGCCAAACCGGGAGAACCCTCCTGGGACAGCCCCTGGGGCAAAGGCCGGCCGGGCTGGCACATTGAATGCTCCACCATGAGCACCAAGTACCTGGGCAACACCCTGGACTTCCATGGGGGCGGCAGCGACCTGATCTTCCCTCACCACGAAAATGAAATTGCCCAGAGTGAAGGAGCCACCGGGGTCCATCCCTTCGTCCGGTACTGGGTCCACAACGGATTCATCACCATCAACGAAGAAAAGATGTCCAAATCCCTGGGCAACTTCAAGACCGTGTATGATCTGCTGAAAGAATACGAACCGGAAACCATCCGGTATTTCATCCTGAACACCCACTACCGGAGCCCTCTGGACTTCAGCCAGGAACGGCTGGCGGAAGCGGGACGGAGCCTAGAACGGCTGCGCACGGCCCAGAACAACCTGCGGGAGATCCAGCAGGTGATCACCGTGGGACCGGATGCGGAAAGCCTGGCTCTCCGGGACAAAGTGGCGGAACTGCGCCAGGGGTTCTTCGACGCCATGAGCGACGATTTCAACACTTCTCTGGCCATCAGCTATCTGTTCGCCCTGGCCAAGGAAATCAACGTGTACCACAACGCCATCCTCAGCGGCGCCAGGAAGCCTGACGGCAAACTGGTGGAACAGATGGACAAGGCCTGGAAGGAAATGACCGGGGTCATCGGGATCCTGGAAAGTGAACCGGCCGCCAACAGCGAAGGGGGCGCGGTGAGCAACGAGGAAGCGGAAATCGCCGCCAAGATCGAAGAACGGCAGGCTGCCCGGAAAGCCCGGGATTTTGCCAAAGCCGATGCCATCCGTGACGAACTGGCCGCCAAGGGGATCATCCTGGAAGACACGCCCCAGGGCGTACGGTGGAAGAGAAAGTGAGATACGAACAGTATCAGCGGCTCCTGGACCATGTGCTGCATACCTGCGGTACCCCGCAGACCCTGCCGGAACCCCGGCTGATCCACCCGGTGGAACTGGCCTATATCGGGGATGCGGTGTTTTCCCTGTATGTGAGGATGCGGCTGCTGCCTGTAAGCAGCCATGTGCAGGTGCTCCACGACCTGGCCAGCCGGATGGTATCCGCGGTGATGCAGGCCAAAGCCATGGATGACATGGAAGAAGCCGGGATCCTGACGGAAGAGGAAGCCCAGATCGCCCGGCGGGGCCGGAACACCAAAAGCACGGTGCCCAAAAGTGCCAGTGTCCGGGAATACCGCCAGGGCACGGCTTTCGAGGCCCTGATGGGCTACCTGTACCTGACGGACCGGAAGGACCGGCTCCAGGAACTGATGGACCGGTCCTTTGAGCTGATCCGCCGGGCCATGGAGGACGAAAGGAAACAGAAAAAGAAATGATGCATGTAAAACTGCTCCGCTATACTCCCGAACCGGACCGGACCGTGGCCATGAGCGCCCGGCTCTGCTATTCTCCCATCGGGGCAGCGGAACTGGAAACCAAGATGACCGACCAGGAAGTGGCCAGCCTGGTGCGCCGGCTGGGCCAGATGGGGCACACCTCCACCTTTGAGCATGTAAGCTTCACCTTTGCCATCGAAGGGGTGTCCCGGGTGCTGACCCATCAGCTGGTGCGCCACCGGATCGCTTCCTACAGCCAGCAGAGCCAGCGGTATGTGAAGGAACACGATTTCGAGACCATCCTGCCGCCTACCCTGGCAGCCCGGCCGGAATGCAAGAAGGAATTTGAGGACCTGTGCAGCCGGATCCAGGACCTGTACAACAAATGGACGGAGGCAGGGGTGCCTGCGGAAGATGCCCGGTACATCCTGCCCAACGCGGCGGAAACCAAGATC
This sequence comes from Acidaminococcus sp. HCP3S3_H5, assembly GCF_052122235.1. Lineage (NCBI taxonomy): Bacteria > Bacillati > Bacillota > Negativicutes > Acidaminococcales > Acidaminococcaceae > Acidaminococcus > Acidaminococcus sp. HCP3S3_H5. Next base: position 178,586 of record NZ_JBQKCS010000006.1, read on the forward strand.
GTGGTCACCATGAACGCCCGGAGCCTGCTCCATTTCTTCCAGCTCCGGTGCTGCGCCAGGGCCCAGTGGGAGATCCGGGCCCTGGCCTGGGAAATGCTCCGGCAGGTGAAGGAAGTGGCTCCCATCCTCTTTGAGAAGGCCGGCCCCACCTGCGACAGCGACCGGATCTGCCACGAAGGGAAAATGAGCTGCGGCCGGCTGGAAAAACTCCTGGCCCAGGACGCCGCCAAAGCTGCTGAAAAGAAGGCGTAACCGGCCATGGGGTACAAACCGATTGAAGAGATCCAGCAGGAGACCCGTCAGTGGGATTTCATCAAAGGGCTGCCGGACCAGGTGGGAAAGTTCACCAAGAAACTGGTGGACACCATCGACGGCCAGGTGCTCACCATCTGCCGGTATGAAGCTCCGGAACTCCGGGCCAAGCTGGATATCATCTACACTTCCGAGACCTTCGACTATATCGTGGTCCACACCATGGGGATGAATTCCTACCGGGACATCCGGTTCATCTACAAGGACAAGGATGTGTTCGCCAAAAACGTCCAGGCCTACCTGCCCGGGATCCTCCACAGCATGGAAGAACCCACCAGCGTGAACCTGGGAGAGCAGGTGGCGGAACACGGGATCCTGACCTGGGACTACGGGAACCATCTGCCGAAAAAGATCGGCCCCTTTGAACTGTACATCAAACCCGCCAACGCCATCGAGCACATCAACGGGTCCATCATCATGATCGACTATTCCAACTTCGACCGGATGGACCAGCTGATCATCATGTACAACCGGCTGCGGGACCAGTTCTTCGGGGAAGTGAAGATCAACTCCGTATTCCACGCCTCCATGGATTTCGACAGCAAAAATCTCAAGGAGCTGGAAGGCAAACTGAAAGAACACCTGGAAGAAACCCTGAAAAAGGTGGACCAGGCAGATCATACCATTTGACCGGAGAAGGAGAAAAAAGTCCTTGACTTTTTTCTCCTTCTCTCGTATACTATACAAGTCGGCGCTTGAAGAAGACGCCGCAACGGCCCAGTAGTTCAGTTGGTTAGAATGCCGCCCTGTCACGGCGGAGATCGTCGGTTCGAGTCCGTCCTGGGTCGCCAATGCCTCGGTAGCTCAGTTGGTAGAGCAAAGGACTGAAAATCCTTGTGTCCGCAGTTCGATTCTGCGCTGAGGCACCATTTCTTCAAGCGGAAGTAGCTCAGTGGTAGAGCATCACCTTGCCAAGGTGGGGGTCGCGAGTTCGAATCTCGTTTTCCGCTCCAATTTTTTATGGCGACGTAGCCAAGCGGTAAGGCAGAGGTCTGCAAAACCTTTATCCCCAGTTCGATTCTGGGCGTCGCCTCCAAATGAAGTAAAAGGAGCTGTTGCATGCGCAACAGCTCCTTTTTTACAGAAAGGAATCCCCATGCACTTCGAACGCCATTATGACCGTACCTATGCCCGGCTGACCCGGCCTTTCCGGGGCCGGCCCTGGGCTGTCCGGGGGCTTTTTCTTCTGAACGGGGCTCTGGTGGTGCTGATGTACATCGCCTATCCTCTGCTCCTGTGGCAGCTCTATACCCAGGGGGGAATGGCCAGCCCCGGCCTCCGGAAGGCCTTCTGGATCCCGGCCATTTCTTTCCTGCTCCTTACCCTGGTCCGCAGCAGGATCAACCGGCCCCGGCCCTATGAGGCCTGGCCCATTACCCCCCTGATCCCTCGGAACAAACAGGGGGAATCCTTCCCCAGCCGCCATGTGTTTTCCTCCACCATCATCGCCATGACGTATCTGTACTTTCACCCGCCGGTGGGGGCAGCTTTCCTCCTGGTGAGCCTTATCAGTGCCCTGGTGCGGGTGCTGGCCGGAGTGCACTATCCCACTGATGTGGGGGCGGGGATGATGGTGGGGGTTATAGCTGGATTGGCTTTGTGGGGCTGACGCATAACCCCTGGGCGCCATAGCGGGCCATCTGCTTTGTCAGGCGGAATTTGGAAGCCGGGCATGTACCACTTTGTACTATGCCCAACTTCCAAATTCCGCCTTTCGCGCATCTGACCCACTCTGACGCCCAGGGAAAAGGTCGAAAGGTGGGGTGTTTTCGCGCATCTGGGGCCTTCTTGTGTGCAGGGAAGGGGGTTGCCCGGAGGGCCGCCGACCGTTGACACATACCCGGTTTCATCGGGCTTGTTGCCATTTTCCCCGTGGGGTGCTATAATAAATAAGAAAACTGAGGCAGACCTTAGAGAGTGGGTATTTGATACCCGCTCTTTCGTTTACTAGGAAGAAAAAAGCAGAGGTGCCTGAATGGACAAAAAGAAAATCACCGAACGGGTTACGGAACTGGTCTCTCCTATTGTGGAGGCGGCCGGTCTGGAACTGGTGGATGTGGAGTACGTGCGGGAACGGGACTGGTTCCTGCGGGTCTTCATCGACAAAGAGGGCGGCATCGACATCGATGACTGCTCGGCGGTCAGCAATGCTCTGGCCAAGAAGCTGGACGAGGAGGACTTCATCAAGGAGAAGTATTACCTGGAAGTCTCTTCTCCGGGGATCGACCGGCCCCTGAAAAAGGACAAGGACCTGGAAGCCCACTATGGCAAGAAAGTGGACCTGGCCTTCTTTGCTCCTTATGAAGGGAAGAAGCAGCTGACGGCGGTGCTGAAAAGCCACGACGCCGAAAAGCTGGTGCTGGAAGACGCCAAAAAGAAAGAACTGGCCATCGACCGGAAGCTGATCGCTTCGGTCCGGCCCCATATCGATTTTTAAAGGATACAACTGTTAAGGAGGAATTTTGAAGTGAATGCGGATTTCGTGAAAGCCATTGCGCTCCTGGCCAAGGAGAAAAGCATTTCTCCCGACGTACTGTACAGTGCAGTGGAGGAAGCCCTGATCACCGCTTACAAGAAAAACTACGGTTCTGCCCAGAATGTACGGGTTTCCATGCATAAAGAAACCGGGGAGATCCATGTCTATGCCCGGAAGAACATTGTGGAGGAAGTCACGGATCCCACTACGGAAATCAGCCTGGAAGACGCCCAGAAGCTGAATCCCCACTACCAGGCCGGGGATATCCTGGAAACGGAAGTGACCCCCAAGAACTTCGGCCGGATCGCCGCCCAGAACGCCAAGCAGGTGATCGTCCAGCGGATCCGGGAAGCGGAACGGGGGATGGTGTACGAACGGTATTCTGACCGGGAAAACGACATTGTCACCGGTACCGTCCAGCGGATCGAAGGCCACAATGTGTTCATCGACCTGGGCACGGCGGAAGGCCTGCTGCTGCCCAACGAACAGATCCCTCATGAAACCTACGACTACCATCAGCGGCTGAAATGCTATGTGGTGGAAGTGAAGAAGACCACCAAGGGTCCCCAGATCATCCTGTCCCGGACCCATCCCGGCCTCCTGAAGCGGCTGTTCGAACTGGAAGTGTCCGAAATCCAGGATGGCACCGTGGTCATCGACAGTGTGGCCCGGGAACCGGGGATGCGCAGCAAGATCGCCGTCCACAGCACCAATCCCAGCGTGGATCCGGTAGGGGCCTGTGTGGGACCCAAGGGCATGCGGGTACGGGCCATTGTGGACGAACTCCGGGGAGAAAAGATCGACATTGTGAAATACAGTGAAGATCCGGAAGAATATGTGGCCAACGCCCTGTCCCCCTCCAAGGTGGTTTCCGCCCGGGCGGACAAGGACGAAAAGATCTGCCGGGTGGTGGTCCCTGACTACCAGCTGTCCCTGGCCATCGGCAAGGAAGGGCAGAACGCCCGTCTGGCCGCCAAACTCACCGGCTGGAAGATCGACATCAAGAGCGAATCCCAGGCGGCTGCTGCAGAAGCTGCCCAGGCTCAGGAAGCCCCTGAGGAAAGTGGTGAGGACGCATGAAAGTAAAGAAGATTCCCCAGCGGACCTGCATCGGCTGCGGGGAAATCCACAATAAGAAGGAAATGGTCCGGATCGTCCGGTCTCCGGAAGGAGCCGTGAGCCTGGACCGTTCCGGGAAGAAACCGGGCCGGGGTGCCTATGTGTGCCCCCAGGCTTCCTGCATCGAAAAGGCCTTCCAGAGCAAAGCCCTGGAAAGAGCCCTGCAGGTGAAGGTTTCTCCGGAAACGAAGGAAGCATTGCTGGCGGAGCTCACCCATGAAAACGGATGAACAGCTCTGCTTTGCCCTGAGTCTGGCGCAGAAGGCCGGGAAGCTGGCATCCGGCGATCAGGGCGTATGGGACACGCTGAAAAAAGGCCGTGCCCGTTACGTGCTGATTGCCGCTGATGCCTCGCCCCGTACGGTGGAGAAGATCCAGCGCTGGTGCGATGCCGGGAAGATCCCTTACGGGAAGATCCTGGACCGTGCCCGGCTGGGTGCCGCCATCGGAAAAGCGCCCCGGGCGGCTGTGGTCCTGATGGATGACAACTTCCGGAAGATGATGGGCTTTTGACTATGGAGGTGTGCGGATGACAAAATACAGAATCTATGAGATCGCCAAAGAATTGAACCTGGACAACAAAAAGGTGCTGGGGTTCCTGGCTGACCATAAAATCACGGTGAAGAACCACATGAGCACGGTGGAAGCCGGGGTCCGGGACATGATCGTCAAGGGCCTGAAGAACAACCAGGGTGCCGTGAAGGCGGCTGCCCAGAAGGTCCAGGAAAAAGTGACCCAGGCAGCGGCTCCGGTAGCGGCCAAAGTGGCCCAGGTAAAGAGCGATGTGGCAGTGGGCAAAGCGGCCATCCAGGCCCATCATGCGGCCCAGGCCCAGCAGAAGGAACAGAACCGGAACAGCCAGCGTCCGGAAGGCCGGAACGACCGGAATGACCGGAGAAACGACAGCCGTCCGGAAAACCGGTCCAACGACCGGAACCATGGCCAGAACCGGAACGACCGGAGAAACGACCGTCCCCAGAACGGCCAGAACCAGAACCGGGACAACGGCCGCCGGAACGACCGTCCCCAGAATGGCCAGAACCGGAACGGGAACGGCAGCGGGAACAGCCGGTTCAGCCACAACGACCGGAACAACGGCCAGAACCGGAACGGAAACAATGGGAACAACAACCGGAACAAGCCCCAGAACAACCGGGGCGGGAAAGCCGGTGCCCCCATCAACGGCAACAGCGCCCATGCCGGCAAGGATATGGGCAAACGGAACGGCAGCCACAACCATCAGGAAAAACGGGAGAAAATCAAGGGCTCTTACGCCACCCGGGAGGACCGTCCTACCCGCAGTGCTGATCATATGATGAAAAACCATAAACACAAAAACAACAATAACAACAACCGGAACGCGGCTCCTGCCAGAAAGACCGAAGTGGTCCGTCCCACCAGCGTGGAAGTGGGAGAAAGCATCAGCGTGAAGGATTTCGCCAAGCTCCTGTGCCGGGACGTGAACGAAGTGATCAAAAAGCTGTTCATGCTGGGCAAGATGGTCACCATCAACCAGGAAATCGACCATGAAACCGCTGAACTGGTGGGCATGGACTTCAACTGCGAAATCAAGGAACCGCCTCCTGAAGCGGATCCCACGGAAGTGCCGGAAGTGGAAGACGACCCGGCTCTGCGGGTGCCCCGTCCCCCTGTGGTGACGGTTATGGGCCACGTGGACCACGGCAAGACCTCCCTCCTGGATGCCATCCGGAAAACCAACGTAACCGCCCGGGAAGCTGGCGGGATCACCCAGCACATCGGTGCTTACCGGGTGGTGTGCCAGGGCAAGCCCATTGTGTTCCTGGATACTCCCGGCCACGAAGCCTTTACCGCCATGCGTGCCCGTGGGGCCCAGGTGACGGATATCGCCGTGCTGGTGGTGGCCGCTGACGACGGGGTAATGCCTCAGACCATCGAAGCCATCAACCATGCCAAGGCCGCCAAGGTGCCCATTATCGTGGCCATCAACAAAATCGACAAGGAAGGGGCCAACCCGGACTTCGTCATGCAGCAGCTGTCCGAACACGGACTGATCCCGGAAGCCTGGGGCGGGGACACCATCATGGTTCCCGTATCTGCCCGGCAGAAGACCGGTATCTCCGACCTGCTGGAAATGATCCTGCTGGTGGCTGAAATGCAGGATCTGAAAGCCAACCCCAACCTGCCTGCCCACGGCACCATCATCGAAGCCAAACTGGACAAGGGCAGAGGGCCTGTGGCCTCCGTGCTCATCGACCGGGGGACCCTGCACATCGGGGATTCCATCCTGGCCGGCACCTGCTACGGGAAGGTCCGTGCCATGGTCAACGACCGGGGCGAAAAGGTGAAGAAGGCGCTGCCTTCCACCCCTGTGGAAGTACTGGGGCTCAATGACGTGCCGGAAGCCGGGGACATCATGGACGCCTGCGACGAACATGTGGCCCGGACCGTGGCGGAAAAACGTCTGGCCAAGCAGAAGATGGAAGAACAGAAGAAGGCCAAGGTTTCCCTGGACGATATTTTCAACCGGATCCAGGAAGGGGAACTGAAGGACCTGAACATTGTGGTGAAGGCCGACGTACAGGGCACCATCCAGGCCCTGGAACAGGCACTCACCAAGATCAAGAACGATGAAGTGAAAGTGGTCATCGTCCATTCCGGGGTAGGGGCCATCAACGAATCCGACGTGATGCTGGCTTCCGCTGCCAACGCCCTGATCATCGGCTTCAACGTCCGTCCGGATGCCAATGCCCGGAAGACCGCCGAACAGGAAAAGGTGGACATCCGCACCTACCGGGTCATCTACGATGCCCTGAACGATGTGGAAGCCGCCATCAAGGGGATGCTGGCTCCCAAATTCAAGGAAAAGATCATCGGCCATGTGGAAATCCGGCAGGTGATCCCCATCAACAAGATGCTGATCGCCGGTGCCTATGTGAAGGACGGCAAGATCACCCGGTCTGCCAAAGTGCGGCTGGTCCGGGACGGCATCGTGATCCACGAAGGGGAACTGGATTCCCTGCGCCGGTTCAAGGACGATGTGAAGGAAGTGGCGGCCAACTTCGAATGCGGGCTGACCCTGGCCGACTACCGGGATATCAAGGTGGGCGACCAGCTGGAAGTCTACACCATGGAAGAAGTGGCGGCAGAATAAGGAGGGACCATGTCCAAACTTCGTGCGGAAAAACTCCAGGCGCTGATCAAGCAGGAAATGAGCAACATGCTGATCCGGGACGTAAAGGATCCCCGGGTGAAGTTCGTTACCATTACCGGCGTGGAAGTGAGCAACGACCTGAGCTACGCCAAGATCTATGTAAGCCTCTACGGCAGCGAGGAACAGCAGGCGGCAGCCTGGAAGGGCCTCCAGTCCGCCCTGGGCTTCTTCCGTCGGGAAATCGCCCGGCGGATCGATCTGCGGGTGGCTCCGGTGCTCAGCTTCCACAAGGATACCTCCATGGAATACAGCGCCCATATTGAATCCATCCTTCATGAGCTGAAGAAAGAAGAGCATCATGAGTAAGGCACTGGATCTGAAAGAAACCTGGCAGCTGCTCATGAGCGTCCAGGACCTGGTGCTGGTGAGCCATGTGGGGCCTGACGGGGATACCCTGGGTTCCACCCTGGGCCTGGCCCGGGCCCTGCGCCAGGCTGGGAAAAAGGTGCGGCTGCTGGTGGATGATATCCTGCCGGCGGTGTACCAGTTCCTGCCCGGGCTGGATGCCTATGAACAGCCCAAACAGGGGGAGAAGATTGACTGCGACCTGACGGTGGTGGTGGACGCTTCTTCCAAGGACCGGATGGGGGAGGCGGAAAAATGCCTTTCCGCGCCGATCCTGAACATCGACCATCACGTGTCCAACACTCGGTATGCGGATTATCTGCTGCTGGATGACCAGGCGGCGGCCACCGGGGAGATCATGTATCTGATGCTGGAAGAGAACGGGGTGCCCGTGGACCAGGAACTGGCCACGGACCTGTACACGGCCATTGTCACCGACTGCGGCTATTTTAAGTACGCCAACACCACCCCCCGCTGCATGCGGGTGGGGGCGGACCTTTTGGCCCTGGGGGTGAAGCCCAACGAGATTTCCGACCAGCTGGAACTGAAGGCCCGGAATTCCGTGGAGCTGCTGGCCAAGGTACTGCCCAGCCTGAGCTTCTATGCAGGAGGGAAGATCGCCACCCTGGAGGTGCCCCTGGCCCTCTATGACAAGACCGTTTCCACCGAAAGCTTCATCTACCATCCCCGGTACATTGCCGGGGTGGATGTGGCAGTGCTGTTCAAGCAGGTGGAACCCCGGTCCACCCGGGTGAGCATGCGGTCCAAACAGGTGGATGTGAGCAAGGTGGCGGTGGCCTTCAACGGCGGGGGACACCCCAAAGCCGCCGGCTGCACCATCGGGCTGCCTCTGGAAGAAGCCAAGAAGGCTCTCCTGGAAGCTCTGGAAAAGGCCCTGGAGGAACTGTGATGGACGGGATTTTCAACGTACTCAAACCACCGGGCATGACCAGCCATGATGTGGTGGGGGCCCTGCGGAAAATCCTCAACATGAAGAAAATCGGCCACGGGGGCACCCTGGATCCTCTGGCTGCCGGGGTACTGCCGGTGTTCACCGGCACTGCCACCCGGTTCCTGGAATATGCGGCCCATGAGGAAAAAAGCTACCGGGCAGAACTGACCTTCGGGTTCCAGACCGATACCGGGGATACGGAAGGGAAGGTCATTGCCCAAAGTCCCGTGCGTCCGCTGACGGATGAGGAAATCGAAGCAGCCCTGGCTTCCTTCCGGGGAGAGGGGACCCAGATCCCGCCCATGTATTCCGCCATCAGCGTAGGGGGCACCAAGCTGTACAAGCTGGCCCGGCAGGGCATCGAAGTGAAGCGGGAGCCCCGGCCCATTACCCTCTATGAACTGGAAAAGGTGGACTATACCGGGGACACCCTGGTGTTCGACGTGACCTGTTCCAAGGGCACCTTCATCCGGACCCTCTGTGAGGATCTGGCGGAAAAGCTGGGGATGAAGGGGACCATGAGCTTCCTGCTCCGGCGGAAGGCCGGGGTGTTTACCCTGGAAGAGTCCCATACCCTGGAAGAGATCGCCGCCGACCCGGAAGGGTGCTGCACCGGGGTGGAAACGGTACTGGCGTCTTTCCCCAAACTGGTGGTGAACAACCTCCAGGGCCGGCGGATCGCCCAGGGGGTGGCCACCACCTTGCCCGGGATCCATGACGGTACCCTGTACCAGCTGTGGACCCGGGAGGGGCTCCTGGTGGGCGTGGCCAAAGCTGTGGACGGCCGGCTCCGGCCCCACAAGATCATCCACATCCCTGACGTGGAAACAAGGACGGAAGATAGACCATGAAACTGATTACATCGCTGGACGAACTGCACAGCGCCCATCTGCTGCCTTCTGCGGCGGCACTGGGGACCTTTGACGGGGTCCACCGGGGCCACCAGGAGGTGATCGGGACCACCCGGCTCTATGCCCGGGAGCACCATCTCCAGCTGATGGTCTTTACCTTCAGCACCCATCCCCTGGCCAGCCTGAAGCCGGAGCTGGAACCGCCCCGGCTGCTGGACAATCCCGCCAAGGAAAAGCTCATGGTGGAACTGGGGGTGGACATCCTGGTGAACATCCCCTTTACCCGGGAACTGGCGGCCATGAGTGCCGACGCGTTCCTCCAGATGCTGGTGGACTGCGGGGTGAAGGCTGTGGGCATCGGGGACAATTTCAGCTTCGGTGCCGGAGGCAAGGGGAATGTCCGCCTTTTGAAGACGGAACACAGCCGGTTCGGGCTCACCATCCTGTCCCGGCCTCTGCTGAAGCAGGACGGGCTGGTGGTGAGCAGCACCAACATCCGGAAGGCCATCGCCGAAGGCCGGGTGGAGCTGGCGGCCCAGATGCTGGGACGGCCTTATGCCATCCGGGGCCAGGTGGTGCCCGGAGATCACCGGGGACGGCTGCTGGGGTTCCCTACGGCCAACCTGAAGATCCTGGGCCAGCATTTTGCCGTGCCTGCCTTCGGGGTGTACGCCGGCCGGGTACTGGTGGCAGGGCAATGGTATGACGCCATGGTGAACGTGGGGGACAATCCCACCTTTGCCAACCAGGAAGCCCGCCTGGAAGCCCATCTGTTCCGGTTCGAAGGGGATCTCTACGGCCGGGAGGTGCTGGTCCAGCTGGTGGCCCGGCTCCGGGGAGAAGAAAAATTCCCTGACCTGGACCGGCTCCAGGAACAGCTCCGGAAGGACGCCCGGAATGCCCAGAGCCTTTTGGCCATGGAGGAAGAATCCACCGGCCGGAAGGGCTGAACAGAAAGATTGAGAAATAAATGGAAAAATCCCTTGCACAAAGGGAGCATCCATGATATTATATTTTGGTAAAGCTTATTGGTGGAGGTGAGAACATGCCGAATATTAAGTCTTCCATTCGTAGTGTCAAGACTGATGCCGAACGGCGCGCTGCCAATGGCCCGGTGAAAGCTGAAATCCGCAGCACCGCACGCAAGGTTGAAGCTTTTGCTGCTGCAGGATCCAAAGAAGAGGCCCAGGCCACTTTGAAAGTAGCAGCGAGCTTATTAGATAAAGCTGCTCGGAAAGGCACGGTGAACAAAAAAGCCGCAGCCCGCAAGAAATCCCGTTTAGCTAAGAAAGTCAACGCAGTAAAATAAGGCTGAACAGCAGGAAGGCTGACAACTTCGGTTGCCGGCCTTTTTTGTTGCGTGTGGAAGGGTCTCCCCATACATGGTATAATAAAGTATTGAAACATCTCCGCCTGTTTTCCAGGCGTTGACAGAAAGTGAGAGAATCCATGGCAAAACGTGATCATATTCGAAATTTTTCCATTATCGCCCATATCGACCACGGCAAATCCACCCTGGCCGACCGGCTCATTGAAATGACCGGGACCCTGTCCAAACGGGAAATGGAGGACCAGATCCTGGACTCCATGAGCCTGGAACGGGAACGGGGCATCACCATCAAGGACCAGGCAGTCCAGCTGGACTACAAGGCCAAGGACGGGAATGACTACATCCTGAACCTGATCGACACCCCGGGGCATGTGGACTTTACCTATGAAGTTTCCCGGGCCCTGGCGGCCTGTGAGGGGGCGCTCCTGGTCATCGACGCCACCCAGGGCATCGAGGCCCAGACCCTGGCCAATGTGTACCTGGCCATGGACCACGATCTGGAGATCATCCCGGTGATCAACAAGATCGACCTGCCCAGCGCCGACGTGCCCCGGGTGGAAAAGGAAATCGAGGACATCCTGGGCATCGATAAAAGTGACTGTGTCCTGTGCTCCGCCAAAACCGGCCTGGGAGTGGACCAGGTGCTGGAAGCGGTGGTGAACCGGGTGCCGGCCCCCAAAGGGAACCCGGAAGCCCCTCTCCAGGCTCTGATCTTCGATTCCAAGTTCGATGCCTACAAAGGGGTCATGCTGTATGTGCGGGTGGTGAACGGCTGCCTGAAAAAGGGCATGTCCATCCGTCTCATGGCCACCGGCAAGGTCTATGACGTAACGGAAGTGGGAGTGTTCAAGCCGGCCATGGTCAACGTGCCGGAACTGGGAGAAGGCCAGGTGGGTTTCCTGGCGGCAGCCATCAAGACCGTCAAGGACGCCCGGGTGGGGGATACCATCACCGACAACAACCGGCCGGCCAAAGAGCCTCTGCCAGGGTACCGGAAGGCTACCCCCATGGTGTACTGCGGCCTGTATCCCATCGAGAACTCCGACTATGACAACCTCCGGGACGCCCTGGAAAAACTCCAGCTCAACGACGCTTCCCTGACCTTCGAGCCGGAAACCTCTTCCGCCCTGGGCTTCGGGTTCCGGTGCGGGTTCCTGGGTCTGCTCCACATGGACGTGATCAAGGAACGGCTGGAACGGGAATACGGCCTGAGCCTGATCACCACCGCCCCCAACGTTATCTACGAAGTGGTGAAGACCAACGGGGACATCGAAATGGTGGACAACCCTTCTCAGTTCCCCAACCCCACGGTGATCGAGCATGTGGAGGAACCTTTCGTGAACGCCACCATCATCGTGCCCAAGGACTTTGTGGGGCCGGTCATGGAACTGTCCCAGGAAAAGCGGGGAGAATACCAGAACATGACCTACCTGGACGAAACCCGTGTGATGATCCACTATGCCCTGCCCCTGTCGGAAATCATCTTCGACTATTTCGACCGGCTGAAAAGCGTGTCCCGGGGCTATGCTTCCCTGGACTATGAGCTCAGCGGCTACCGGCCTTCGGACATGGTGAAGGTGGATATCCTCCTGAACGGGGATCCGGTGGATGCCCTCAGCGCCATCGTCCATCGGGACCGGGCCCAGTACTGGGGCCGTGCCCTGGTGGAAAAGCTCCGGAAGCTGATTCCCCGGCAGCTGTTCGAAATCCCCATCCAGGCGGCCATCGGCAGCAAGATCATCGCCCGGGAAAACGTCAGCGCCCTCCGGAAGGACGTGCTGGCCAAGTGTTATGGCGGGGACATTACCCGGAAGCGGAAGCTGCTGGAAAAGCAGAAAGCCGGGAAAAAGCGCATGAAGCAGGTGGGCAGCGTGGAACTGCCTCAGGAAGCCTTTATGGCCATCCTGAAAATGGACGACAAATAACCGGTGAAAGGAGGGAGGGCCATGGTGACCCTGCAGAAATCCACCCAGGATCTGATCTGCCAGTCTCTCCGGAGCCGGATCGCCTCCGGTGATCTGGAACCGGGGACGGAACTGAAGCAGGTGGAACTGGCCAAGACCTACGGGGTGTCCCGGATGCCCATCCGGGAGGCCCTCCAGGGCCTGATGCTGGAAGGACTGGTGACCCGGCTCAGCAACCGGCACATGGTGGTGTCTTCCCATGCCCGGGAGATCCTGGAGAACCGGAAGGTGCCCCGGACTGAGGAAAATGAGGCTCCGGCACCGGAAGAAAAGGCGGCTGGTTCCCCGGCTTACCGGGTGGAGACGGAAACGATGCCGGAAACCATCGGGAAGATCCATCTCCTGCCGGCCCGGGAACAGGTGGCCTCCTATCTCCGGAAGGCTATTCTCCGCCGGGAAATCCCGGAAGGGAGCGTCCTGACCCTGGAAGAGACCGCCCGGCACATGGGGGTGTCCACCACCCCGGTCCGGGAAGCCCTCCAGCTGCTGGCCACCCAGGGGCTGGTGAAGCTGCGGCCCAACAAGGGGGCCGTGGTGCTGGGCATCGATGAAAAATCCATCCGGGACCATTTCGCCGTCCGGGAGATCCTGGAACGGGAAGCGGCGGCCCTGGCCGCCCGTCCCGGCAGCGACCTGCGGGAAGTGGAGCGGGTGTACGCCGGGATGCAGGAGTGCCTGGCCCAGCACCGGTACGCCGAATACAAGCACTACAACGAAAGCTTCCATATGGCCCTGTGGGAGGCCGCCGGGAATCCCAAACTGACCCAGATCCTGGCCAGCCTGTGGAACGGCCTGTCCCTGGGTTTCCTGGTGACGGAAACCGATTACGCCAAGATCTCCTTCTTCGAACACGAGCAGCTGATGGAAGCCCTCCGGGCCCACGACCCGGAAAGAGCCAAAAAGCTCATGGACGAACACATGAAACGGAGTATGGACAATATCCTCACCAACTACCGGGAGCAGGTGGGGAAGGGCGGGGGTGCGTGAGCGCCCCTTTTGAGTCGGCAGCCTGGAGTCGGGAGTCGGAAGCCTCAGGAAAGGATCCGCCTGGTTGGACGGATCCTCTCGATTATATGGAACCAGACTCGAAATCGACCTGGGATATCCTTTAATCCAAAGGTTCTACACATTCAAAAATTTGCCTGCAAATTTATCATTTGGCTTCAGACTCCAGACTTGAGCCGTTATGCGGCTCTACAGCTAGAGGCTGTTGCACGTTCTGTGCAACAGCCTCTTTTTGTATTTATGATATTATATCCAAATTTGTAGTCAAAAATCAGATAATTCCATAACCCCATTGACTCTTTCTGCCAATGGGGTTATAGTATCATCAAGAAATGGATACATTATCAAATATCAAAATTAATTCACGCGCGCAGGATTGATGGAGAACAAAGGAGGAGAAAACATAATGTCACCCATTGCCATTACTTTGACTTTGCTGGTACTGGTCATCATCCTGTTTGTCACTGAAAAACTTCCCCTGGCGGTTACGTCCATGATCGCCCTGATGGTTCTGGTCCTTACCGGGGTACTGAGCCCCAAGGATGCCTTTGCAGGCTTTGTGGACAGCAACCTGATCCTGTTCGTGGCCATGTTCGTCATCGGCGGTGCCTTTTTTGAAACGGGCATGGCCAACAAGGTAGGGGGCATCGTCACCCGGTTTGCCAAAACCGAACGGCAGCTGATCGTTTCCGTGATGCTGGTCACCGGCATCATGAGCGGCTTTTTGTCCAACACCGGTACGGCGGCCATCCTGATCCCCGTGGTCATCGGCATCGCATCCAAATCCGGTTTCGCCCGGTCCCGGCTGCTGCTGCCTCTGATTTTCGCGGCGGCCATGGGGGGCAACCTGTCCATCATCGGGGCCCCTGGTAACCTGCTGGGGAAAAGCGCCCTGGAAGCCATTGGCCAGGACATCAGCTTCTTCGAATACGGCTATGTGGGACTGCCCATCCTGCTGATCGGCACCCTGTTCTTTGCCACTGTAGGCTACCAGTTCCTGCCAGACCATCAGGCCAAAGCCGGAGAAAGCATCTATGACAAGGCTCCGGATTTCTCCCAGGTAGCTCCCTGGAAACAGAAAGTTTCCCTGATTGTCATGGTCCTTACCATTATCGCCATGATCTTCGAAAAACAGATCGGCATCAAGTTCTACCTGTCCGGTTGCATCGGGGCTCTGGTGCTGGTGACGGTGATCCTACTGCTCAGCTGCATCATGACCAACTTCATGAGCAACTTCGGCACGGCGGCCCTTTTGATCCCCATCAGCGTGAACATTTCCGAAGCCATGGGGGCTGACCCCAAGGCCGTGATCGTAGCCACTGTCATCGGTGCTTCCCTGGCCTTCGCCACTCCCATCGGGATGCCTGCCAACATGATGGTGTTCGCCCCCGGGGGCTACAATTTCAACGATTATGTGAAGGCCGGCCTTCCCATGGTGATCATCGGCTACATCGTCTCTCTTGTCCTGCTGCCCATCCTGTTCCCCTTCTATCCCTGATGGTACGGGAACATGTGAATAGAAAACAACCTGTGTGTTCAAGTATAAGGAGGAAATGAAAATGTCCAAAGAAGCCCAAGTCAAACAAATGACCGACATTATGGCCAAGTTCGTCGGCTACACCGCCAAGGTGCTGCCCGATGATGTGGCCGCCAAACTGAAGGAACTGGCCGAAAAGGAAACGGTGCCCATTGCCAAGCTGCTGTATGAAACCTACGCCAAGAACCAGAAGCTGGCCAAGGAACTGAACCGTCCTTCCTGCCAGGATACCGGCGTGCTCCAGTATTTCGTGAAATGCGGCACCAACTTCCCCCTCATCGGGGAACTGGAAGGGCTGCTGAAGGAAGCCACTGTACAGGCCACCTTCGCCACCCCCCTGCGCCACAACAGCGTGGAAACCTTCGATGAATACAACACCGGCAAGAATGTGGGGAAAGGGACTCCCACCGTGTTCTGGGAAATCGTGCCCGATTCCGACACCTGCGAAATCGACACCTACATGGCCGGGGGCGGCTGCACCCTGCCGGGCCACGCCATGGTGCTGATGCCCGGGGAAGGGTATGAAGGGGTCACCAAGTTCGTCCTGGAGCGGATGTACACCTATGGACCCAACGCCTGCCCGCCCTTCCTGGTGGGGGTAGGGGTGGCCACCTCTGTGGAAACCGCCGCTCTCCTGTCCAAAAAGGCTCTCATGCGTCCTCTGGGTTCCCACAATCCCAACCCCCGAGCTGCGGAAATGGAAAAACTCCTGGAAGAAGGCATCAACAAGATCGGTCTGGGGCCTCAGGGCATGACCGGCAGCGCTTCCGTACTGGGTGTACACATCGAAAACACCGCCCGGCATCCGTCCGCCATCGGGGTGGCTGTGAACATCGGCTGCTGGAACCACCGCCGGGGCCACATCATTTTCGACAAAGACCTGCATTACACCATCACTTCTCATAAGGGGGCTGAATTATAATGGCTAACAAAGTTGTGCTGCATACACCCATTAAATCCGAAGACATCGAGAACCTGAAAATCGGGGACATCGTCTATCTGACCGGCAAGATCACCACCTGCCGGGACGTGGCTCACCGCCGGCTCATCGAAGAAGGCCGGAAGCTGCCGGTGGACCTGGAAGGGGGCGCCATTTTCCACGCAGGCCCCATTGTCCGTCCCATTGAAGGCCAGGAAAACGCCTATGAAATGGTTTCCATCGGACCCACCACTTCCATGCGGATGGAAAAATTCGAAAAGGATTTCATTCCCCAGACCGGCGTGAAGCTGATCGTGGGCAAAGGGGGCATGGGCCAGGACACCATGGATGCCTGCCAGAAGTACAAAACCATCTTCTGTGTGTTCCCGGCCGGCTGTGCCGTGGTATCCGCCGTCCATTTCAAGAAGATCATCGACGCCCAGTGGAAAGACCTGGGGATGCCGGAAACCCTGTGGACCAGCGAAGTGGAAGAACTGGGGCCCCTGATCGTGGCTGTTGACACCAAAGGCGGCAACCTGTTCGAAGAAAACAAGAAGACCTACAAGAAACGGGCCGAAGAAGTATACGAGGAAATTATCCCCAACGTCCGGTTCATTAAATAAGCAACAAAAAAGGAGCTGCTGCACGTGCAACAGCTCCTTTTTTATGGTATCCTTATTCTTACAATGTGTGAAAAGGGGAATACTATGGATCGCATGAAAGGAAATCTGCTGCTGCTGCTGACGGCCCTGATCTGGGGCAGCGCTTTTGTGGCCCAGAGCGTGGGCATGGATTATGTGGGGCCCTTTACCTTCAACGCGGCCCGGAATCTTCTGGCCACCGGGGTGCTGGTGCCGGTGGTGCTGGCCTTTGGGGGAAAACGCCAGGGAAGCCTGTGGCAGCGGCTGAAGCCGGATGGAGTGACCCTGAAAGGGGGCCTTTGCTGCGGGCTGATCATGGGAATCGCCAGCAACCTCCAGCAGGTGGGCATCGCCCAGACCACCGCCGGGAAGGCCGGGTTCATCACCGCCCTGTACATTATCCTGGTGCCCATCCTGGGGCGCTTCCTGGGCCGGACGGTGCGGAAGATCATGCTGCTGTGCGTACCCATGGCTCTGGTGGGATTCTATCTCCTGTGCGTGAAGGGGGATTTCACCGTTTCGTTCGGGGATTTCCTGGTGTTCTGCTGTGCGGTGTTCTTCGCCCTCCACATCCTTTTTGTAGACCATTTCCTCCGGAAGGGAGCCAGCGGGGTGCGGGTGGCCTGGCTCCAGTTCGCCATGACCTGTCTTTTGTCCGCCCTGGGGGCCGGGATGTGGGAAAGTGTGCCGGCAGGGGGATTGGCCAGTGCCCTGTGGGCGGCCCGGTGGCCCCTTTTCTATACGGCGGGGCTCTCCAGCGGGGTGGCCTATACCCTGCAGATCATCGGCCAGAAATACACGGAACCCACCACCGCCACCCTGATCATGAGCCTGGAATCCGTGTTCGCCGTGCTCTCCGGCTGGCTGTTCCTGGGAGAAGTGATGACAGGACGGGAAATCGCCGGCTGCGTGCTGGTGTTCGTGGCGGTGCTGCTGGCCCAGGTGTGAGGGGGCTGCTGCAGAGACCGCAGGTCCCGTCAGCTGTCAACGGTCAGCGGCCGAAGAATCAATTTGCAGTCAGATTTTCAGGAATGGAAACGCAGCCTGCGGCTGCTAACCCACCACCATTGCGCAAGCGCAACGGTCCCCCGCCCTTGCAAAGGGCGGATATACGCTGGGGCTGGCGCCCATCGCTTTTTGTAAATACCAGGGCGCGAGCCCGCGTATTTTATCCGTCCTTTGCAAGGGCGGGGGACCAGCCGCAAGGCTGGTGGTGGGTTAGCAGCCCAAAGGGCTGCGTTTCTTTTCAAAAGAACCCGTCAGCCACGGGTTCTTTCCATCGGCCAGTGACCGGGGTTGTTCACACAACGTGCCACCTTAGTGTAAAATAGTTCTCGGTGAAATGAATAATCCATTATAAACTTGCAAAAAGAAAGACCTTCATCTTATAGTATAAGTCACGACACCAACACTATAGATAGGAAAAGGTCTTCCATGGATTTTACGGTCCCAGCAGTACTGAACTGGTGATGGGAACGGACCCAAAGTCCGCCCTGTGAGGGGCGGGGGACCAGCCGCAAGGCTGGTGGTGGGGGCATCGGCGACAGCCGATACTTCGCAGGACCGGCAGACAACAAGAAAGCGTATGGCAGGAGCAGGAATATGATGATTTCAGTTTTCGTTGCTGCATTCCCAGCCGATGAGCCCGTACCCCCGTCAAGGTATTCGGTCCTTTCAGGACCTCATGCCCCCACCACCGGGCAAGCCCGGTCCCCCGCCCCTGCAGGGCGGACTTGGCCTCCGGCCTTGCTGGTACTTTTTGCGGGTATACATCGATTCTCCCGGCGGAGAGCCCTCGCGGGTGTATGGGTATAGAAGTTTTGCCCTCTGGGCGGCCGGGACGGGTTTGCCTGCGGCGAAACCCCTACATCGTTGGGGTCAGAGATTCGTACATCTGGCGAGTCGCCGGTTGTGCGGCCTCTACGGGCCCATGCTCTTCACTCTGCACTCTGCACTCTTCACTTTCGGACATGGATGAATAACTATACTGTGATGAAGGTTTTACTGAGAACTTGTTGACACATACCGGTTCTGGCGGTACCCTTGAAATTTCTGCCTTTTTCGCGTATAATTAAAGAGATTTCTTATGCTTTTGAATCTTAACGTTGGGAGATGTGCATGACTGCATGAATAAAGTCGTACTCACTGCTGTTGTCTTTTCTTCGCTGACTGTGTCCGTATCTGCCTCTGCAGCCGGTATGGCCCGCCGTGCCGTGCCTTTTAACTATGGCGCTCGTGCGTCTTCTGCTGCATCGGCAAGGGCTTCCAGCAATCCGGGCTACCGGGTTTCCACCATGGAAAACCGGAGGAAGGCTTTGTCCTATACGCCTATTTCCACCAAGCAGGCCTATGCCTGGCGTCGGGATTTCGGCAAAAGCAACCTGCGGAAGTGGAGCAGCACCGAGGGGATGGATACTCCCTGGCGGAGCAACAGTACTACGGATACGGCTCATTTCAAAGCCTCCACGGTGGCCTTCCTGGACCATCTGAATGAGCTGGCCCGGCGGAACGGAGTCACCTTTGTGATCACCGGCGGGGCGGAACGGGGCTACCATGCGTCCGGCACTTATTCCCACGAAAACGGATACAAGGTGGACATTTCCGATGAAGGCGCCATGTGGGGGTCCAAGTCCTTCAAGGTGCTCCATATGGCGTTGGCGCCCTTCAAGCACCAGATTACCCACGAACTGGAAAATGCCCATTACGACATTACCATTTATCCCTACAATTACCGGGGACGGTATTCCTGGGGGTATAAATACTGAATTGGAGAGGGGCTGTTGCACGTGCAACAGCCCCTTCTTTTACGAAAGGACCCAACATGACCAAATGTACTCTTTGTCCCCATGAATGTGGGGTGGAACGGCCGGAGACTTCCGGGGACCCCGGGCAGCTGGGGTGGTGCCGGATGCCCTGGCGGCCCCGGGCAGCACGGGCGGCCCTGCATCTTTGGGAGGAACCCTGTATCAGCGGCACCTCCGGAGGCAGCGGCACGGTGTTCTTTTCCGGCTGCACTCTCCAGTGCGTGTTCTGCCAGAACAGCGAAATCAGCAGCGGGGGAAAGGGCTGGGAAGTGACCGCCGACGACCTGCGGCGGATCTACCAAAATCTCATCGCCCAGGGGGCCCACAACATCAACCTGGTGACTCCCACCCATTTCCTTCCCACCATCCTGGAATCCCTGGAGCCGAAGCTGCCGGTGCCGGTGGTGTACAACTGCGGGGGCTATGAAAAGGTGGAGACCCTCCGGAGGCTGGAGGGGAAGGTGCAGATCTACCTGCCGGATCTGAAATACGTCAGCGAAGAAGCGGCCTGGCGGTACAGCCATGCAAAGGATTATTTCGCCGTGGCCACGTCAGCCATCCGGGAAATGTTCCGGCAGACCGGGCCTTACGAAATGGATGAGGGAACCGGGCTCCTGAAAAAAGGGGTGATCATCCGGCACATGATCCTGCCGGGGCTTTTGGAAGACAGCAAGCGGATCATCGACTGGGTGGGGTCCAATTTCGGCCCGGGCCAGGTGCTGTTCAGCCTGATGCGCCAGTATGTGCCCTGCGGCCTGGCCAAAGAGGGAAAGTATCCGGAAATCGGCTGGCCCCTGACCGAAGAAGAATACCAGGAAGTGGAGGACTACCTGTTCCAGAGCCCCATCGAGGACGGGTTCGTCCAGGAAGCCAGTTCTGCCGACAGCCAGTTCATCCCGGCCTTCGACGGGACGGGGGTGAAGGGGGAATGAAGGACCCGGCTGCGGGCTGTGACCCCTTCTTGACCATTTCCCGCTGACAATGCTATAATGAAACGGACAGATCATGTGACTGACGGAAGTGGGTTTACCCACAGGGAGCATGGTCGTAGAATGCCGACCGTCTGGGCACCTGCTGTGGCCCGGGGTCGGCTTTTTCTTTTGACCTTAAGGAGGAATCTTTCATGAAAGAACTGAAACTGAAGTATGGCTGCAATCCCAACCAGATCCCGGCCCGGATCTATATGCAGAGCGGGGCGGAACTGCCCATTACGGTGCTCAACGGCAGACCCGGGTACATCAACTTCCTGGATGCCTTCAACAGCTGGCAGCTGGTGCGGGAACTGCGGAGAGCCACCGGTCTGCCGGCAGCTGCTTCCTTCAAACATGTAAGCCCGGCCGGGGCGGCTGTGGGCCTGCCTCTGACGGATACCCTGAAGAAGATCTACAGCGTGGAAGGCATGGACCTGTCCCCTCTGGCCAGTGCCTATGCCCGGGCCCGCGGGGCGGACCGGATGAGTTCTTTCGGGGATTTCGTGGCTCTGTCCGACGTGTGCGACAAATCCACCGCCCTGGTGCTCCAGCATGAAGTGTCCGACGGGGTCATTGCGCCCGGGTACGAACCGGAAGCCCTGGAAATCCTGTCCGCCAAGAAAAAGGGCAAATACAATGTGATCCAGATCGACCCGGCCTATGAACCGGAAGAACTGGAAACCAAGCAGGTCTTCGGCATCACCTTTGAACAGAAACGGAACAACGACCATATTACGGAAGACCTGCTCCAGAACCGGCCTACGAAGAACAAGGAAATCCCGGAAGCAGCCCGGCGGGATCTGCTGATCGCCATGATCACCCTGAAATACACCCAGTCCAACTCCGTATGCTATGTGAAGGACGGCCAGACCATCGGCGTGGGCGCCGGCCAGCAGTCCCGGATCCACTGCACCCGTCTGGCCGGGGACAAAGCGGACAAATGGTGGCTGCGCCAGAGCCCCAAGGTGCTGAACCTGCCCTTCCGGGCGGATATCCGGAAACCGGACCGGGACAACACCATCGACGTGTACACTTCTGACGACTGGGAAGATGTGCTGGCTGACGGGGTATGGGAAAACTTCTTTACGGAAAAACCGGAACCCATGACCCGGGAAGAACGGAAGGCCTGGATTGCCAAGAACACCGGGGTAGCCCTGGGTTCCGACGCCTTCTTCCCCTTTGGGGACAACATTGAACGGGCCCACCGGAGCGGGGTGGAATACATCGCCCAGACCGGCGGCAGCATCCGGGACGACAATGTAATTGCCACCTGCGACAAATACAACATCGCCATGGCCATGACGGGAGTACGGCTGTTTCATCATTGATGGGGAGGGTGCTGTTGCTTATGCAACAGCACCTATTTTTTTTAAACATTTTTCCACAAAACTGTTGACAGCCATTATAAAAGGCTCTATAATAAGCACCATCAAGTTCAAAAGTGTAACCAACAATGACTGCGAAGGAAAGAAGATCAGAAAGGGAATTCACAGAGAGTCGACATTTGCTGGGAGTCGATAGTTCGCTTCTGAATGATAACTGGTTCCAGAGTCGTCCGGGTGATAAGTAGTCCGGAACGGGAGGTCCCGTTACAGACCTTAGCCTTATACTTGCTTGAGTAAGAGGTGAAAGGGCCGGCTTTTTGGCTGGCTGAATCAGGGTGGTACAGCGTGGAATTATTTGCCTCGCCCCTAGAGAAAACAGGGGGCGGGGATTTTTTTATGACCGCCTCGAAAATCCAAGGAGGAATTCATTATGCATAAGCCCATTAAAAAGTACATTCCCTTCCAGGGAGTCAGCCTGCCGGACCGTACCTGGCCGGACAAGACCATCACCAAGCCCCCCATCTGGTGCAGCGTGGACCTGCGGGACGGGAACCAGGCCCTGGTGACCCCCATGCAGCTGGAAGAGAAGCTGCTGCTGTTCACCACCCTGGTGAAGATCGGTTTCAAGGAAATCGAAGTAGGGTTCCCTTCCGCTTCTGATACGGAATATGAAATCCTCCGGACCCTGATCGAGGACAACTACATCCCCGATGACGTGACCATCCAGGTCCTGGTCCAGGCCCGTCCGGAACTGATCAAAAAGACCTTTGAAGCGGTGAAGGGCGCCAAGAACGTGATCATCCACTTCTACAACTCCACTTCCACCCTCCAGCGGAAAATCGTGTTCCGGAAGGACATGGAAGGAATCACCAAGATTGCCGTGGACGGGGCCAAACTGATCCGGGAACTGACGGAAAAGGAAATCGCCAAAAGCGGCATGAACATCCGGTACGAATATTCTCCCGAAAGCTTCACCGGCACGGAAACCGACTATGCGGTGGAAATCTGTGAAGCGGTGATGGATACCCTGGGAGCCACCAAGGAAAAACCGGTGATCATCAACCTGCCTTCTACGGTGGAAATGTCCACCCCCAACACCTATGCGGACCAGATTGAATACTTCATCCGGCACCTGAAGGACCGGGACCGGGCCATTATCAGTGTCCATCCCCACAATGACCGGGGCGAAGGGGTGGCTGCCACGGAACTGGCCATGATGGCCGGTGCGGACCGGGTGGAAGGGACCCTGTTCGGCAACGGGGAACGGACCGGGAACGTGGACATCGTCACCCTGGCCCTCAACATGTACACCCACAATGTGGATCCCCAGCTGGACTTCTCCCACATCAACCGGATCAAACGGATCTGCGAAAGCGTCACCAAGATGAAAGTGGAACCCCGTCATCCCTACGCCGGGGAACTGGTCTTCACCGCTTTCTCCGGATCCCATCAGGATGCCATCCGGAAGGGCTTCAAGTACATGGCAGATACCAACAGCCGGTACTGGGAAGTTCCCTATCTGCCCATCAACCCGGCGGATATCCACCGGGAATATGAACCGGTGATCCGGATCAACAGCCAGTCCGGCAAGGGCGGCGCCGCCTTTGTAATGCAGCAGGCAGTGGGGTATTACCTGCCGAAAGAAATGCATCCGGAATTCGGCCATATGGTGAAGGAAGCCGCCGATGAATACGGGGACGAACTGAGCGCCAGCCAGATCGTGGAACTGTTCAACAAAAAGTATGTGGACTATAAGGGCAAGTTCGAACTGGGAGCCCACAAGGTGTACGACAACCACGAAGGGGATGAGGATACCAGCACCATCTTCGAAGGGGATGTGAAGGCCGACGGTACGGTGATGCACGTGACCGGCAACGGGAACGGGCCCATCGATGCCTTCTTCAATGCCCTGAACAAGATCGGGGTGGACGGGTTCGAGTTCATCAACTATCACGAACACGCCATCAGCCAGGGGTCCAATTCCAAGGCCATTTCCTACATCGAACTGAAGAAACCGGACGGAAACCACATTTTCGGTGTGGGCATCCATCCCAATATCAACACCGCATCCCTGTTGGGCATCGTCAATGCCATCAACCGGGCGATCGGACAGAAATAAAAAAATGTGGGGTGCTGCACGTTTTGTGCAGCACCCCACATTTTTTTACAACACAATCTCCACCTGCTTCCCGATCTCCAGGGTCCCCGGGGTTACGTTACAATCGTAGGCCAGGAGGGTCACTCCTTTGTTTCGGGCTTCCTGGAGGGCCTGGGCGAAATCCGGGTCGGTTTTCCGGTTGGGTTCGAAATGGTCCACATCTGCCATCTGGATCACCAGGAACACATAGGCTCCGTAGCCTTCTTCCGCCGCCCGGATCAGTTCGTGGAGGTGCTTGGCACCCCGGGCGGTGGGGGCATCGGGAAAACGGACCACCCCGTCTTCTTCCAGGGTGACGCCCTTCACTTCCAGGAAGGATTTCCTGTCCCCCTGTTCCAGGTAGAAGTCGAACCGGGACTGGTCGTACCGGAATTCGGGCTGGATTTTGGTCAGGCCGGGGAGGCCTCCCTGTTCCAGCCATTCCTGGACCACCTTGTTGGGAGCCTGGGAATCCATGTTGATGAGCCGGGAGCCTTTTTCCACGGCCACCAGGTCGTATTTGGTCTTCCGTTTGGGATTGTCACTGGCGGTAAGGTACACGGCGGCACCGGGGACCAGCAGTTCCCGGCACCGGCCGGTGTTCTTCACATGGCAGGTTTCTTCCTTCCCGGCAATCTCCACCTGGGCGATGAAACGGTTGGGCCGGGAAAGGAAGGTACCGGCTGTGATGTTGGGATAGTGCATACAGTCAGGTCCTTTCGTCAGGGATTCCAGATTTCTTTCTTGTAGTTGTTGCTGTCGGAAGGCCGGAACCCGTCTTTATTTTCATTGGTGTAACCGGTGCCTTCCCGGTATTTCACCTGATAGGAGTTTTCCCCTGTCCGGGTGATTTCCACGCCGTACCAGTCTACATTTTTCTGGTCCACGGAAGCCCCGGTATAGGATTTTTCCCCGTCAACAGACTTCCAGAAACCGTAAAATCCCCCGTTAGCCATATAGTTTTTTCCGTTGACTGTCACTGAGCCTGTTTTTCCCACCAGGCCGTTGATGTGGTAACCATCGGCGTTCCCGTTGTTGGCATTCTGGGCATAGATGCCCACGGTGGCTCCTCTGTCAAGCTGAACCGTCCCCTTGGCAATGGCTGCCTTCAGCATTTTCGCCATGGCGTCTGCATAGCCCCGGTCGTGGATCACCGCCGGGTCGCTTTCTTTTTCCACGGTGGCCAGCAGGTTGTTGGCATTCCCGAATACGGCCTGTATTTTCTGGCCGAAGTTGTTCTGGCTGTAGATCAGGAATCCGATGCCTACGATAATGGCCAGCATCAGGGCGTATTCAATGATGTTCTGTCCTTTGGAGCGCAGAGCGTGTTTTCTGTTGTGCTGCATGAGAAGGCCTCCTTTCCCTCTCTTCTTACCACAGTTTCATTTGTTCCAAATCATCCGGCACCCACAGATTTCCCCGGTAGTAGTTCTTTCCTTCAGCGGTATACAGCTCTTTCCGCTGGGGCAGGTGGTTGTCTTCGGTGTGGTACAGGATCAGATTGGGCACCTGGAGCCGGTCGGCGTTTTCACAGGCTTCCCGTACAGTGGAATGGTGCTTTTCGTAGGGACGGAACCGGTCCCGGTCCCGGTACAGGCAGAAGGCTTCATGGAGGAGCCACTGGCTGCCGGAGAGCCGGGTAAAGTTATGGTCGTTCATGGGTTCATCCCCGCAGCAGCCCAGTTTGTGGCCGTTGCTTTCCAATACATAGCCGAACTGCTTGGCCTTGGTGGAATGGATGTCGAAAAAGGTCACGTCCCAGCCCCGGATCTTCCGGGTCTCTCCGTCTTCCACGGTGATGAAGTGGAGCCGGGTGTCCAGGTATTTCAGGTCTCCCGGGTCCAGCAGCAGCCGGGCCGTGCTCCGGAGCAGGGTGATCACCTCATCGTGGCCGTAGATCCGGGCTTCTCCCACATAGGTGCCCCGTTTCATGGCCTTCACGATCATCCGGATTACCCAGAAGACCCCCAGCACATGGTCCATATGCCGGTGGGTGACAAAGATGTCCTTGATCTTTTGCCAGGGCAGCCGGGCCCGCTTCAGCTGGCGCAGGATCCCGTTGCCGCCGCCCCCGTCCACCAACAGGTAACGTTCATTCTGGCGCAGGACATAGCAGGTGTTGTAGCACCGGGTGGAGATGGCATGGCCTGTACCTAAAAATAAAATTTCCATACAGTTGTTTTCCTTCCCTTATCTTACCATTAAGTATACTCTATATGGACGCTGTAGGGAAGGGGGAGGTTCCGGATGGGTGTGGTGACAGTGTCTATACGGACATTAACTGTTGGAAGACAGTCGGCCGTTGACCGCTGACAAAAAAGAGACTGTTGCATGCGCAGCAGCCTCTTTTTTTACATGTCCTCCAAAAACGAATGTTCCTTTCCTTTTTCCTTGTACTTCAGTACCGTGTCCAGGTTCACGTTTTCCAGGCTGTGGAAGATGTTGGCGGGGACCTGGGGGTTCTTTTCCGCCAGGGCGGCAATGAGCTTCTTCACTTCCAGCCGCTTGGAATCGGTGGTGCCGTCGGTGTGGCAGGTGGAGCAGGTTTCGGTGAACTTGCAGGCGCACTGGATGAAGTACAGGCCGTTTTCGTCCCGCCAGCTTTTGATGTCGGCTTCCCGTACATAGTACAGGGGCCGGATCAGCTCCATCCCCGGGCAGCTGGTGCTTTTCAGCCGGGGGAGCATGGTGCGGATGGCGCCGGAATAGAGCATGCTCATAAGATTGGTCTCGATCACGTCATCGAAATGGTGGCCCAGGGCGATCTTATTGCATCCCAGGTCCCGGGCCTTCCGATACAGGTACCCCCGGCGCATTTTGGCGCACAGGTAGCAGGGAGAATCCTCCACATGGAACACGGATTCGAAAATGTTGGTGGAAAAGAAGGTCAGGGGCACCTGGAGCAGTTTGGCGTTTTCCTCGATGATCTTCCGGTTCATTTCATTGTATCCCGGGTCCATGCACAAAAACACCAGGTCAAAGGGAATCTTGTTGTGGCGCTTCAGGTCCTGGAACAGTTTGGCCATGAGCATGGAATCCTTGCCCCCGGAAATGCACACGGCGATCCTGTCTCCGGGCTGGATCATGTCATAATCGCAGATGGCCTGGACGAATTTGCTGGAGATCCGCCGTTTGTACTTCCGGCGCAGGGAGGATTCGATCCGTTTCAGCCGCTGGGAATCTTCCGCTGCCAGGGCGTTCTCCCGTTCCAGCTTCTTCTGGAGCCAAAGGGAATAGCCCCCCTGAAGGGAAACGGCGGTCCAGCCCTGGTCCCGGAGGTTGGCGGCAAGGCCCAGGCTGATTTTTCCCCACATGCAGAGCAGGACGATCAGTTTGTCTTCCGGCAGGTCCACGCTGCCTGCCTGGAGTTCCAGGGGGTTCAGGTTCACGGCGCCGGGCACCGTGCCCCGGTCAAAAGCCGCCGGGTCCCGGATATCCGCCAGGAACACCTGTTCCGGGGCCAGGGCCGCCAGTTCCTCCACCGTGATTTCAGTTTTGTCTTCCCAAAGGGAAAGGGTAGTATCCATAGATGCAAAAGCTTCCTTTATAGTAGAATATTTTCCATTTTACCATGCTATAATGAACCTATCAACCAAAAGGGGGGAAGGGTCATGAAGAAACGGATCTGCCTGGGGCTGGGGCCCGGGCTGCTTTTGCTCTGCCGGTGGGTTTTGGCAGGGACCTTTGGGGCCGGCGGGGCCTGGGCTCTGGGAGTGTCCCTGTGGATGATCTTCTGGTGGATCACCCGGCCAGTGGGGCTGACGGTGACGGCCCTGGTGCCGGTGGTGGCCAATGCCTTTCTAAGCCTGGCGCCCATGGACCATCTGCTGGCCCAGTACGCTTCCAGCAGCATCGTCCTGCTGTTTGCCGCCACCCTGCTGACCCTCCCCTGGGAAAAAATCGGCCTGGACCACCGGATCGCCCTCCGGTGCCTGGCCTTTATCGGCCCTTCCATGAAAAGCCAGATCACCGTATGGTTCCTGGCGGCCACCCTGTTTTCTATCGTGCTGCCCAATGCGGTGGTGGTAGCCGTGTTCACCCCCACGGCCCTGGCCATGCTGAAGGCTGCCGGGTACCGGGGCAGCGACCCGGCAACGGGGCCCATCCTCTGCGCCATTGTGTTCGGTTCCGTGGTGGGAGGGGTGGGGACTCCGGTGGGAGGCGCCATGGACGTAATTGCCGCTGCCCTTTACCAGCAGGCCACTGGAGAGGAATTCCTGTTCACCCGGTGGTTCGGAGTCTTCCTGCCCTATCTGGGAACAGCCACCGCGGCCACCCTGGGGGTCCAGCTGCTCCAGAAGGACCCGGTGAGCCGGCTCCAGGGTACCCGGGAATACTTCCTGGCGGAATGCCGGCGGATGGGGGCCATGAGCCGGGATGAAAAGATCTGCCTGGGACTGTTCGGCCTGGCCCTGGCAGGGTCCTTTCTCCGGCCTTTGTATGCCCCTGTGCTGCCCGGGCTCCAGCCGGCCTATCTGTACGGGAGCCTGGGGTTCCTGTTGTTCTTTATCAATGGAAAGGACGGAAAGCCCCTGCTTACCTGGAACTATGCCCAGCAGCACATGATCTGGGGCGTACTGATCCTCTTCGCCGGAGGCCTGGCCATGGGGAATCTGCTGGAAGCCTCAGGAGCCAACGGCCGGCTGGCCCGGTGGGTGGGGGGAATGGCTCCGGCGCCGGGGCTGCCTTTGGTGGCGGGAATCGTCCTTTTGGGGGCCTTTCTGTCCGAAGTGTCCAGCATCACCATCTCTTCGGCCCTGACGGTGCCCCTGGTGATCACCTACACCCAGAGTGCCGGCCTGCCCCTGCTGCCCTACTGGATGGCGGCGGTGATGGGGTTCAACGGAGCTTTTCTGCTGCCCACCGGCATCCGGGCCATTCCCTGCGGCGCCGGCCTGGATACGGCCACCCTGTTCCAAAGAGGGCTGCCCGTGTGTGCGGTGCGGATCTTGTGTGCAGCGGTGATGGGATGGATGGCCGGATAGACGGCAAGCCATCGTCAACGGCCGCTGACTGTTGACCATTGACAGGAAGGAGTTGCCCTGGCACCCTATGCAGGTACTCATCAATGCAGCATTGCCAATTACAGACCCAGCAGCAGTTCCATGGGACACTTGGCCGCAGCACTAAACTGGTGATGGGAACGGACACAATGTCCGCCCAGGGAGGGGCGGGGGACCGTGCGGAGCACGGTGGTGGGGGCATCGGCGACAGCCGATATTTTGCAGGTCCGGCAGACAACAATGGAGTGTACGGGTAGGAGCAAGGCCTCTGGGTCTACAGTTTCCATTGCTGCATTTCCAACCGCTGAGTCCGTTCCCTCGCCAAGGTATTCGGTCCTTTCAGGACCTCATGCCCCCACCACCGGGCAAGCCCGGTCCCCCGCCCCTGCAGGGCGGACTTGGCCTCCGGCCTTGCTGGTACTTTGTACGAGTATACATCGATTATTCGGGAGCCGGGAGGGCAGGCCCAGGAGGAGTCGGCGGGACAACATCGGGTGTTGTCGCTCCTGGGGTGGAGCACGCGGGCGATAGAGTCCGGTTTCCTGGTCCGTAGCCGCAGCCTTTGACCGAAAGGGCAAGGCGATAGGCTGTGAGCCTCCCGCCAGGGACGAACGGGTCTGCCCTCCCGGCGGAGCGCTTTCGCGGATGGAAGAGTATAGAAGCTTTTTGCCTTCTGGGCGGCTCCTACGGTTCTGTGCTCTTCACTCTGCGCTTTCGGCCCCATGAACGAATAACTATACTGTGATGAAGGGTTCACCGAGAACTTGTTGACACATACCTCGTCACTCCCTTCCTGTTGCCCACGCAACAGCCCCATGGTATACTGATAGGAATGAAACAAAGGAGGCTTTTTTTGTCCATGACGGAGGAAAAGAAGAAACGGTCCTGGATCCGGTCCAAACTGCCCTTTCTGGTACTGACCCTTTTGGTGATCCTGGGGGTGGTGGGGTACAATTACCGGACGGACATCGAGATGCGCATCGTCCATTTGAAACCCCAGCCGGTGCGCCAGGTGGAACTGGGAAAAATGGGGCTCCAGCTCCAGCGGTTCAATACCCCGGAAATCACCAGCTACGATGTGGACAAGATCCTCAGCTTCGTGATCCGGGA
Source organism: Acidaminococcus sp. HCP3S3_H5 (assembly GCF_052122235.1). Taxonomy (NCBI): domain Bacteria; kingdom Bacillati; phylum Bacillota; class Negativicutes; order Acidaminococcales; family Acidaminococcaceae; genus Acidaminococcus; species Acidaminococcus sp. HCP3S3_H5. Next base: position 208,580 of record NZ_JBQKCS010000006.1, read on the forward strand.
CGACCGGTTCTATCTGGCCCTCCGGAGCCAGGACGGGGACAGCACGGCAGTCCAGGCCTATGAACGGAAAGAGGGGAGCCTGTTTCCTCTCCGGAGCTTCGGGAAAAAGGGCACCTACACCATCCCGGATAAAATGGTCCTGAGCGTGAATATTGCCGAAAACGGGGACATTGTGTATGTGAAGAAGGGACTCCATACCCTCCGGGACGGGAACGACATCATCAGCCTGAAGGGGAACACCACCGCTACCCGGGTGGCCTTCCTGCCCAGTGGGGAACAGGCCTATCTGTACGGCAACGACAATTTCACCCTGGCGGAGTACCATGACGGAGCCTTTGAAAAGAACAAGCCCGCCTTCCTCCACAACCGGGCCAAACCTTTTGCAGGAGGCCTGACCCAGGTGCGGATCACGAAAGACGGAACCATTTTCGGGGGCGGACGGATCAAGCCCAACGGCCTGAATATGGTGGAAGCTTTCAACAGCAGGGGCAAGGCTCTCCGGAGCTTTGGCAGTCCCATCCAGACGGATAAGGATTCCATCTACAACCTGATCGATATGGCGGTGCTGGACCATTATCTGGTGGTCATCGACGGGTTCACCCTGAAGTTCTGGACCCGGGAGGGACAGTACCTGGGGACCCTGAACAGTTCCAAGGTGCTGGGAGACAACCTGAACTGCGCCAAACTGGCTCCCATCGACGGGAACACCCTGGGGATCCTGGCCTTCGTCCGGAATGCCCAGACCCGGCTGGTGGAGATCCGAATCTTCGCACTGACGTTTCCAAGGTGAACCAGCCTCATGAACCCCATATTTTTGAACGTGTAAATCGGTACCGTAGGGGCTGCACGCCGGGCAGCCCGCCAAATCATCGATGATCTGCGCATTTTGCGGGGCGCCGGGCCTGCGCCCCCTACGGTTATACACAGTGATACACAATAAAAAGAACCTGGTCAAAGGACAGGTTCTATCCAGTGGCCCGAGACCTGAAAAGGAGGCTGTTGCTTTTGCAACAGCCCCTTTTACCGAAAGGAGCCAATCATGTCCAACATCCTTCACTGCCTCCAGCTGGGGGAATCCATGGGAGACCGGTTCATAGCCGCGGCCCGGGAGCTGCCTTACGGGGCGGCTCTGTTCCTGGTGCCCAACCGGTACTTCTTCCAGAAGGTCCGGGAAACCGGGGCGGTCCGGGCTGCCATCCTGGATGCCCTGCCCCGGGAAATCCTCCGGTGGAACCGGGCGGAAACGGAATTCACCCGGATCACCCGGCCTGCCCAGAAAAAGATCCTGGAAGACACCCTGGACTATCTCAAGGGGCAGCTGTCCTACTTTTCCTCCCTGGTGGGGAAGGACGGGTTCCGGGACAGCCTGCTGACCCTGTTCGACGAATTTTCCCGGGATGATCTGGACCCGGCCACTTACCAGCAGGTGCTGCTGAACTGGAACCGGGAGGGAGCACTCCGGAACAAAGACATGGACCTGGCCAAGCTGTATCTGGTGTACAGCAGCAAAGTCCGGGAGCGGCGCCTGGAAGACCTGTCCCAGGAATACGCCCGGGCGGCGGAGGTGCTGGAACAGGGAGGCACCGTGCCCTGGGAAAAATGCTTCTTCAGCGAATTCTACCAGTTCACCCCGGTCCAGCTCCGGCTGCTCCGGGCCCTGGGACACTGCTGCGAAGTGGAAGTGGGCCTGTTTTATGATCCCAAACGGCCGGAACTGAGCCAGGTGACGGAAAAGATCTACGGGGATTTGCTGGGGGACGGATTCCTTCCGGTCCAGGAAGAACCGGTGACAGAAAAGCTGGAAGACCTGACCGCCCTGACCCGGGACTGGAAGCCGGGAGCCCGGACGGATACCGGGGCGCCCCACATCCACCTGGGGGAAGGGGTGAGCCAGGAACAGGAAATCCGTCTGGCCCTTACGTCCATTAAAGAACGGCTCCAGCAGGGAGTGAAGCCGGAGGAAATCCTGGTGCTGGTCCGGAAACTGGCGGATTACCAGGGTCTGGTCCGGTCCTTTGCTGAATACGGGATTCCCTGCCGGCTGCCCCAGGCGGCGGACCTGAAAAGCCAGCCTCTCACGGATTTCTTCACCAAGCTGCTGGCAGCGGCCAAAGAAAAGTGGGACCTGGCCCAATGGCAGGCCCTGTTCCGGTGTCCCCTGATGGAAGTGCTGTACCGGACGGACCGGGAAAAACTGGACCTGCTGTACACCCAGGAATATTTTCCCACCGCCGGCAGCCTCCTGTCCCATATCCAGCGGAAGGAACTGGTAGATACGGATTTCTGGACCTTGACGGACTTCCTCCAGGGCTCCCATACCCCGAAAGAATGGCGGGACGCCCTTACGGAAAAACTGGATGGATGGCAGCTGGCCCTGGCCTGGGGAAAACTCCACCAGGAGGGGAAGGTGGACCTGGCCCAGGTGAAGGTGCTGGCCAAAACGGAGGATTTCGTCCGGAAGACTCTGGACAGCCTGGTGAAGACCTGGGAACAACTGGGAAAAGCAGATGAAGAAATCAGTCTGGACCTGGTGCAGAAATTCTGGAAGGATTCCCTGGACCAGGGCAAACTGCCCCTGACCCCCGGGGAACCTCAGGGGGTGCCGGTGCTGGAAGCCGGGGAGATCCAGGGAGTATCCTTTCCCTACGTGTACATCCTGGGTGTCCGGGAAGGGCTGTTCCCGGCGGTGAAACGGGAAAGCTGGCTCTACAGCGACCAGGAACGGGGAGAACTGAATGCCCTGGGCCTGGAACTGAGCCTGACCGCCCGGGCCCTGGATACAGACCGGTACTTTTTCGGGTCCGCCGTGGCCCTGGCCGGCCGGGAGCTCCACCTCAGCTGGTACCGGGATGAGGAAGGGGGCCCCAGTCCCTACATTACTGAACTGGACCATTTCTTCGGGACAGAGGCCCTGCCGGTGACGGTCTATGAAAACACCCCGGACCGGTGTGCCAGTGCGGCCCAACTGGCGGATTTCCTGGGGGAACAGCCCCATCTGGCCCCCCGGGAGAAGGCCTTCCTGCTGGAAGCAGCCGGACAGGACTTTTTGGAACGGTCCCGGACGGAACAGCGCCGGTGGGAAGAGACGGACAGCCCCTGGAACGGTACGGTGCCCGGGGTGGTGAAGCGGCCCCTCCATCTGTCCGCTTCCAGCCTGGAGGGATATCTCCAGTGTCCTTTTGCCGCCCTGGTGAGCCAGGTGTGGAAGCTGGAACCCTGGGAGGAACAGGGTGCCTTCCCTGCGCCGGATGTGGTGGGGGACCTGATCCACCGGACCCTGGCGGCTTTTCTGGGGAAACATCTGGGAAAGGGCCTGGCCGGACTGGACCGAAAAGCCCTGGAACAGGAACTGGATGGGGTTTACCGGGACATGTTCCACAAGCTCTGCCTGGAAGGGAAGATCCCGGACAGTCCTCTTCTGGATCATCTCCGGGACCGGTACGGGAAATGGCTGAAGGCCTGGCTCCGAAAGGAAATGGAATATGAAGCCGCCGACCTGCTGGGCCTGAAGCCCGGCCGGGTGGAATGGAGCTTTGGACGGGAGCACAGCCCCTGGCCGGATCTGGTGAAAACCATCGACGGGGAAAAGGTGTATTTCTCCGGCCAGATCGACCGGATCGATACCAATGGAAAGAACTGGACTCTGCTGGATTACAAAACCGGCACACCCCCTTCCGGCCAGGACATCCTCCAGGGAAAGGCGGTGCAGCTGCCCCTGTACCTGGAAGCCCTGGAAACTCTGGGAAAAGTGCCCAAAGAGCAGATCCTGGGGGCCGGCTATGTGCACCTGCGCAGCGGGGACCGGAAGGGTGGGGCCTGGGACAAGGCTGCAAAGACCGCCTTCCCCTGGATGGCCAAAGCCCGTCCCCCGGAAATGAAACAGGCTCTGGAAGCCGCCCAAAAGGCGGTGGACCAGGCGGTGGGGGATATGAGAAAGGGCCGTTTCCCTGCCCGGCCTGCAGGAAAATGCCCGGCCTGGTGCCCGGCCCGGGACCTGTGCCGGATCGGGGAGAACCCCCACAGAACTGAGATCGAAAAGGAAGAGGAGTGATACCATGGCCAGTTTTACCCCACAGCAGCAGGAAGCCATCTCCACCCTGGACCGGAACGTGTCCGTATCCGCCGGGGCCGGGTCCGGGAAGACCCGGGTGCTGGTGGAACGGTTTTTGAAGATCCTCCAGGAACGGAAGGCCACTGCCCAGGAAATCCTGGCCATCACCTTCACCCGGAAAGCCGCCCGGGAAATGCAGGAACGGGTGCGGAAAGGGATCCTGGAACGGCTGACGGAGACTCTGGATCCGGAAGAAAAGGCCTACTGGCAGGAACAGCTCCAGCTGGCGGACCGGGCTCCCATTACCACCATCGACAGCTTCTGTTCCCAGGTGCTCCGGGAGAATCCGGTGGAAGCCGGCCTGGATCCTGATTTCGCCGTCAGGGAAGAATACCAGATCCGGGCCTTCCGGGAAGAAACCGCCCAGGCCTTTATCCAGAAGGAAATCCAGCAGCAGGCCGGGGATGTGGCGGCCCTGTTGGACCTGTACCCGGCGGACCGTCTGGCGGGGATCCTGACCGCCCTCATCGATGATCTCCCGGCCATCCTGGCGCTGCCGGGAGGGCTGGCCGCCCCCTATGAAGCCAGCCTGGCAGGGGAAGAAGAGGGGAAGATCGCTGCAGAAGGGGCCCTGGATGCCCTGCTGGAAGCCCGGGACCAGGCAGGCCCCAAAGGCCGGGAAAAGCTGGAAGTCCTGGCCGGCCAGCGGGAAGAGATCCACCAGTGGATCGCTGAGGGGTGCTATGACAGGGCCGCTGCTGCCTTAAAACCCGTTTCCGCCGCCGGAAAGGTGAAAGACCTGGTAAAGGAGGCCAAAGCCGCCCTGGACCGGCTCCAGGTGCTGTCCCTGGATGCCCTGGGGGCGGAGCAGGCCCGGAACTGGGAAACCGTCCTTGGCCGGTTCCGCCAGACCCTGCTGGATACGGCGGAAGCCAAAGAAATGTACAGTTTCGGGTACCTGTCCGCCAAGGCGGTGGACCTTCTGGAAAAACGGCCCAATGTACTGCTCCGGTACAAGAGCCGGTTCAAGTATGTGATGGTGGACGAATTCCAGGACACCAACGAAGAACAGAAGAAACTGGTGTATCTCCTCAGCGGAGGCAGCAGCCAGAGCCTCCAGGGCCGGAACCTGTTTGTGGTGGGGGACGCCAAGCAGTCCATCTACCGGTTCCGGGGGGCGGATGTAAGCGTGTTCCGTCAGGTCCGGGACGCCATCGGAAAGACCGGCGGGAACAACATTGTCATGGACGACAACTTCCGGTCGGCGCCGGAGATCATCGGGGCCTGCAACACCCTGTTCGACGACCTTCTGGGCACCGACAGCCAGTCCGATGTGACCGCCCAGCCCCTCCATCCCCATCAGCCCTCGTCCCGGAATCCTGTTTTTGCGGTGCTGAAGAAGGGGGACTGCACCCTGGAGGAATGCCAGCAGGCGGAAGGCCGGTATGTGGCCCAGGCCATCCGGCAGCTCCAGGAGGATACCGGGCTCCCCTACGGCCAGATGGCCATCCTGCTGCCCGCCATCCATCTGTCCCGGCAGTATGAGGAAGCCCTTACCGCCCTGGGGATCAAATCCCAGGTCAGTGACGGGAAGGGGTTCTATGACCGGCAGGAAGTGGTGGACTGGATCAACCTGCTCACCTTCCTGCTGAACACCCGGAAGGACTGGGCCCTGGCCGGGTTCCTCCGGTCCCCCTTCTGCGGGATCAGCGACCGGCAGATGACGGATCTCCTGAAGCCCTGGCCGGAACTGAGCCTGTGGGAAAGCCTGGAACAGAGCCTGGAAGAACCCTTCGTGACCCTGTCCCGGAAGCTGGAGACCCTGCACCGGACTGCTCTGTTCCAGTCCCTGCCGGAGCTGATGGACGGCTTCCAGGAAGCCTTTGCCGTGGAACCCACCCTGCTGGCCCAGCGGGGCGGACGGGAAAAACTGGCCAACTTCCGGAAGCTCCGGGCCCTGGGGGTGAAGGCGGCCATGGAAGAAGGGTTCACGGCCCGGGATTTCCTGGACCGGCTGGATCTTATGCGCCAGCTGTCCGCCCGGGAAAGCGCCGCCAACCAGGAGGAAGATCCGGAGGCGGTGAAGATCATGACCATCCACAAGTCCAAGGGACTGGAATTCCCGGCGGTGTTCCTGCCGGACCTGTCCAAAAAGGATCCTTCGGACCATCTGGGGATCCAGTTCCTCCCCGGCCAGGGGTTCGGGGTCAGGGTGGATCCGGGGGACGGGAACCTGGCGGAAACGTCCGTATACACCCGGCTGAAAGGGGAAAAACACCGGCTGGAACGGGCGGAAAAGCACCGGCAGCTGTACGTGGCCATGACCCGGGCGGAAAAATACCTGTATCTGGTGAATGTGGACGAAACCAAAGAAAACAGCAAGGCTCCGGACCCGGACAAGGAAAAATGGGGTCAGTCCCTCCAGCGGGTGTTCGCTCCTGGCGGTCCTCACGGGGACCAAATGGACTGGGAGATGCTGGATGTGGCGGAAATCCTGGAGGCAGAGGAAACCCAACAGGCCGGGGAAGGGGAGACCTTCGTCCTGGATCCGGCGGTCTATGACCGGATCCGTCCGGTGACCGTGCCCCGGAACCTGGAACTGTCCGCCAGCGCCCTGCTGGAATACGACAACTGTCCCCGGAGTTTCTATTACCATTATTTCCAGCACATGCCCGGTATCGACCCGGATACGGTGGGCATCGGCACCAGCCGGATTTCCGCCATCGACCTGGGGACCTATGTGCACCGGGTGCTGGAACTGCTCCAGGAAGAACCGGAAAAGGAGGCCCTGGAAGAAGCCCTGATCCTGCTGGACCGGACGGAGGAAGAAAAGCAGGTGTTCCTCCGGGAAGGGCGGAAAATGGTGGAAAAATACTGCGCCAGCCCTCTGTTTCAGGAAATCGCCGGACTGCCCGCCCAGGCGGAACGGGATTTCGAACTGGAACTGTTCCCCCTGGAAGCGGGGAAAGTGACCTTCCAGGGGAGCATCGACCGGCTGGTGACCCTGCCGGAGGGACAGCTGGGGATCGTGGACTACAAAACCGGCCATCCTCCGGCGGACGGGGAAGAAAAGCAGGGGTACACCCGGCAGCTGACCATCTACGCCCTGGCGGCGGAAACCCTGTACCCGGGACAGAAAGTGGCCTGGGCCAGGCTCCATTTCCTGAAGGACTGCAGCAGCTGGGAACTGAAGGACCGGGCCAGGGAAGAAGAAAAGCTGAAGACCCTTCTGGAAAATCTGCTGACCTGGGACAAAGAGGAACAGTTCCCGGCCAGGAAAGAGGGGTGCCAGTGGTGCCCGTACCGGTACTTCTGCACGGAGGGAGCAGCTGACAGTCACTAGGCATCAGTCTGCAGCCAAAGGAAGGAACCTGCGGCGGCAGGTTCCTTTGATGGGAAATGCAGCTGACGCTGCTAACCCACCACCACTGTGCAAGCGCAGCGGTCCCCCGCCCTTGAAAAGGGCGGATATATAAGCAGAATAATAGTTTGAGTCCTGCAGTCTTGGGCCCGCGCGGCGATCTCTCCTTTGAAAAGGGCGGATATATAAGCGGAATGATGGTTTGAGTCCTGCAGTCTTGGTCCTGCAGGAGGCAATATACGCTGGCGCCTGAAATCCATGACTTTTTTGCATCAGGGCTTCAGCCCGATGCGCCATATCCGCCCTTTACAAGGGCGGGGGACCAGCCGTAAGGCTGGTGGTGGGTTAGGCGCCGCCATTTTCGGCGCCGTTTCCTTTTGCCCGCCAGGGAAGAAGGGCGGGCCGTATGTTCTGCGCCGAATGCTTCAGCATTTGGCTTCCTTCGGCCATTGACCATTGACCATTGACCATTGACGGGGCTGCCGCGAGTGCGGCGGCCCCTTTTTAAAATCCTTTAATTTTCTGTCGATTCATGGTAAAATGACCGTTGTAGTATGTTCGAAGGAGGCTTTCTGTGGCTGCACGGGGAATTTTATTTGACTTTGACGGGACGCTGGCCAACACCACGCCCCTGATCCTGGCCACCTTCCACCAGACCCTGGACCATTTCGTCCCAGGGAATCAGGTGGATGACCAGACCATCATCAACACCTTCGGCCTGCCCCTCCGGGACGGCCTGGCCGGGATCACCGGCTGCACCGATCCGGAAGAGATGGACCGGATGGTGGCTTATTACCGCCAGTACAACACCGCCTGGCACGACGCCATGATCCAGCCCTTTCCCGGAGTGAAGGAGGGGCTTGCTGCCCTGCGCCGGGCCGGGGTCCCCATGGCCATTGTCACCAGCAAGTTCAAAGCCAGCTGCCTTAGGGGGCTCCGGTGTCTGGGGCTGGAAGACTGCATCGACGGCATCATCGGGTGCCAGGAATGCAGCGCCCACAAGCCGGACCCGGAACCTATGGAAAAGGGCCTGGAACTGCTGGGCCTTGCCGGAGAGGACTGCCTCTGTGTGGGAGACAGCCCCTATGACCTGGTCAGCGGCCACAAAGCCGGCTGCCAGACGGTGAAGGTGGGCTGGACCTCATTCCGGCAGGAATTCTTCGACCGGTTCATTCAGCCGGATTATGTGATCCGGTCCCTGGGAGACCTGCTTTCCTTTGTTGAACCATCAAACTGAGCGAGGTGATTCCAATTGCGGAAAATCGGCATCATCGGCGGCACCGGGGTGGAGGATGCGTCCTCCTTCGGCCGGCTCACCGCCTTAACGGTGGATACGCCCTTCGGCCAGGCTCACTGCCTGAAGGGGACCGCCGCCGGCCATGAGATCTATTTCCTGGCCCGGCACGGCCTGGACCACAGTGTCCCGCCCCACAAAATCAACTACCGGGCCAACATTTTCGCCCTGAAGAAGCTGGGAGTCACGGAGATCCTGTCCTTTACGGCGGTGGGGTCCCTGAACCGGGGACTGCCTCCGGGGACTTTTGTGGCCACCACCCAGATCCTGGACTTTACCAAAAGCCGGGTGAACACCTTCTTCAACGGGGAGAACGGTCAGGTGGCCCATGTGGATTTCGCCCAGCCCTACTGCCCGGCGCTCCGGGAACGGCTGATCCGTTGCCTGGTGAAACTGGGGCTCCGGCACAGCAAACAGGGGACCTATGTGGTGACGGAAGGGCCCCGGTATGAAACGGCGGCGGAAGTGCGGATGTATGGAGCCATGGGCGGGGACGTGGCCGGGATGACCAACATGCCGGAAGCGGTGCTGGCCCGGGAAGCGGAAATCTGCTACGCCAACTGTTCCGTGGTCACCAATATGGGTTCCGGGCTGGCGGCCCGGGCCCTGTCCCACGAAGAAGTGACGGAAGCCATGGAGAAGCTGGGAAAGCAGATCCTGTCCGTGATCGAAGCCTATGTGCAGGATGACGGGCCTCTGACCCACAGCTGCCATTGCGCCCAGGCCCTGCAGGAATACGGGGGCTTCCGGCTGGAGGCTTTCGGCGGGGACAAAAAGGAGGAATGACGCTGGACATGGTATATGATATCGTATTGCAGAATGTGGAACTGACAGATCCCGGGGACGGGACCCTGTTCAACATCGGGATCAACGGCAGCACCATCGGGTATGTGGGCACAGAACCGGTGGCAGGCCGGGAAGTGATCGACGGACGGAACCACCTGGCGGTGCCCGGGTGGGTGAACGCCCATACCCATGTGGCCATGACCCTGTTCCGCAGCTATGCCGACGACATGGCCCTGATGGACTGGCTCCAGAACCGGATCTGGCCCCTGGAAGCCAGACTGGACGGCCGGGCGGTGTACTGGGGGAGCCTGTTGGGGATTGCGGAAATGATCCGCACCGGCACCACCTGTTTCGCCGACATGTATTTCTTTATGGAAGAAACTGCCAAGGCTGCAGCGGACAGCGGCATCCGGGCAGTACTGTCCCGGGGTCTCACCGGCAGCAGCGTGGCAGACGGGGCCGCCCGTCTGGAGGAGAACACGCAGCTGTACAAGACCTGGAACGGGGCCCAGAACGGACGGATCACCGTGATGTTCGGTCCTCATGCCCCCTACACCTGCAGCCCGGATTATCTGAAATCCGTCATCGCCCGGGCTCGGGAACTGGGAGCGGAGATCCACATGCATCTTTCGGAAACCGCCGGGGAAGTGGCGGACTGCCGGAAACAGTACGGCAAGAGCCCCATTGCCCTGATGGAAGAACTGGGGATGTTCGACGGAGGGACCCTGGCGGCCCACTGTGTCCATGTGGATGAGGAGGATATGGACATTATGGCCCGGCACCAGGTCCGGGTGGCCCACAACCCCCAGAGCAACCTGAAACTGGCCAGCGGCATCGCTCCTGTGGCCCGGATGCTGGAAAAGGGCATCACCGTAGGCCTGGGCACCGACGGGGCCAGCAGCAACAACAATCTGGACATGCTGGAAGAAGTCCGGCTGGCGGCCATGCTGGCCAAGACCCAGTCCGGGGATCCCAAGGCGGTACCGGCTTCCCAGGCCCTTGCCATGGGCACCTGGATGGGGGCGGAAGCTGTGGGCCTGAAAAACCTGGGGAAACTGGAAGTGGGCCAGAAGGCGGATGTGGTGCTCTACAACATGGCCTCCCCGGCCTGGTACCCCCGGCACGACCGCACGTCCCTTCTGGTGTATGCCGGGTCCTCCGCGGACGTGGACACGGTGCTGGTGGACGGGAACATCCTGCTGCGCAAAGGAGAACTGACCACCATCGACCTGGAGAAAGTCACCGCGGAAGTGGGACAGTGTCTGAAGGAAATGACAGCCAGTGCAGAGTGAAGAACGGGGCCGCTGGCCGGACCCCACCACCGTCCTGACGGACGATGAACGGCTGACGATGAATGAAAAACGACAATAAAGGAGTGTTTGGTGTGGCAAAGATCTTGAAAAAACTGCAGCTGGCACCTGCAGTCTGGGAATTTGAAGTGGATGCGCCTCTCATTGCGCACAAATGCAAACCGGGACAGTTCGTCATGGTACTGGTGGATGAAACCAGCGAACGGATCCCTCTGACCATCGGCGATTTCGACCGGGAAAAAGGCTCCATCACCCTGATGGTCCAGGCGGTGGGGAACACTACCCGGCACCTGTGTGAAGATTTCGCCCAGGGAGACGATATCCAGCACATCCTGGGACCTCTGGGCCAGCCTTCTGAAATGGGCAAATTCGGCACTGTGGTCATGGTCTGCGGGGGCATCGGCGTGGCGCCGGTCCATCCCATCGCCCGGGCCTATCACGAACTGGGCAACAAGGTGATCACCATCATCGGGGGCCGTCACAAAGACCTGATCCTGTGGCGGGACCGGATGGAAAAGATCAGCGATGAAATGATCATCACCACCGACGACGGGTCCGAAGGCATCAAGGGCTTTGTTACCGATCCCCTCCGGAAAATGCTGGAAGCAGGGAACCATCCGGATCTGGTGGTGGCCATCGGCCCCATCATCATGATGATGAACGTGGCCAAGGTCACCCGGCCTTACAACGTGAAGACCACTGCCAGCCTCAGCTGCCTTATGGTGGACGGCACCGGCATGTGCGGCGGCTGCCGGGTGCAGGTGGGCAATGAAAGCAAGTTCACCTGCTGTGACGGGCCGGAATTCGATGCCCATCAGGTGGACTTCAAGAACCTGATGCAGCGTTCCAAGATGTACAAGGACCAGGAAGCAGTAGAATACAGTTGCGGGGGGCATTGCAGATGCGTGGAGGAATGAGAAATCCCATGCCGGAACAGCCGGCTGATGTACGGAACCATAATTTCGAGGAAGTGGCCCTGGGCTATCCGGAAGACACGGCGGTGGATGAAGCCCAGCGCTGCCTGAACTGCAAGAATCCCCAGTGCGTGAAGGGGTGCCCGGTGAACGTGGACATTCCCCAGTTCATCCATGCCCTGACGGAAAAGGATTTTGACGGCGCCATCCACATCCTGAAGAACAAGAACTCCCTGCCTGCCGTGTGCGGCCGGGTGTGTCCCCAGGAAAACCAGTGCGAAAAACACTGCATCCTGGGCATCAAGGGAGAACCGGTGGCCATCGGCCGTCTGGAACGGTTCGTGGCGGACCGGGCCCGGGAAAAGGGCACGGACATGGTGAAGGAAGGCCTGGCACCCAAGAACGGCATCAAAGTGGCTGTAGTGGGCGGAGGCCCCTCCTGTCTCACCGCTGCCGGGGATCTGGCCAAAATGGGCTATGACGTGACCCTGTTCGAAGCCCTCCACAAAGTGGGCGGGGTGCTCATGTACGGCATCCCTGAATTCCGTCTGCCCAAAGCCATCGTCCAGCACGAAATCGAACAGCTGAAGGTGCTGGGCGTGAAGATCATGACCGATGTGGTGATCGGCCGCACCTTTACCCTCCATGAACTGTTGGGTGAAGAAGGGTTCCAGGCTGTGTACGTGGGTACCGGCGCCGGGCTGCCCCATTTTATGCGGATCCCCGGAGAAGCCCTCAACGGGGTGTACGCTGCCAACGAATTCCTTACCCGGGTGAACCTGATGGGAGCCTGGAAGTTCCCGAAAATGGCCACTCCCGTGTATGTAGGGAAGAACGTGGCTGTGGTGGGGGCCGGCAACGTGGCCATGGATGCCGCCCGGACCGCCAAACGGCTGGGAGCGGAAAACGTCTACGTGGTCTACCGCCGGAGCGAAGCGGAAATGCCCGCCCGGAAGGAAGAAATCCAGCACGCCAAGGCGGAAGGCATCGAACTCCACATGCTGAACAACCCGGTGAAGATCCTGGGGAACGAAGATGGCTGGGTCACCGGCATGGAATGTGTCCGGACCCAGTTGGGCGAACCGGATGCCTCCGGCCGCCGGAGCCCGGTGGAGATCCCCGGCTCCAACCATGTGTTCGATGTGGACATGGTGGTGATGGCCATCGGCCAGGGCCCCAACCCCCTGCTGAAACACACCACCCCGGATCTGGTGACCAACCGGAAGGGGCTCATTACCGTGGATGAAAAGGAAGAAACCTCCATCCCGGGAGTCTTTGCCGGCGGTGACATCGTCACCGGGGCAGCCACCGTTATTTCCGCCATGGGGGCCGGCAAGAAGGCCGCCCTGGAAATGGATGCCTATCTGAAAGAAAAATTAGGGAAGTAACTGCAGAGCATGAATAAACTGAAACGATGGGGGCTGGCTGCGGCTCTCCTGTGCCTGGGTCTGTTCCAGGCCGGGGAGGCCGGAGCGGCAGCACCCAAAAACACCTACAAACCTGCCAGCGGAGGCTATACCCTGACGGTGCCTCCCGGCAGCAAAGAGATTTACCATACCTCCACGGGGATCCGCTTCACCGTGGGGAAGGATTTCCTGGTCAGTGCGGATCTGTACACCCTGCCCAGTTTTGTGTCCGTCCCCATGAAGCAGTACTCCACGGAGCAGAAGAAAGATTTCAAGAAGTTCCTGGGGAAGATCCAGGACCAGGAAAACGACACCATCCAGGATGACGGCAGCTCCCGGAATTTCGGCAGCCAGCCGGCCCTGGACGGGATCCTGGGAGAAAAGCTCCGAAAGTATCGGAGCACTTCCGGAGAACCGGAACCCAAAAAGGACAAGAAGAAGGATCTGGACAGCTATACCTATGTGGCGGTGCCGGAAGACAAGCTGCGGACCCACCGGCCCTTTCTGATCGGCCGGGCCTACCAGCCGGAAAAGAACGTGCTGCTGGTGGTGAACGTAAGCGCGCCGGAAAACCTGGAAGCGGCGGCCCGGTCCGCCCTCCAGTCCCTGTGTTCCGACCTGACGCTCAGCCGGGTGAAGTACACCGATGTGAACCTTCTCACGGTGCCCGGCATGGGCTATGAAATGGAAATCCCCAGCGGCTGGCGGATGTACACCCTCCGGGCGGACAATGTGCTGTTCGGACGGTCTCTGAGCAGCGTCCACACCGACGGGATGATGGTCCGGGAATTTTCCGATGACACTTTTGCGGAACTGGGGAATTCCACCCCCGAAGGGCTGAAGGAAGCGGAGAGCGCCTTCATCCAGAAGGTGACCCGGTATACGCCCAACATTACGGTACTGCGCCACGAACCCATTTCCGTGGGCACCCTCAACGGGAGCATGGCGGAATGCACCGACAGCGGGGACCTGAAAAAGGTCTTTGTGGTGAACACCTATCTGATGAACGCCCAGGGCAACGGGTATCAGATCCGGTACCAGACCGACGACACCATCAACTACGACCTGAAACTCCGGGCCTTCAAACAGTCCGTGGAAAGCTTCAGCCTCCTCCAGAACAACGACGGAAGCGGCCTGAAGCCGGGGAAGGATATGTGAAAAGGAGGTGTTGCACGTTAGGTGCAACACCTCCTAGCTGTAGAGCCGCATAGCGGCTCAAGTCTGGAGTCTGAAGTCTGGAGCCGAAGGTAAAATTTGCAAGCAAATTTTTGAATATGTAATGTAGGACCTTTGGACGAAATGATCTCTCCTATTGATTGCGATTCTGGTTCTACAGAATCAAAAGGATCCGTCCAGCCAGACGGATCCTGTCCTGAGGCTTCCGACTTCAGACTCCTGACTCCCGACTAGGGGCTGTTGCCTGTGCAACAGCCCCATTTTCACGTTTATGTCACAAACCATTCATAATCTCTTCATCCAGAAAGGTATACAATATGAATTGTAAAGTGACTGGTCAGTCCAGTACTTTTTATATGGAAAAAATTGAACGGGAAGAAGGAATCTTCAATGCAGAAGAAAGCATTTGCAGTGACGCTGGCTGTACTGGCTTCCGTTGCTTCCATGGGTTTTGCAGCTCCCCAGACCAGCTGGGATCAGGGAGAATGGCAGCTGAACGCAGGGGCCTGGGCTCCCAAAGCCAAATTCGACGGGAATGAATCCAGCACCAAATGGAACTTTGACGGTGGCCTGGGTTATGGGATTTCCGATAAATGGGCTCTGGAATACAACTATCGGGGCCTGAAGACCAAAGCCGGAGATTTCAAGACCGACGGGGACCAGAACGAAGTGAACCTGGTATACAGCCTGGGCAAGAACTGGGCTCTGTTCGGCGGCTGGAACCGGATCAACAACGACTTTGACGGCAGCTACCATGGGGCACACACCGGCAGCGCTGACAGCGTGATCAACAACGTGGCTCAGTTCGGTGTACGGACCAAATACGACCTGGCCAAGAACCTGGCTTTCTATGCAGAAGGCGCCCTGGGCACCAAGAAGACCAGCCAGTGGGATGCCGGCCTGGCATACACCTTTGCTGACAACTGGGATCTGAATGCCGGCTACCGGTATGTGGATACCAAGCTGAACGATGACAACAACATCAAATACCGTGGCTTCCTGGTAGGCCTGTCCTATCGGTTCGGCGGCCACAAGAAAGCGGCTCCGGCACCTGTGGAAGAACCGGTGGCACCGACGGTGGCTGAACCGGTTGCTCCGGCTCATGTGTACAATGACTACTATCTGGACAGCATCCACTTCGATTCTGATGTGGATACCCCGAAGGCTTCCGAAGCTGCCAAACTGGCCAACTTTGTAGCCGTAGCCAAGGCTCATCCGGATTCCACCTTCAAACTGGTAGGGAACACCGACTCCGATGCTTCCAACGCCTACAACGAAGACCTGTCCAAACGCCGTGTGCTGAACGTGGCCAAATACGCCAACGACAACGGTGTGGCTGCTTCCCGTATGCAGCTGAACTACAAGGGCGAAAACAACCCTGCGTCCAGCAACGCCACCGAAGCCGGCAAAGCCGACAACCGCCGTGTGGATATCTGGGAACATAAATAATTGAAAAAGCAAAAGGGCTGTTGCACGGGC
Organism: Acidaminococcus sp. HCP3S3_H5; assembly: GCF_052122235.1. Taxonomy (NCBI): domain Bacteria; kingdom Bacillati; phylum Bacillota; class Negativicutes; order Acidaminococcales; family Acidaminococcaceae; genus Acidaminococcus; species Acidaminococcus sp. HCP3S3_H5. The sequence goes on from NZ_JBQKCS010000006.1 coordinate 224,357, forward strand.
AACAGCCCCTTTCTTTTTCCCCCTTCTTCCCCTATAATATCCCTATCAGAAAGGTCGTGATCATTTATGGAACCATTGGAAAAAATCGCCCGGGCTGCCATTGCCTATGATGCAGGGGATCCCCGGCGGATCCATCATCTTTTGAAAGTCCATGCTTTTGCCCGGCTGATCGGGCTGGGGGAGGGGCTGGATCCCCGGACCCTGTTCCGGCTGGAAGCCGCCGCCTATCTCCATGATATCGGCATCCACGAAGGAGAACGCCGGTACGGCCACTGCACCGGGAAGATCCAGGAAGAACTGGGCCCGGACATTGCCCAGCCCATCCTGGCAGACGCCGGCATCACCGGAGAAGACGCAGAACGGATCAAGTGGCTCATCGGCCATCATCATACCTATGCCAGCATCGACGGCCCGGACGCCCAGATCCTGGCGGAAGCGGATATGCTGGTGAACCCCTACGAAGACGGAGATAACCGGCAGCAGGATGAAGCCCTGTATCAGCGGCTGTACAAGACGGAAACCGGGAAGAAGTTGTTCGAGGAGCTGTATTTGAAGGACCGATAAATCATGACAAAACAGCAGACCGCCGGGAATCCTTCGCCGGATCCCCGGCAAAAAGAACAGGAGCAGGCACAGGCCCGGCGCCGGAAAAAGAAAAAAATCGCTCTGGGGGCGGCCCTGGCGGTGCTGATCGGGGCCGTTTCCGGCTGGTACTTCCTGTACTATATCCGCACCCCCCAGTATGCGGTGAAACTGATCCGGGAATCAGTGAACAAGCACGATATCGTTACCTTCCAGGACCATACGGACCTTACGAAAGTGGTGGACAAGGGGTATGATGCCCTGCTGGCCGCCCAGGGGGAAAATGACGTGGAGGACGGTTATACCGAAGGGGAAAAGGACGAAATCACCCGGCACCTGGAGGAATTGATCCACAATGCCGTCCTGACCGGGGACTGGACCGATTCCTACCGGAAGACCCACCCGGACAAGGTGCTGCCAGTGGACTGGAATGCCCTGAAGGTGAAGGACATCCAGCCCGGGGCCAGCTATCCCCAGGATGCCCTGGTGAACGTCCAGCTGGATAATCCGGCGGTGGGCACGGATACCCTGGTGCTCCACATGCAGAAAAATGAAAAAGGGGACTGGCAGCTGGTGGAAATCACCAACCTGAAAGGGTATTACGGGAAGATCCTCCAGAAAAATCCCCGGACCAAACAGACGAAACAGGCGGCAGGAGTGGCCGGAGCCGTGCTCCAGGCGGCCCAGGGGCTGGAAGACACCCCCCTGGCTCCCCTCTATGAAGCAGTCCGGGACAAGGTCCAGGAAGCCACTGGCAGTGATGAGCCAGCAGGGGGCAGTGGGACACAGGGAGGCACCCGGCGGAAAAGTGCCGGCAGCCAGGGCACCGTTCTGCCTCCTGCGGTCCAGGGACCCGGAACCACCAGCCCGGAAACCCTGGAACAGCAGCGTCAGGCCCTCCAGAAGGCCCTGAACAGCCCCCTTGTAGGCAAAGTGGTAAGGACACTGGTGGACCACCAGGATGAGATCCTGGCCAAACTGGACCAGCTGGCCCAGGCTGCCCAGAACGGCCAGGGAGATGCCGCCATCCAGCAGGAAATCAGCAAATACCAGGGCCAGCTCCAGACCATAGCCAAGATCCTGGATCTGGCGGCCAGATGGATGAATTAGAAAAAGAGGTGCAGACTTGGGCTGGTGTAAACGTTTTGGTGCTTTTGTTGTGCTGCTGATGGGTGTTTGTGCACCGGCGGCAGCGGAGAAAATCCTTTTCATTCCCCTGGACAACCGTCCCGTGTCCCTGGCCTATACGGTGGACAGCTTCCGGAAGGCAGGGGTCCAGGTGGTGACCCCGCCGGAGAAGTTCCTGGCCAGCGACCGGCAGAACGGGGACCCGGACAAGCTGGCCCAATGGCTGGACCAGGAAGCCCGGGGAGCGGCAGGAGCGGTGGTATCCACGGACAGTCTCATTTACGGGGGCCTGGTGCCTTCCCGGACCCATGAACTGGATCCGGCGGTGCTGGCCCAAAGGGCCAATGCTCTGCTGGCCTTCAAAAAGCGGCACCCGGGAGTGCCCCTTTACGGCTTTGCCACGGTGATGCGCTCCCCCAAGTGGAGCAGCGCTCCGGCGGAACCGGCCTATTATGCCCAGTACGGACCTCAGATTTTCCGGTGGGGACAGCTCCGGGACAAAAAGCGGCTGGGGATCCTCACCCGGAAGGAGAAAAACGAACTGAACCAGGTGGAACAGGCTCTGCCCCTGGATATCCGCCGGGATGTACTGGAACGCCGGGGGAAGAACCTGTTTGTGCTGAAAGGGCTTACCCGGGGCCTGGAAGCAGGGAAAATGGACTATTTCCTCATCGGACGGGACGATTCCGCCCCCTATTCCGAAGCCCACAAAGATGCGGCGGATCTGGAAAGTTTCGCCGACCCGGCCTTCCGGTACAAGTTCCGGAGTTTTTCCGGAGCGGACGAACTGGGGATGGTGCTGCTGAACCGGGCCCTGAACAAGGCACGGGGAGAGACCCCTCTGGTATACGGCTGGTACAATGGGGGCACCGGAGCCGCCACTGTGGCCAGTTACGAGGACAGCCCCATGGGCACCAGTTACCGGCAGCATGTGCTGGCTGCAGGAGGATACCCGGCCCGGACGGACAAGCGGGCGGACCTGGTGCTGGGGCTCTATACCCCGGGGGACGGGGTGACCCTGGGTGCGGATTCTGCCGCCAACGGACCGGATCTGGATGAACAGGGCCAGCAGTTCCTGGCCACTGCCCAAAAGTACGTCCGGCAGGGACGGAATGTGGGGATCGCCGACGTGGCCTTTGGAAACGGAGGCAGCACCGCCCTGGTAAAGGGCCTGCTGACCGGGGAACCGGGGCAGGAGCCTCTGGGGTACCGGCTGGGGTCCTACGCCGGGTGGAACACTGCCAGCAACAGCCTGGGATACGCCCTGGGCCAGGGGATGCTCCGGCCGTATCTGAGCGACCGGGACCGGCAGGACCTTTTGACCGTCCGGTACCTGGACGACTGGCTCTACCAGAGCAAAGTCCGGCAGCAGGTGCGCCAGGAACTGATCTGGCCCCGACAGTGGACGGACGGAAAGCTCACCGATGCCCAGACCGCCCAGGCGGAAACCCTGGTCACCGAAAAAATGCTGAAAGAAGGAGTGCCCCTCCTGGGCAAGCGGCCGGAACAGTACCGGTACAGCCTGCCCTGGCACAGGACCTTCGAAGTGGCAGTGAAGAGGGCAGAGTGAAGAGTGAAGAGAGCTAGAGACTGTTCAAATATATTCAGGGAGGATAAAACCATGACCTATTATGAGGAAGCTTTGGCAATGAAAGACGAAATGATCCAGCAGAGACGGGATCTCCATGCCCATCCGGAAACCGCCTGGACTGAATTCCGCACTACGTCCATCATCGCCACAGAACTGGAAAAACTGGGATATGAAGTGAAAATGGGCGCCGACGTGCTGGACGACAGTGCCCGGATGCTGGTGCCCGACGAAGATACCCTGAAAAAATGCGCCCAGCGGGCCATCAAGGAAGGGGCCAATCCGGTGCTGGTGGACCGGATGAAAGGGGGCATGACCGGCTGCGTGGGGATCATGCACTTTGCCAAACCTGGTAAAACCGTAGCTCTCCGGTTCGACATCGACTCCCTGTTCGTGGCCGAGGACCCGGCACCCAGCCACCGGCCCAGCGCCCTGGGGTTCCAGTCCAAACACCCCGGGCTCATGCACGCCTGCGGCCATGACGGCCATGCCACCATTGGCCTGGCCGTAGCCCGGCTGGTGGCTGCTCATAAGGACAAAATGGCCGGTACCCTGAAGATCTGCTTCCAGCCCGGGGAAGAAGGGGTGGTAGGGGCCAAGAGCATGGTCCAGAGCGGCATTGTGGATGATGTGGACTACTTCCTCAGCGGCCACATCGGCCTGGGGGATTACAACGACGGATCCCTGGTGTGCATGACCAAAGGGTTCCTGGCCACCGACAAACTGGATGCGGAATTCACCGGGGTGCCCAGCCACGCAGGCGCCGAACCGGAAAAAGGGAAGAATGCCCTTTTGGCCGCTGCCCAGGCTGCCATTTCCCTCCACACCATCAGCCGCCACAGCGGTGGTTCTTCCCGGATCAACGTAGGGGTCCTGGAAGCCGGCACCGGCCGGAACGTGGTGCCCGCCAACGGTCTGATCAAATTCGAGACCCGGGGAGAAACTGCCGAAATCAACGACTTCATGGCCAAAGAAGCCAGACGGATGTGCCGGGCCGCTGCCATGCTCTATGATGTGGACGTAAAGATCACCCCCCGGGGCAGCGCCACTTCCTCCAACTCCTCCAAGGAGATGGGAGAAGAAATCTATGATTTGGTGAAATCCCAGAATCTGTACCAGCATGTGGTAAAGGAACAGAAAGTCAGCGGCAGTGAAGACTGCTGCTACTTCATGAGCCGGGTCCAGGAACACGGCGGCCAGGCCGTCTACATGCTCTACGGCACCAAAGAAGCCGCCGGCCACCATCAGAGCGATTTTGATTTCAACGAAGACGTACTGCCCCGCACCGCCGCAACCATCACCCTGCTGGTGGAGCATTTTGGGAACAAGTAAGAGTGCAGAGTGAAGAGTGAAGAGCGGGCCTGTGGCCTGCCCCTACGGCGTCAGGGTCGGATGAAATGATCCCAGAAACGGAATTTTCGACAATTCCGTTTCTGGGATTTTTTTTGGATCGATTGATACCAAGGTTGTAGGGGCTGCACCCAGGGGAACCCGTCCCGGCCGCCGGTTTTTCCATGCAAGGCCAAATGGCCAGGCATTTGGCCTCCATGTGCAGTTCTGTGGGCTGTCTCATGGATGGGTCACTTTCCTTTGATTGTTAAAAAATATCTGTCCCCTTTTTTCCCCATTGGATGTCTTATAATAAGAAGAGAGAAAGCAGAGAACCAAGGATCCAAAGAGAGATTTCTATAGGAGGAATGGAGTATGGAGAGCCAATTGCTGGATCAGTTCGGAACGCGGCACTGTGGGGTATTCCTGGGGGTGGATCCCGAAAATCTGGAAGCCCTGAAGCGGTGGCTGCGTCTGGTGGATTTTCGCTGTGAATGGGTCTGGGGCGGACGGGAGCCCTGCTGTCAGGTACTGGTCCATATGAATGCACTGTACCGGCCGGTGTTGGAACGGCTGGGCCCTGCCATGAGCCGGCGGTTTGGGCAGAAAGGAACCCTTTTTGCCGACGAAAACGGCCAGGCCTGGGAATTTTCCCAAAAGGGAGACAAGGGCAAAGCCCTGGGACCACTGACACCCCAGGTGCTGGATCGGTTTTACAGCAGCCTCCTGGGGGAACCCTTCCACTTTCAGGGGTTCCGATTCATGTACACGGTGAATACCGGAGTGCCTGCCATCATCATGGCCCAGCATGTCCATGAGCTGATGGAAAAATATGAAGACTGGGATGTACGGTTCCTGGAGAGAATGGGAAATCCAAATGTAAATAAGGAGTGGTGAAAATGGATAAACTGGTATTGGCCTATGAAGTGGCAAAGAAATTCCACGCCGGACAAAAGGACCGGGCCGGGAAAGACTACATTTATCATGTGAAGTTCGTATCGGATCAGGTGCTTCCCCTGGGAGAAGAATATGCCCTGGTGGGGATGCTCCATGATACCCTGGAAGATACGGCCATGGACCGGGGAACCCTGGAACAGCTGTTTGGGAAAACCGTGGCAGATGCGGTGGCCCTGCTGACCCATGACAAGAAGGTGCCCTATCTGGACTATGTGCGGCAGATCAAAGAAAGCGGGAATCCCTACGCCATTGCCGTGAAAAAGGCGGACCTGCGGAACAATATGGACCTGACCCGGCTGCCGGAAGTGACGGAAAAGGACCGGAAACGGGTGGAAAAATACCGCAAAGCGTACGGGATTTTAAGTGAAGAGCAGTAGGCCGACAGAGGGCTGGGCATCGCAGGAGGTTCAGACTATGGAGAGCAAAGCAGGGGAAAAAGTAATGCGGGCAGATGCAAAGGAACAGCTGGGGAAAGAAACTTGTGAACTGGATCAACTGTTTTTGAATCTTCCAGCTGGGGAGGCTTATCCTCAAATCCAGGCGAAAGCCTGGGATGGCTGCGGCCGGGCTCTTTTTCTTCTGGCTCTGTACCTGGATGGAGGATATGGAACCTTCTTTCTGGATGAGGGACTGGCCCGGTCTTACGCTTCTGCGGCTTCCCGGGCCGGGGATCCGGTGGCTCCGGCCTTTGGCGCATTGAAAGACCTGCCCGGCCTGGGCGAATCCGTCCGGGTGTTCGTCCGGCAGAGAGAAAAAATCCGGGCCCGGGCAGCAGAAGGAGACTTCCTGGCACAGTATTATCTGGGAATCATGTACGCCTATGGAGAAGGCGTGGATCCATCCTATGAAGAAGCTCTGATTTGGTTCGGGAAGTCCGCTGCCCAGGGCTTTGCAGCGGCCCAGCTGGCCATGGGTTCCTTTCTCCGGCTGGTGAGTGAAGAGAAAAATGAAAGCTGGCGGGAGAAACGGCTGGCATGGTATCAGAAAGCCGCTGCAAAGGGCCATGCAGAAGCCCAGGTGCGCCTGGCCCAGGAATACCGGCTGCGCTGCCATGACCTGGAACAGGCCGGAATCTGGTATGAGAAAGCCGCCCGACAGGGCCATCCCGGAGCTTGTGAAATCATGGGATACTTTTGGGAAAGTGGATACCTGGGCCAGGCAGACCCTGCCCAGGCCCTGGTCTGGTATCGGAAAGCCTGGTTACGAGGCAGTCCCAGCGCCTGCAATGCCATTGCCAGACTGTACGAAGAAGGCAGGGGTGTTCCCCAGTCATGGAAACAGGCAGCAATGTGGTATAAAAGGTATTGGGGGAGATAGAAAGAAGGAGGGAACCCGCCGGGCGGGTTCCTGGGAACGTATAAAAAACGGAGGCCGGGACGGGCGTGCCTTTGGCGCGCCCCTACGCCGTTGGGGTCGGATGTTGGATACAACAGTCACAGAAACGGAATCTTCGATAACTTCGTTTCTGTGAATTTCCGTTGCATCTCTGATTCCAACGTGGTAGGGGCTCCCCGCAGGGGAGCCCGTCCCGGCCGCCCAGAGGGCTATACGTTCAACGGCAAATGCCCGGCATTTGCCATCCACAACGACGAACGACCAACGATGCACCAAAAGGCCGCCGGATTTTCCGGCGGCCTTTTCCAATCCATTCTATGTTATAATATCTTCCAAATAAACTGAGTGTTTTCAAGGAGGGGTTTGCCATGCTGGAAATTGGAACGGCGGCACCGGATTTTACGCTTCCGGATCAAAATGGGGACATGCATTCTTTGTCCGACTATCGGGGACGGAAAGTGGTCCTGTATTTTTATCCCCGGGATAATACCCCCGGCTGTACCAAACAGGCCTGTGCCTTTGGAGAACTGTATCCTCAGTTCCGGGAGAAGGGGGCTGTGGTACTGGGGGTCAGCAAGGATTCGGTGGCTTCCCACAAAAAATTCCAGGACAAATACGGTCTGCCTTTTACCCTGCTTTCTGATACGGAAAAGACCGTGCTCCAGGCCTATGACGTCTGGAAGGAAAAGAAATTGTACGGAAAGGTATCCATGGGCGTGGTGCGCAGCACCTATCTGATCGATGAACAGGGAATCATCGTTAAAGCTATGGGAAAAGTGAAACCGGCAGAAAATCCCGCCCAGATGCTGGAGGCGCTGGAATGAGGATCATCATTTCCCCGGCCAAGAAAATGCAGGTGGATCTGGAATCGGGGTGCTCCTGCACCCCGCCTTCTTTTTTGAAGAAAACCCGAAAACTGCTGACCTGGCTCCGGGGCCTGTCTTTTGAGGCGCTTCAGAAACTGTGGGCCTGCAGTCCGGCCCTGGCAGAAGAAAATTATGCTCGGCTCCGTCAGATGGATTTGGACCGGGAGGTTACGCCGGCGATCCTGGCCTATGAAGGGATCCAGTACCAGTACATGGCGCCTGCTGTGTTCGAAGACGGACAGATGGACTGGGTGGGGGAACGGGTCCGGATCCTTTCAGGATTTTATGGAGTGCTGCGGCCCTTTGACGGGGTGGTCCCCTACCGGTTGGAAATGCAGGCCAAGGGGGCACCGGAAGGGTCCCGGAACCTGTATGAGTTCTGGGGAGACCGGCTGTACCGGGCCTGCCGGGATGAGGACGGGGTAATCATCAATCTGGCATCCAAAGAATACAGCCGGGCAGTCGAAGCTTATTTGCAGCCGGGAGACCGGCTCATCCAGGTAATCTTTGGAGAATGGGCAGGAGACAAGGTGGTCCAGAAAGGGGCCTATGTGAAAATGGCCCGGGGAGAAATGGTCCGGTATCTGGCAGGCAAAGGAGCGGCAAAGCCGGAAGACATGAAAGGGTTCTGCTGGAGCGGCTATGTCTGGAGCCCGGAACTGTCCCGGGATGACCGGTATGTATTTATTCGGGATGGCAGGGCGGAGTGAAAGAGAAGTCAGAAACGGCCCGCTGCTTTTCTGTCTCACGCAGAAGGAGACCATCTGCTGGGGGCAGATAATCATGAGCTGACAGTCACTAGTCTCTAGTCTCTAGCGGCAGGAGGGAACCCACCGGGCGGGTTCCTGGGAACGTATAAAAAACGGAGGCCGGGACGGGCGTGCCTGTGGCGCGCCCCTACGCCGTTGCTGTCATATGTTCAAGCCGATGGTCACAGAAACGGAATCTTCGATAACTTCGTTTCTGTGAATTTCCGTTGCATCTCTGATCCCAACGTGGTAGGGGCTGCCCGCAGGGAAGCCCATCCCGGCCTGCGTTTTTTTATGTTCAAAGGCAGATGTGTGAGCATCTGGCATCCGAAACGACTCACGACGAACGACCAACGATGAACCAAAAGGCCGCCGGATTGTCCGGCGGCCTTATCATTGGGAAGGAAAACGCCCTGAGCGTTTTCTAACCTACAGCAATCCATGCAATTTTCCCAGTTTCTGGATCTGGTCCAGAGAGTAATGGGTGATCCGGGAAATGGTCTCCATGGGGATCTTTTCTTTCAGCATGGCAACAATGTTGGCTTCCCGTTCTTCCTGGCGGCCTTCTTGTATGCCTTTCTGTATGCCTTTCTGCATACCTTGTAGCATACCTTGCCGCATACCTTGCCGTATGTCTTTTTCTTTCTGGCGTCTTTTGAATCCACCACTTAAAATAATCATATATTCTCGCCTCACTTTATCCATACTCTTTACCAGATGGACTTCCTGATCCAGGCTTTCCACGAATTTCCCTTTTGCCGCTTTTCCATCCACGTACCGGAGAAAAGCGGCAATCTCAGGATCAACCGCATTTTCGCTGCCTTTACTGTTCAGGAACATCCTGGTTTCCTCATCTTTTAATTTTACCCTGTTATCTTCCTGACAGCAATGGGTAAATGTGTAAATTGGCAGATTCCGATGGAACGGGTCGAACGTGCAGATAAAGATTACGTGGGACGGGTTCAGTTCTTCATAGGGTTTGCCTTTATCCAGCAGTTCCCCATCAATCAGACTCTGGTAGAAACGGCTGCGTTTGGCCAGATCATTTCTGGGGGAGTTGGTGCACTGCATCTCGATGTCGTACACGCGGCCTTCTTCGTCTTCCACATATACATCAAGACGGATGCTTTTGCCGTCCAGCCGGAGGTTGACGGTCTTTCTGCCGGAGGCCGATGGTCATGAGCTGACAGTCACTGGTCTCTAGTCTCTAGCAGAAGGAGGGAACCCGCCGGGCGGGTTCCTGGGAACGTATAAAAAACGGAGGCCGGGATGGGCGGGCCTGGGGCCCGCCCCTACGCCGTTGCTGTCATATGTTCAAGCCGATGGTCACAGAAACGGAATCTTCGATAACTTTGTTTCTGTGATTTTACGTTGGTCCTCCGAATTCAACGGTGTAGGGGCTCCCCGCAGGGGAGCCCGTCCCGGCCGCCCAGGGGGCCATATATTCAAAACCAGATGCGGCAGCATCTGGTTTCCAACGGCCGCTGACCGCTGACAAAAAAAGCGTGCTGCATTTTCCGCAGCACGCTTTTTCTCTATTCCATTTTCACTGCCATGCGCAGCCGTTCGATGCTCTGGGTCAGGTTCTCCAGTTTCTCTTCCATGCGTACCAGCAGGTACCAGGAAATGACCATGGGGAATCCGTACTGGGCAGCCTGGCCGGCCAGCAGGGACAGATCCTCCATGGGTTAGCCCTCGGTGACTTCGTCAGTTCCGTCAGAGAGCAGATCCTTGACGTCGGTCACTTTGGCCCCCTGGATGGTTTCCACAGGAATGCCGTTCTTGGTGAGGAAGACTTTGCTTTCCACCACTTTGTTCATCACCGGCAGCACCATTTCCCGGTCTACGTCAGAGCGGGGGTTCACGATGCGGATGTTTTTGGTCGCTTTTTCGCTGTCCTTGAAAATCAGGTCCAGTTTTCTGGAATCTGCCATTGTGCACTACCTCCTTTACGCCACTTCTTCCAGGGTATGCCGTTCCACGATGTACATCCCCTTGGGAGCTTCTGCCATCAGCCCGCCGAATTCCTTGCCCACTTCCGCCAGTTTTTCAGGGGTGGCATCGGTGGACAGCTTTTCGTAGCTGATGTTCTTGAATTTGGGCTGGTCATTTTTGTCCACCCCGTTGCTGATTTCCAGCTGCAGGGTCACTGCGGTGAGGTTCTTTTGGATTGCCATTTTCATTCCTCCTTTGGATTGTAAGGATTGGGTTGCATCACAGGGTGTAAGGGGGCGGGGGCGAAAAGGGGCAGGGCCGCTTCTGTCCCACGCAGAAGGAGACCATCTGCCGGGGGCAGATGCTTTTGAAGGGAAACGCAGCCCTTGGGGGCTGCTAACCCACCACCATTGCGCAAGCGCAACGGTCCCCCGCCCTTGTAAAGGGCGGATATACGCTTGGGGCTTTGCCCCATTGCTTGATATAGGTGTGCGGCCTGATGGTCCATTGCTTTACGTGGGTGCCAGGGCGTAAGCCCGCGTACCCACTATCCGCCCTTTACAAGGGCGGGGGACCAGCCGACAGGCTGGTGGTGGGTTAGCAGCGTTAGCTGCGTTTTCTTTCAAAGGAACCTGGGCACGGGTTCCTTCCATAACAATTCACGATGAACGACAAATGATGAACCTGCAGATGCGCCAGCATCTGGCCTCCTACTGAGACGTGACAACAGCCGCTGCCCGCGGACCGGAAAAAGACTCACGGCTTTTTCCGCTTCACCCACTGATAATACAGTCCTTTGCCCCTGAGCACCGCCCCGCCGCTGCGCCATACTCCGTCATAGTCTTTCAGCTTCCACAGATCCCACCGTTCAAAAGCGGGCGTCCCGGCCATGCTTGGCCCGTAACCGTCCAGGTC
>NZ_JBQKCS010000007.1:0-198446 GCF_052122235.1 Acidaminococcus sp. HCP3S3_H5
ACAGCAGTTAAGCCCTTATACGCCGAAAGTACTCGACTGGAAACGGTCCGGGAGGATAGGGAGCTGCCGGTTAGAAAAATTCCGCATCTGATGGATGCGGAATTTTTTTGTCAGCGGTTCGCTGACAGAAAGAAGGGGCTGTTGCGTTTGCAACAGCCCCTTCTTTCAATTATTCAGCAAATACCCTTTCAGCGCTTCACACAGCTCCATCCCCAACGTATTGGGGCTCAATGGATACCAGGACTGGTCTTCCACTTTTTGCTTTCCCGTTTCATTCCCCAGCCCGTTGTAGGTGTACTGGACCAGATCGGATACCACCCGCAGCCGTACGTCGTATTTACTCTGGAGCAGGATGGTCCGGGTGGCGGTGCCCATGGCTCCTTTTCGCACCCATTTGTTCCAGATGGTCAGGATCCCGGTCTTTTCGTCGTACTGGATACTCCGGGAATCATAGTACACATCATAGCTGCTGTTGCTGCCCACCAGGGTCCAGGCCGCAGCTTCTTCCGTAGGAGGGGTGGGCAGGGCTTCCTCTGTCTTTTTTCCAGAGGGTGCAGGCTGCTTTGTATCATTTGCAACAGTAACTGCTGCTTTCGGCGAATCCTTTTTCTCTTCCTGGGCAAAAAGCAGGGAAGGAACCGACAGCAGAGAAACAAATAATAAAGGAAAGAACAGAGATTTTTTCATAATGTACACCCTTTCTGGTAAATCCATGGAACTATTGTACCACATCGTGTTATACTATAGGTAGTTTAACTGATGGATTAATTTGGAAACTTTTCTAAAGGAGGGACGCCTCATGAAAATCACCTTCCTGGGAGCGGACAAAATTGTCACCGGGTCCTGTCACCTGCTGGAAGTGAACGGAAAGAAGATCCTGCTGGACTGCGGCATGTTCCAGGGACCCAAGCTGATCCGGGAACTGAACCGGAAACCCTTCTCCTTCAACCCGGGAGAAATCGACGCGGTGATCCTCAGCCATGCCCATATCGACCACAGCGGCCTTCTGCCCAAACTGATCAAGGAAGGGTTCAAGGGGTTCATCCACTGCACCCCGGTTACCGAAGAACTGTGCCAGATCCTGCTCCCTGACTGCGGACACATCCAGGAATCCGATGCGGAAATCGCCACCCGGAAAGGTCTCCGGGCCGGGAAATCCGTGGTGGAACCCCTGTATACCGCCGACGACGCCTACCTGACCCTGAAGCATTTCATCACCCACGATTACGATGAAGACGTGGAACTGTATCCGGGGATCACCTTCCGGTTCCGGGTGGCCGGCCATATCCTGGGCAGTGCCCTGGTGAACCTGATGATCGAAGAAAACGGGAAGAAGACCAAGCTGATCTTCACCGGGGACGTGGGCCAGCCCAATGTGCCCATCCTGGACGATCCTCATCAGATTTCCGGCGCCGATTTCATCATTACCGAATCCACCTACGGGAACCGGCTCCATGAACAGATCGACCGGGAAAAGGAACTGTGCGACGTGATGAAGGAAGCCCTGAGCCGGGGAGGCAACGTGATCATCCCCGCCTTTGCCGTAGGCCGTACCCAGGTGATGCTCTACTACTTCCAAAAACTCATGCACAGCGGCCAGCTGCCGGTGGTCCCCATTATGGTGGACAGCCCCATGGCCATCAAGGCCACCCAGGTGATGCAGTTCAACCCGGAAGAATATGATGAGGAAGCCCGGACCATTTTCCGGCAGCAGAAGGGGAAACTCATCGACATGCCCAATGTGAAGTACACGGAGACGGCGGCGGAATCCAAGGCCATCAACGACATGCCCAGCCCCATGATCATCATCTCCGCCAGCGGCATGGCCGATGCAGGCCGTGTGCTCCACCATCTGAAACACAACCTGTGGCGGAAGGATTCTTCCGTGATCTTTGCCGGGTATCAGGCGGAAGGCAGCCTGGGCCGGCGGCTCATCGACGGGGCCAAAAAGGTGAAGATCATGGGCGAAGACATTGTGGTGGGGGCCAAGATCTATAACCTGAGTGGTTTTTCCGCCCATGCGGACCGGAACCAGATGCTGGCCCTGTACAAGGGTATGGAGGAAAAGCCCAAGGCCTTCTTCGTGGTCCACGGGGAATACGATGCCGCCAGCTCCTTTGCCCACCTGCTGAATACGGAACTGGGCTGCGCCACCTACATCCCCAACTTCGGTGATTCCGCCATCATCGACGGCACCGACTGGCGGATCGAGGAAACCAAGGTGATCACCAGCGAACCGGCCATCCAGAACATGCGGGATTACCTGCGGAACTTCGAAAAGGATTATCTGGTGTACAAGGGCCGTCTGGAACAGCTCATCACCCACGATCCCCGCCGGATCCCCGATATCCGGGCCAAGATGGACAAAATCCGCAAATACATTGACGATGTGATGAAAACATTGTGACAGTATTTGACATCCAGAGGGGAAAAGAATATAATAGGAAAGTCGAAATGATGCAGTTTACTTTGAGGATGCTTCCAGACAAGCATCCTCTTGATTTATCTGGAAATAAGAGGGGATTGGGCTTTTATGATTAGAAATGATTTGCGTAACATTGCCATCATCGCTCACGTCGACCACGGTAAGACTACCCTGGTGGATGCCATGCTGAAGCAGAGCGGTGTATTCCGGGCCAACCAGCAGGTGCAGGAACGGGTCATGGACTCCAACGATCAGGAAAGAGAACGTGGGATCACCATCCTGGCCAAGAATACTTCCGTTATGCACGATGGCTGCAAGATCAACATCCTGGACACTCCGGGCCATGCTGACTTCGGCGGTGAAGTGGAACGGGTGCTGAACATGGTGGACGGCGTACTGCTGCTGGTAGACGCTTATGAAGGCCCCATGCCCCAGACCAAATACGTACTGCGGAAAGCCCTGGAACATCATCTGAAACCGGTGGTGGTCATCAACAAAATCGACCGTCCGGATCAGCGGGTGGAAGAAGTGGTGGACGAAGTCCTGGACCTGTTCATCGAACTGAACGCCAACGACGACCAGCTGGATTTCCCGGTGGTCTATGCCTCCGCCAAGAAGGGCATTGCCAAGCTGTCCATGGATGACGAAAGCGACAACCTGGAACCTCTGTTCCGCACCATCATCAAAAGCATCCCCGCTCCTGACGTGGATGTGGATGCTCCGCTTCAGATGCTGGTCAACACCCTGGACCACGATGACTATGTGGGCCGGATCGTGGTGGGCCGTGTGGTCCGTGGCACCATCAAGAACGGCCAGAACGTGTGCCTGATGCATGATGACAAGCGCACCACCCAGAAGATTGGCCGTCTGTACACCTACGAAGGTCTGAAACGGGTGGAAGTGCCTGAAGCCAAAGCCGGGGACATCATTGCCCTGATCGGCCTGAGCACTGCTGAAATCGGCGACACCATTGCCGATGTGGACAACCCGGAACAGCTCCAGGGGATCAAGGTGGACGAACCCACCCTGTCCATGACCTTCTCCGTCAACGACAGCCCCTTTGCCGGCCAGGAAGGGGACTTCATCACCAGCCGCCATCTCCGTGACCGTCTGTACAAAGAAGTGGAAACCAACGTTTCCATGAAAGTGGAAGACACCGACAGCGCCGATACCTTCAAGGTGTCCGGCCGTGGGGAACTGCATCTGTCCGTGCTCATCGAAGCCATGCGCCGGGAAGGGTTCGAACTCCAGGTAGGGAAACCCACCGTAATCATGCACCGGGATGAAAACGGCAAGCTGCTGGAACCCATGGAAGCACTGACCATCGAAGTGCCCCAGGATTTCATGGGCCCTGTGATGGAAGGGCTGGGGATCCGGAAGGCTGAACTCCAGAACATGACCGAAGTGGCCGGCTACCTGCGGATGGACTTCATCATCCCTGCCCGGGGCCTGATCGGTTTCCGGAACCAGTTCCTCACCGACACCAAAGGCAACGGGATCATGAACCACGTGTTCGCCGGCTGGGGTGCCTACAAGGGCGATATCCCGGGCCGTACCCGGGGCAGCCTGGTGGCTTTCGAAGCCGGTACCACCACGGCCTACGGCATTGACAAATGCCAGGCCAGAGGCACCATGTACGTGAACCCTGGTGAAGAAGTGTACGAAGGGGAAATCGTCGGCGAAAACAGCCGGGAAGACGATATGGACGTGAACCCCTGCAAGAAGAAACACGTATCCAACATGCGTGCCGCCGGGAGCGACGACGCTGTCCGTCTGGTTCCGCCCCAGACCTTCTCTCTGGAAGGGGCCCTGGAACACATCAACGACGACGAAACCGTTGAAGTCACCCCCAAGAGCATCCGCATGAGAAAGAAGATCCTGTCCCGTCAGGAACGTTCCCGTCAAAGAGCACGGAACGCACGGGCATAAGAATAAGAGGGACTGCTGCATTTGCAGCAGCCCCTCTTTTTTGCTTTCTCTTCCATTTTGGTGTAAAATAAAGAAATACAAAGAAGGGAGGGATGTGCTCATGTTTGCCAGTTTCAAATCGTCCAGATCTTCTGCATCCAGAACTCCGGCAGGGGAAAGTGAGAATCCCGGACTGACGCTCCTGGACACGCCCAACCTGGATCTGTGTCTGCGGACACCGGCCAGCCTGGAAGAAATTGTTGCCTACGGCAAGCTGATCCTGGAAGGCAAGGGCCTCCTTATGTGTCTCAACGACCTGCAGGAACCGGACAAGATCCGGGCTCAGGACTACCTGGCCGGCGTAGCCTACACCATCGGAGCCACAGAAACCGAAGTCTCCCCGGAAGTGACCATGTATCTGCCGGGAGAAGTGAATACCATCAGAGGATAAGTCATTGACAATTGACCATTGACGGGGGCTGCAGCGCAGCCCCCTTTTTTAAAGGAGCACCCATGAACCAATTCGTCCATTTGCATACCCATACCCAATACAGCCTCCTGGATGGGTCCTGCCGGATCCCGGAACTGGTCCAGTATGCCAGGGAGCTGGGGATGCCGGCCCTGGCCATTACGGACCATGGGGTCATGTACGGGGTCATTGAATTCTATCAGGAATGTGAGAAAGCCGGGATCAAACCCATCATCGGCTGCGAAGTGTATATCACTTCCGGGTCCCATCTGGACAAAAGCCTGGAAACCCGGAGCAAACTGTACCATCTGATCCTTCTGGCGGAAAACCAGACCGGCTACCAGAACCTGATGAAGCTGGTGTCTATTGGGGAAGTGGAAGGGTTCTACTACAAGCCCCGGATTGATAAAGAGGTGCTCCGCCAGTACAGCGAGGGGCTCATCTGCCTGTCCGCCTGCATCGCCGGGGAAGTGCCCCGTCACATCCTCCGGGGAGAACTGGAAACCGCCGAAAAGACCATGCTGGAATACCTGGACATTTTCGGCCGGGACAACTATTTCCTGGAGATCCAGAACCACGGGCTTCCGGAAGAGGCCACCGTCCGCCAGGAACTCCACCGTCTGGCCAAAAAGCACAACATCCGGCTGGTGGCCACCAACGACCTTCACTATATCCACAAGGAAGACGCCGCCGGCCAGGACATCCTCCTGTGTATCCAGACCAACGCCCGGTACCTGGATCCTCAGCGGATGCGGTTCAACAACGATTCCTACTACCTGAAGAGCCGGGAAGAGATGGAAGCCCTGTTCCCGGAAGACCAGGAAGCCCTGGACAACACCCTGGAAATCGCCCGGCGGTGCAATGTGAAGCTGGAATTCGGCCATCTGCTCCTGCCGGAATTCCCTCTGCCTCCCGGGGAGACCATGGACGGCTACCTGCGGAAACTGTGCGAAGAGGGCTTTCCCTCCCGGTACCCGGATGACGACGGCACCGCCCGGAAACGGATGGAATACGAACTGGGAATCATCAAACAGATGGGCTATTCCGGTTACTTCCTCATTGTGTGGGACTTCATCAACTACAGCCGCCGCCACGACATCCCGGTGGGCCCCGGCAGAGGCAGCGCCGCCGGCAGTATCGTGGCCTACCTTACCGGCATCACCAGCATCGACCCGCTGAAGTACAACCTGATCTTTGAAAGGTTCCTGAACCCGGAACGGGTGAGCATGCCCGATATCGATACGGATATCTGCTACGTGAAGCGCCACCTGGTGGTGGACTACCTGGCCCGGAAATACGGGGAAAGCCACGTGGCCCAGATCATCACCTTCGGGACCCTGGCCGCCAAAGCCGCCATCAAGGACGTGGGCCGGGCCATGGACATTCCTCTCAACGTGGTGAACCAAGTGAACAAACTGATCCCCAACACCCCGGGCACCACCCTGAAAGGGGCCTTGGAAGGGAGCCGGGAGCTCCGGGAACTCCGGGACCAGGATCCCAACATCGCCCAGCTGCTGGATTTTGCCCAGAAAGTGGAAGGGATGCCCCGGCACACCTCCACCCATGCGGCAGGAGTGGTGATCACCCCGGGGGAACTGACGGACTATGTGCCCCTCCAGATCACTTCCAGCAGCGACGATGAGCATGAATACATCTGCACCCAGTACGACAAGGACCGGTCTGAAAGCCTGGGGCTGCTGAAGATGGATCTTCTGGGTCTCCGGACCCTGACCGTCATCGACGACGCCCTGAAGATGATCAAACGGAACCAGGGGGTGGAGGTGGATATACGGCACATCGACCTCCACGATCCCAAAACCTGCAAAATGCTCTGTATCGGGGATACAGCGGCGGTGTTCCAGATGGAAAGCGACGGCATGACCCGGCTCATGAAACAGCTGGCCCCGGAAGGCTTCGAAGACCTGATCCCCCTGGTGGCCCTGTACCGGCCCGGTCCCTTGGGCAGCGGCATGGCTGAAGACTTCATTGCCGGCCGGCACGGCAGACGCACCGCCCAGGTGCTCCATCCGCTTATGGAGCCCATTGTGGCGGATACCTACGGGGTCATCCTGTACCAGGAACAGGTGATGCAGATCGTATCCACCCTGGGGGGCTTCACCCTGGGGGAAGCAGACATTCTCCGCCGGGCCATGGGGAAAAAGAAGGCCAAGCTCCTGGATTCCATGAAGGAAAAATTCCTGGAGGGAGCCCAGAAGCTCCACGGCATCAGCCGGGAACTGGGCGATAAGATCTTCGCCCTTCTGCAGCACTTCGCCGGCTACGGGTTCAACAAATCCCATTCCGCCGCCTATGCCCTGGTGGCCTATGAGACCGCCTGGCTGAAGGCCAACTACCCGGTGGAATACATGGCCGCCTTCCTGAACAGCATCATCACCGTGGCGGACAAGGTCAGCTGGTACATCGGAGTGTGCCGGGATATGGGCATCCAGGTGCTGCCTCCGGACATCAACACCAGTGAAGCCGGGTTCTCCGTGGACGGCCATACCATCCGGTTCGGCCTGGGGGCCATCAAAAGCGTAGGGGATGCGGCCGTGTCCGTGATCCTGGAGGAACGGGCGAAACGGGGACCCTTCAAGGACTTCTTCGATTTTACCCGCCGGGTTGACCTGTCCAAGGTGAACAAGCGGGTGGTGGAAGCCTTGATCAAAAGCGGTTCCATGAACGGATTCGGCCTGCGCCGGAGTCAGCTGCTGGCCATTATGGACCCGGCCCTGGAAGCGGCGGCCAGTGAACAGCGGGACCGGATCACCGGCCAGCTGGGGCTTTTCGGGGAGGAAGACATTGCCAGTGCCAACACCATCCCCATCCCCAACCTGCCGGAAATCCCCAAAGAGGAGATCCTCCGGTTGGAACGGGAACTGATCGGGTTCTATGTGACCGGGCACCCTCTGGATGCCTACCGGAATGCCCTCCGGCGGCTGACGCCGCTCATCCGGTGCAGCGAGGAAAATTACAAGGACGGGGAACGGATCGCCGTAGGGGGCATCATCACCGATCTCCGGCTCCGGTCCACCAGGAACGGGGACCGGATGGCCTCCTTTGTGCTGGAAGATCTGACCGGCAGCCTGGACGTGATCGCCTTTCCCCGGGCTTACGCCGTCAGCCGGGCCAACATCGACAAGGACCGGATCGTCATGATCCAGGGGGTCTTGAAGCTGGACGAGGAACAGGCCCGGATCTTTGCCAACAAAGTGGAGCCCCTCCAGGAGGCGGCCAAAGAAGTCCATCTCCATATCGGCCCAGGGAAGAACACCCAGGCTGTTCAGCAGCAGCTGGGAGGGATCTTCGCCGCCTTCCATGGAAAGAACCCGGTGTACCTCCACGTGGCAGACACTAAAAAGGTCATCCGTACCAATCCCAGGTTCTGGGTGGAACTGGATGCCCCTGGGTTCTCCGAGGCCATAGAACGGGTGCTGGGGAAGGGGAGTATGGAATTGTAGGGTGTTGCCTGGGCAACACCCTCTTTTTCATAAGCAATCCCTTATATTCACAGAAAATCCCCAATTATTTGTCCCACAATTCTGTAGAAATTTCCGTTACAGAACTTGCGTGGAATTATTCGTCAATTTAGAATTAAAGAGGAAAATGGAGAAAATCATACTATACAGATTGTATACAGGAGTTTACAAAATTTGAAAGGCTAGTCTGACAAGTTCCTGCAATCCCTTGCATACCGGGAACACACGTGTTACAATGGGGCTGTGTGGTTTTGAACTATATGATTTTTAGGAGGTCGCTTTGTAATGAACATCGTTGTATGTGTTAAACAGGTACCGGATACCGCTGAAATGAAGATCGATCCGGTTACCAACAACCTCGTCAGAGATGGTGTAACCAATATTATGAACCCCTATGACCAGTATGCTCTGGAAACGGCTCTGCAGCTGAAAGACGAACTGGGTGCTCATGTAACTGTCATCACCATGGGACCGCCCCATGCTGAATCCGTCCTGAGAGACTGCCTGGCTGTTGGCGCTGATGAAGCCAAACTGGTCAGCGACAGAGCTTTCGGCGGTGCTGATACCCTGGCTACTTCCGCAGCCATGGCCAACACCATCAAACATTTCGGCATTCCTGATCTGATCCTCTGCGGCCGTCAGGCAATCGATGGGGATACTGCCCAGGTTGGTCCTGAAATCGCTGAACATCTGGATCTGCCCCAGGTTACCGCTGCTCTGAAGGTTCAGGTCAAAGATGACACCGTCGTGGTTGACAGAGACAACGAACAGATGTCCATGACCTTCACCATGAAGATGCCCTGCGTAGTAACCGTAATGCGCAGCAAGGATCTTCGTTTTGCCAGCATCAGAGGCAAAATGAAAGCCAGAAAGGCTGAAATCCCTGTTTACACCGCCGCTGCCCTGGAAATCCCTCTGGACATCATCGGCAAGGCCGGCTCTCCGACTCAGGTTATGAAGAGCTTCACTCCGAAAGTGACCCAGGTACACGGCGAAATCTTCGACGATGAAGATCCTGCTGTTGCAGTCGATAAGTTGGTTAACAAACTGATCGAAGACAAGATTATTACGAAGTGAGGTTGGGTATAAATGGCTAACACGAAAGGTTTAAAGACCGGTAACGAAAAAGATTTATGGGTCTATGTTGAACATTACAAAGGCGAACCTGTCCATGTTGTATATGAACTGCTGGGTGAATGCCGGAAACTGGCTGACAAATGCAACCAGAAACTGGCTGCTGTCCTGATCACTGACGATGCCAAAGACGTTCCGTCCAAACTGATTGCCCGGGGCGCTGATCTGGTCTATGTGTGCCAGGATCCTGCTTTCAAATATTATTCCACTGACGAATACACCAATGCTTTCTGCGAAATGATCGATGCTTACCAGCCCTCCGCTGTATTCATCGGTGCCACCAACGACGGCCGTGACCTGGGGCCCCGTATCGCTGCCCGGGTGAACACTGGTCTGTGCGCAGACTGCACCATCCTGGACGCTGAAGAAGACGGCCTGATCGAATGGACCCGTCCTGCTGCCGGTGGTAACATCATGGCTACCATCCTGTGCAAAGAACATCGTCCTCAGATGGGTACCGTTCGTCCCAAGACCTTCAAGGCTATGGAACCCGATGCTTCCCGTACCGGCGAAGTAATCAACTACACCCTGAAGAACCATGTGGATGACCGGGTAACCTGCATCCGCAGAGAAGAAGTGGTCAGCGAAGGGGAAATGGCCATCGACGATGCACCGTTCGTATGCTCCGGCGGCCGCGGCATGAAAGCCAAAGAAAACTTCTCCCTGCTGTATGACCTGGCCCATGTACTGGGCGGCGCCGTAGGCGGCAGCCGTGCTGCAGTGGATGAAGGGTTCATCGAACATCCTCGGCAAGTGGGTCAGTCCGGTAAAACCGTTACCCCGAAGATTTACTTCGCCTGCGGTATTTCCGGTTCTGTACAGCACAAAGCCGGCATGAGCAAATCCGATACCATTGTCTGCATCAACAAGGATCCGGACGCTCCTATGTTCGAGATCTCCAAATATGGTATCGTTGGCGATGCTCTGAAGATTCTGCCTCTGCTGACTGCAAAGATCAAAGCCTTCAAAGAATCCTAATTTTACAAACGGAACTGAAAAGTCCGGGCTTATTACAAGTCCGGACTTTTTTTGGAAAAAGTACATGATGCTTTTCCCGGAACCATCATGGATATTTCAGAGGGGGAACATTTCATGAAGAAAACGAAAATCATCTGCACCCTGGGACCGGCCACCGACAAAAAAGACCTGCTGGTGGATATGATCAAATCCGGCATGGACCTGGCCCGGTTCAACTTCTCCCATGGCTCTCACAGCGAATGTGAAGCCCGGCTGAACCTGCTGAAAGAAGCGGAAAAGGAAGCAGGCCGGCTGGTAGGGTATGTGGCGGATACCAAAGGGCCGGAAATGCGCCTGGGGCTGTTCAAGGGGGACAAGACCACCCTGGTGCCCGGCCACGAATTCACCCTGACCATCGACGATGTGGAAGGGACTGCGGAAAAGGCCCATGTGAACTATAAGGGCCTGCCGGAAGAAGTGAAGCGGGGGGACACCATCCTCCTGAACGACGGGAAACTGTCCCTGGAAGTCCAGTCCACCACCGACCGGGAAATCCACACCCTCGTGGTGAACGGCGGGGAAATCTCCTCCCGGAAACGGGTGGCCGTCCCCGGAGCCTTCCTGAAACTGCCCTTCCTGTCCGATGCGGATGTTTCCGACATTACCTTTGCGGCCCAGCACGGCATGACCTATGTGGCCGCCTCCTTTGTCCGGAATGCCCACGACGCCATGGAAATCCGCCGTCTTCTGGAAAGACTGGGGTCTCCCATGGGGATCATCGCCAAGATCGAAAACCAGGAAGGGGTGGACAACATCGACGAAATCCTCCAGGTGGTGGATGGAGTCATGGTGGCCCGTGGGGACCTGGGGGTGGAAATCCCCATGGAAGACGTGCCTATTGTCCAGAAGCAGATCATTGCCAAATGCAACGCCCTGGGCAAGCCGGTGGTCACTGCCACCCAGATGCTGGAAAGCATGATTACCAACTACCGGGCCACCCGGGCAGAAGCCAACGATATTGCCAACTCCATTTTTGACGGCACCGACGCCATTATGCTCAGCGGGGAAACCGCCTCCGGGGCTTATCCTCTGGAAGCCGTCCAGACCATGGCCCGGATCGCCAAACGGACGGAAGAAGCCATCGACTATGTAGGGGTGTTCCAGCACAAGGGCATCGGGGCCCAGGTCCAGATGACCGACGCCATCAGCCACGCCACCGTCCAGATTGCCCAGGAACTGGAAGCCAACGCCATCATGTCCATTACCGAAAGCGGCTACACCGCCCGTATGGTGGCCAAATACCGGCCCAAAGCCCATGTGCTGGGGGTTTCTCCCAAAGAGGAAAGCCTGCGGCGGATGAACCTGTACTGGGGCGTGACCCCCCTGAAAGGGGAAAACAAAGCCAGCACCGATGCCCTTATCGAAGCGTCCCTGAAGAACGCCTTGGATGCAGGGTTGATCAAGAAAGGGGATTCCCTGGTGGTCACCGCCGGCATGAACGTGGGCAAAGTGGGCAGCACCAACCTGATCCAGGTGGTCAATGTAGGCCAGAAGATCGTATCCGGCCAGGGCATCGGCAAGAAAGCCGCCAGCGGTATTGTCCTCCGGGTGGAAAAGAAAGCAGACCTGGACCAGTTCAAACCGGGCATGATCCTGGCCGTAGCCGCCCTGGAAAATGAAATGGGCACCTGTGCCGCCCAGGCCGGAGGCATCATCGCCGAAGAAGGCGGCTTCACCTCCCCGGCTGCCATCATCGGCATCAACTACGGCATCCCGGTGATCGTAGGAGCTAAAGGAGCCATGGAAGCCCTGGAAACCGGGGACCTGGTGACTTTGGATGTGACCACAGGGAGTGTATATGCGGGGAAGATTAATGTGAAGTAAGCCCTGCGGTGCAGGGCTTACCAGTCGGAAGTCGGGAGTCTGAAGTCGGAAGCCTCAGGACAAATTTGCAGGCAAATTTTTTGAAGATGTCAACCAGTATCGTGGAGAGAAAGCAGACCTGGTTGCTACTAATATGGTCATCCAGGTCTGCATAACTCCCGATTATTCCAAAGAAAATGAATAAAGGGATGCAGCAGGAGTTACAATATGGAATATTTGCATAAAAAACTGATTGTATGGCAGAAAAGTATGCAGCTGGCCAATTGCATTTACGACGTTACAGAAACTTATCCATCAAAAGAAAACCTTGGCTTGATCAATCAGATGAGACGGGCAGCCGTTTCTATTCCCAGTAATATTGCAGAAGGAAGAGCACGCAGCAGTGACAAGGATTTTATTCGTTTTTTGCTGATTGCCAGAGGCTCCTGTGCTGAATTGGATACACAAATTCTGCTCAGTGAAGCCAGAGGGTATCTGACAAAGGAGAAAAGAGATAAAGTCTGCAGTCTGTGTGTTGAAGTAAGCAGATGCCTGACTGGATTAATTGAAAGTTTAAAACAAAAATAAAGGGGCTGTTGCACGTTCTGTGCAACAGCCCCTAGCTATAGAGCCGCGTAGCGGCTCAAGTCTGGAGTCTGAAGTCTGGAGCCGAATGAAAAATTTGCACGCAAATTTTTGAATATGCAGAACCCTTAGACGAAATGATCACTCAGATTGATTTCGATTCTGGTTTTATATAATCAAAAGGACCCGTCCAGCCAGGCGGGTCCTGTCCTGAGGCTTCCGACTTCAGACTTCTGACTTCCGACTACAGGGCTGTTGCACATATATTTTTTATGTGCAACAGCTCCTGTCCAGAAGCTCCCGACTATCGCTGTCTCCACCGATGCCATATCTCCGCACATCCCCAGGACAGCAGCAGCACTGCCAGATAGAACGCTTCCATGGGAACCCGCTGCATCCCAACGGTCCGGTTCAATACATATTCCAGCTGATCGATGAACACCGGGTGGATCAGGTAGATGATGAAAGAACGGTCGCTCATGCCCTTCAGGGCTTTTTTCAGAGGATAGCGGCCGCTTTGGATCACCATGCTGAAAAAGAGTATGGAAGCAATGGTGTAGACCAGCCCCGGCAGACTCAGCTGCTGAAGGTAGTTTACCGTGCTTTCATAGGGCATCTGCCATTTGAAGGTCCAGCGGTAAAAAAGCCAGGTGTTGAACCCGGCGCTGGCAGTAAAGAACGCCGTCAGCAGGGCCTTCCGCCCAGTGATCAGCTGCTGGAAGCTGTCATAATGCCGGGCAATCACTCCTCCCAGAATAAAGATGAACAGGTAGAAAAAAGGAAAATAGTTCAGCCGGTAATTGCACAGGTTCAGCAGGGCCGGGCTGGATGCGATCCAGTCCGGATAGGCCCAGAACCGGAAATTTCCCTCAAACAGTAGCACCTGGGCTGCAAACAGCACCGGCAGGGCCAGTTTCAGGCCGATTTTTTCCATTCCCCTCATCAGGGCCCGCCACAGAGGGAACAGCAGGTAGAACCAAATCAGGATCACCAGGAAATAGATGTGGTACTGGGCCGTGCCGAAGAACAGGGAAAACAGGATGTTGGAAGGATCCAGCACGCTCATGTCCCGGTTCAAAAAGGCGTAGTAGCACAGGTACAGCAGGGACGCCAGCAGATAGGGACGGCCGATGCTTTTCATCCGTTTCTTCACAAAGCTCCCATACCGGAGGGGCTGCTCCAGAGGCTTGCTGTAGAACAGCCCGTAGCCGGAGATGAAAAAGAAGGCCGGTACGCTGTAGCGGCTCAGGATGTTGGTGATGAGCACCAGAAAAGGAGAAGCTACGGCGTCGCTGACCGCCATGCTCCCCACATGGATGGCAATGACCCCCAGCATGCAGATGCCCCGGAGGTTGTCGAATACAAGATTGCGCTGTTTCACAGAAAGCTCCTTTGCAGGTTTACAGGAATATGGGGTACGCAGGATCGGTCCCTGCAGTATTGAAATGAATCTATCTTATCTATTATAATGACCGCCAACGGGATTCTCAACCCTCATTTTGTGAGCACTAGGGTTTTACATCTTCAAAGGAACCTGGCCAGGGGACAGGTTCTATCCAGAGGCTTCCGACTCCAGACTTCCGACTTCCGACTATTGAACACCGTCCGTCTTGCCTTTTTTCGTCCGGCTGATTACAATAAGTTCAGAATATCTGCACATACCCTGAAAGGAGCCAATTCCATGTCCCATTCTCTTCCTCTTCTGGTTCGGGGAGCCCTGCTTCTGGCCATTGGGGTGCTCAGTCAGCAGCTGCGGCTGGTGCTGCCTTTGCCGGTGCCGGTGATGACCCTGCTTATCGGAACCCTGGTGAACGCCACGCTGGTGCTGGCGGGCCGGTTCACCACCCGGGTGCTGGCCTGGACCATCTGCTGGGCGCTGGCCATAATCGCCTTTTTCCAGGGGCACATCCTGGGCCCGGTGGTGCCGGTGATCGCCCTGGGCAACGGCATGTACGTGGAACTGACCCGGGGTGCCGTCCGGGGGCCGGCCCTGTACCTGGGGGCCCCGCTGGGGAAGACCCTGGTCCTGGGCATCGGCATGGTGGGGGCTCTCCATCTGCTCCAGCTGCCCTGGGGGGCCGTTGCCAAAACCCTGGCCCTGTTCCTGCCCCTGCAATTGGCCACCGGGGTCCTGGGCCTGATGCTGGCCAAAGGGGTGGAACAACGGCTCCAGCCCGTCCGGCCCCCGGTACAGCCCCGGACCAAAGCCCGGAACAGCCAGAAAAAAAGAAAAAAGTTATAGAAGATATTGTATGGAATGTAACAAAACTGTGGATTTTTTTCGGCGGCTGGTGTATAGTAGAGGAGATTAACAAAGGGCCCTCCGGGCGGCCGGGGAAGGGCGGGCCTGCGGCACGCCCCTACGCTGTTGCAGGCGGTTGTTGGGACAGTTCGCCGATGGTCCGACCCCAACGCCCGTAGGGGCTCGCCAAAGGCAAGCCCGTCCCGGCCTCCCAGAGGGGTATTCCATCCCAGCCAAACGCAGCAGCGTTTGGCTTCCTTTGGCCATTGACCATTGACAATTGACCGCAGGCGTGCAACGCCTGCGCAAAAGGAGTTCAATCATGCAAATCATAGTTGTAGGGTGCGGCAAAGTGGGGCGGAGCATCATTTCCCAGCTCACCCAGGAAGACAACAATGTAACCGTCATCGACACCAACCCCACCATCATCCGGAACATTTCCACCAATTACGATGTAATGGGGATCGTAGGCAACGGTTCCAGTTTCAACATCCTGGCCAAAGCCGACCTGGAACATACGGACATGCTCA
This sequence comes from Acidaminococcus sp. HCP3S3_H5, assembly GCF_052122235.1. Lineage (NCBI taxonomy): Bacteria > Bacillati > Bacillota > Negativicutes > Acidaminococcales > Acidaminococcaceae > Acidaminococcus > Acidaminococcus sp. HCP3S3_H5. The sequence continues at coordinate 15,593 of NZ_JBQKCS010000007.1, forward strand.
TTGCCGTCACCGAAAGCGACGAGGTGAACCTGCTTACCTGCGTCATTGCCAAACTGAACAACCACCAGTGCCACACCATCGCCCGGGTCCGCAGCCCCCATTATTCCGACGAACGCCACTACCTCCAGAAGGGCCTGAACCTGTCCATGACCATCAATCCGGAAATGGAAGCCGCCAAGGAAATCTCCCGGCTGCTGAACTTTCCCTCCGCCATTGAGATCGTCAGCTTCGCGAAGGACCGGATCGACATGCTCCGGTTCCGGGTACCCCAGTCTTCCGTGCTCATCGGCCGGTCCCTGAAGGACATTGCCGACCTGACTGAGAACGTTCTGGTGTGCATCATCGAACGGAACAGCAACATCATCGTCCCCAACGGGGATACGGTGATCCGGGAAGGGGACATCCTGACCATCATTGCCATGCCCCGGGATGCCCAGGCCTTCTTCAAGAAAATCGGCGTCCGCACCAACAAATGCAAAAACGTGATGATCGTAGGGGGCGGCCAGCTCAGCTATTACCTGGCCAAAATGCTCCTGAAGAGCCACACCGATGTGACCATCATCGAGCGGGATATGGCCCGATGCGAAGAACTGGTGGAAGCCCTGCCCGGGGCCACCATCGACTGCGGAGACGGCACCGAAGAAGAACTGCTGAAGGAAGAGCATCTGGAAAGCATGGACGGCTTCGTGGCCTGCACCGGCATGGACGAAGTGAACGCCATCCTGTCCCTGTATGCCATGAAGCATGTGACCAAGAAAGTGGTTACCAAGGTGAACCATGTGGACTTCGGGGACGTGATCGAAGGGCTCCAGCTGGACAGCATCGTCAACCCCAAACAGCTTACTGCCCAGCAGATCGTCCAGTATGTCCGGGCTGCCGGCAACAGCATGGAATCCAACGTGGAAACCCTGTACCGGCTCATGAACGGACGGGTGGAGGCCCTGGAATTCCTCCTGGACAAAAAATCTCCTTTGATTGGGCCCAAACTGGCGGAAATGAAGATCAAGAAGAACGTGCTGATCGCCGGCATCGTCCGGGAAGGGAAGCTGATCATTCCCGGTGGCCAGGACGCCTTCCAGGTGGGGGATACGGTGATCGTGGTCACCACCCATCTGGGCTTCCACGATATGGAAAACATCCTGGAATAAAGGAGACGGAGCTGTATGAATTATCCTGTGATCGGGCAGGTGCTCAGCTGGATCCTCTGTACCGAGGGGGCCCTGATGCTGCTGCCCTGCATCATTTCCCTCATTTATCGGGAAGACCAGGGAATGATCTATTTCGCCCTGGCCATCCTGGCCATTGCCCTGGGGTACCTTACCGGCCGGCGGAAGGTGAAAAACAAGGCCATCTACCAGCGGGAAGGGTTCGTGGCCGTGGGCCTGTCCTGGGTCCTCCTGAGCCTCTACGGAGCCATTCCCTTTGTGCTCACCGGAGAGATCCCCTGCTATGTGGATGCGGTGTTTGAAATCGTTTCCGGGTTCACCACCACCGGGTCATCCATCCTCAGCGATGTGGAGGCCCTGTCCCATACCTCCCTGTTCTGGCGGAGCTTTTCCCACTGGATCGGGGGCATGGGGGTGCTGGTGTTCATCCTGATGCTGATCCCCACAAATAGGGGCGGCACCCAGATGAACCTGATGAAGGCGGAAAGCCCAGGTCCGGACGTGTCCAAATTCGTGCCCCGGGTGCGGAACACCGCCATTGTGCTCTACAAGATCTACCTGGGCATGACCCTTATTATGATCGCCCTGCTGGCCCTTACCGGCATGAACTGGTTCCACAACCTGTGCATCACCTTCGGCACCGCCGGCACCGGGGGCTTCGGCATCATCAATGACAGCTGCGCCAGCTACACCCCCATCCAGCAGTGGATCATCACCCTGTTCATGATCGCCTTCGGGGTGAACTTCGGCTTCTATTATCTGTTCCTGATCACCCGCTTCAAGGAAGCCTTTGCCATGGAAGAAGTCCGGGCTTACCTTGGCATCATCCTGGCCTCTGGCCTGGCCATTGCCTGGCAGATCCGGGACCGGTTCGAGACCCTGGAGGAAGCCCTCCGGGCCGCCTTCTTCCAGGTGGGGAGCATCATGACCACCACCGGCTACAGCAGCGTGGATTTCGACCTGTGGCCCAGCTTCTCCAAATGCATCCTGGTCCTTTTGATGATTGTGGGGGCCTGCGCCGGCAGCACCGGCGGCGGGGTGAAGGTAAGCCGGGTGGTGCTCACCTGCAAATCCATCTTCCTGGAACTGGGCCAGGTGCTCCATCCCCATGGGGTCCAGCGGATGCGTATGGACGGGAAGACCGTGGACAGCAAAATGCTCAATTCCATCTACATCTTCCTTACTACCTATTTCCTGATCTTCTTTCTGTCCGTACTGGCCGTAAGCCTGGACGGGTTCAATTTTGAGACCAACTTCACCGCCGTGGCTGCCACCTTGAACAACATCGGTCCCGGCCTGGCCGGAGTAGGCCCCACCCGGAACTTCTATGCATACAGCCACTTGTCCAAACTGATCCTGATCTTTGACATGCTGGCCGGCAGACTGGAACTGCTGCCCATGCTGATCCTGTTCTATCCCAGAACCTGGACGAAAAATTAAGGGTCTGCTGCAGGGCAGCAGACCTGTCAGCCGTCAGGAAGGAACCAGCTGGCAGCAGGTTCCCGCCAGGGGAAACGCAGCCATGGGCTGCTAACCCACCACCATTGCGCAGGCGCAACGGTCCCCCGCACTTGAAAAGGGCGGATAGTGGGCACTGGCTTTATGCCCTGGTGCCCACTTAAAACAATGGGCGTTGGCTGCGGGAACATCAGCCCTGTAAAAAGGTGGATAAAGAAACCGGTGTATAGCCTGCATGGCGTAAAAGCAATCGAGGATATATCCGCCCTTTTCAAGGGCGGGGGACCAGCCGCAAGGCTGGTGGTGGGTTAGCAGCCTTCAGGCTGCGTTTCCTTTCAAAGCCAAACGCCAGCCGCGTTTGGCTTCCTGGGGCCAGTGACAATTGACCAGTGACGGAAGGTGCCGCCTGATGCGGCACCTTCCACTATTACGAGGTATCAACCATGTTCGATCTTCACTCTCACATCCTGTACAACATCCCCGGGGACGACGGTTCCCGGGACCTTTCCATGTCCCTGGCCATGCTGCGCCAGGCAGCGGAGGCCGGCACCGCCGATCTTTTTGCCACCCCCCATTTCCACCGCCGGGGCATCTGCCCGGACTGGGACACCATCACGGAACGGCTGTCCCAGCTCCAGCAGGCTGCGGACGAGGCCCGGATTCCCATCCGCCTCCACCCGGGGGCCGAGGTAAGCCTGGATGCAGACACCCTCAACTACCTCCCCGGACCCGGGGTAAGCAAAGCCTACTGCCTGGCCGGCACCGCCTACCTTCTGGTGGAACTGCTGCCCACCGCCGCTCCCCTGGAAACCTGGAACCTGCTGTACCAGCTCCAGCTCCGGGGCTATCTGCCCATCCTGGCCCATCCGGAACGGTACCGGCACATCATGTCCCATCCCGATGCGGTCCGCCAGTGGGTGGAGAAGGGGATCCTGCTCCAGAGCAACTGGGGCAGTTTTACCGGGGATTTCGGAGAATCCGCCGTCCGCAGCGTCCATTGGCTCTTGGACCGGGGGATGATCCACTTCCTGGGCAGCGATGCCCATCGGACCGACTGGCGGAATCCCGACACCCGGAAGGCCCGGGAAGCCGTCCTTGCCTTGGCCGGGGGGACGGATTTCCTGGCCTCCTGCGATGGCCACAGCCGGCTCCTGACCCAGGGGAAGGTGTTCTACCCCGACCCGCCTCACGAGCCCCCACGGAAAAAACGGGGGTTCTGGGCAAAAATTTTTGGCTGAATCCTATTCAGGGAGGATTTTTACCCACTGTTTTTTGTACAATAAAAGCAGATGGAAAACTTCCCCTCCCTGGTGAAAAAAGCAACAAAATACACTTAAAAATCATCAATTCTCGATTAAAATTCACCTGGTTTTCAAATCTGTCAAATTTGAGTTGCAGACGGTCCATTCTTTTGCTATAATACTGTATATCTAATTATACGGAAGTATATGGTATATTGGACAGTTGCCTGTAAAGGAAGAACAAATGCGGTCTTCCGTCAACTGAATAAAGAAGTTGTGAACAACTTTTTGGGGGGGTACAGGCGTTTACCTGTGCCCCTCTTGCTTTGTGACAAAACAGAATGATTTTCCTGTACAAATATTGGTATTTACAGAAATAGTTTTCTGCAAGAAACCAACGACTCCAAGGAGGCTCCATGAAGAAGAAAATCCTGGCCATGGCCTTTGCCCTGGCTTCCCTGGCCCTTCCTGCCGGGGCGGAAGAATACACCCTGCGCCCGGGGGATCAGTTGAATATCGTCGTCATCCAGGAGCAGGACATCAGCTCCAATCTCCAGAATTCCCAGGAGACACCCTACACCGTCCGTCCTGACGGCACCGTTTCCTTTCCTCTGGTGGGGGAAATCAACGCCAGCGGCATGACCGTGGACCAGTTCACCCAATATCTCCGGAACGGCCTTTCCCGGTACTATGTGGAACCGGACGTAACCGTGAACATCGTGAAACTGGGGGGCATCCGGGTCCATGTATTTGGAGAAGTGAAGAAGCCCGGCACCTATGAACTTACCAAGAGCCACACCATTATGGACGCTCTGGGGGCTTCCGGGGGCTTCACCTGGGATGCGGCCAAGAAGAAGGTGTTCCTGATCCACCAGGACGACACCAACAAGGCCATCAAGATCAACCTGAACAATATGCTGAAAACCGGCAACCTGAAGGACAACCTGGTCCTGAAGGAAGGGGACATCCTGTATCTCACCAAGAACGGCCGGATCGACTTTGCCCGGGATATTGCTCCGTTCCTCAGCGGTGCTTACATGATTTCGGAAATCAAGGACAACAACGATTAAAAGGAGAAACCATCTTGAACGAACAGGAAATCGATTTGCGGGAACTGTGGCAGATCGTCCGGACCAACCAGAAAACCATCGCCAAGATTACTGGCGGGTTCCTGGGCCTGGCCGTGGCCTATCTGCTCATTGTCCCCAATACCTACCAATCCACCGCCCTGCTGCGGATCAAACAGGAAAAAGGCCTGTCCAGTTCCATTATGGAACAGCTGCCCATGGGCAACGCCCAGCTCACCAAACAGCAGATGAACACCCATGCGGAAATCCTCAAAAGCCGCCATGTGGTGATCCCGGTGATCAAACAGACCGAAGAGGAAAAAGACGGCAAGTATCCCCGGTACGAGGACTATGTGAAAGCTCACATCATCACCAAGCCCTACAAGGATACGGAAATCCTGGAAGTGGACGTAACCGGCAAGACCCCGGAACAGGCCCAGGAAGCCAACCAGCTGCTGGTCCAGGGGTTCCTGGACCGGCTGACGGAGCTGTCCCATGCGGAATCCGCTGCCACCCGGGAATTTTTGGAACAGCGGGTGAAATCTTCCAAAAAAGAGCTGGATGATGCGGAAACCAAACTGAAAAACTACCAGGTGAAGCACAAGATCTTCTCCACCGACAACCAGATGAAGAGCCTGGCGGAACGGATCACCGACCTGGACAAAGCCAAGGCCCAGAACAAACTGGATATGGAAACCGCCCAGGCCGCCCTGGGGTCCATCAACGACCAGCTGTCCGGAGCCGGGGCCTCCCTGGCCGACAGCCCTTCCATCCAGCAGGCCAAGAACAAGCTGGTGGATCTGGAAACCCAAAAGGCCGGCTACACCGGAAAATACACCAGCGAGAACCCTAAAATGAAGGAAATCAACCGGCAGATTGGGGCCGCCCGCTACAGTCTCCGCCGGGAGATCCAGGCCATCATCGCCCAGAAGGCGCCCTCTTCCAGCACCGTCCAGCAGAAGCTCCTCAGTGACAAATTCACCAACGAAGCCCTGATCGCCGTGGCCCAGGGGAAGAATTCCGCCATCGACCAGCTGGAAAAGAAGAACGCTGACGAAATCGCCAAGCTGCCCCAGACCCAGCAGGGTTACCTGCAGGTGAAACGGGATGCGGACGTAGCCCAGGAAATCTACGTGATGCTGGCCAAACGGCTGGAAGAAGCCAAAGTGGCGGAAGTGATGGTGCCTACCGAAGTCCAGGTGGTGGACGAAGCCACCCTGCCGGACAAACCCATCAAACCCCGGAAGCTGCTGACCCTGGTGCTGGCCCTGTTCCTGGGTCTCTTTGGAGGCACCGGCTTTACCATTGCCCGGACCCTGCTGAACCGGAAAATCCGTACTGCTGCTGACGTGGAACAGTATCTGGAACTGCCCGTCCTGGGGGTGATCCCGGAAGCGGGAGACCATAAACAGCCGGAAGAAGAAGGATTCTGGGCCGGCCTGCGGAGGAAATTATGGAAGAAATAAAACTCATTGTGGAAAATGACCCCAAGTCTCCCATTGCGGAAACCTACCGGGCCATCCGGACCAACCTCCAGTTTGCAGGAGCCGGTCAGGACCTGAAATACATCTGCTTCACCTCCAGCGTCCCTGGGGAAGGGAAGTCCACCACCATTTCCAATATGGCCCTGACCCTGGCCCAGGACGGGAAAAAAGTCCTCCTGGTGGACTGCGACCTGCGGAAGCCGGTCCAGCACAAGATTTTCGGGGTCATCAACCAGGGGGTCACCAACTGCCTGGCCCAGGGAGTCCCCTTTGCCCAGGTGGTCCATCCGGAAGTGTTCCCCAACCTGGATCTTTTGACCAGCGGCCCGGTGCCGCCCAATCCCTCCGAGCTTATCGGATCGGAAAAAATGGAACAGCTGCTGGACCAGGCGGGCAAAGCCTATGACTATGTGTTCATCGACCTGCCCCCGGTGCTGGCCGTCACCGACGCCGCTCTGTTGGGGAACCTGGCCGACGGCGTGGTTCTGGTGGTCCGTTCCGGCATGGTGGCTCCCGAAGAAGTCCAGGAAGCCAAAAAACGTCTCCAGGCCGGCAAAGCCAACATCCTGGGGGTCGTCTTAAACGGCGTTCCCCAGCAGCACAAAGGCTACGGATACGGCTATTATTATTACGATTATTACGATGAGAACCATGTGAAGCATCACAAGAAAAAGGGGAAGCGGGAACAGGAATAGTGCAGAGTGCAGAGTGAAGAGTGAAGAGTGAAGAGCGACGTACCTGCACTCCCCAGCACGCAGATCCTGCACTGGAACCGTAGGGGCAGCAGGCCCGCCCCACGACAAACGATGAACGAATAGGAGGTCAACCATGAACCGTTTCATGACCACATCCATGCACAAAAAAATACAACAGGAACTTCTCAACGGCTTCAACATCCTGCTGGTCACCGGGGCCTTCTGGCTCTGCTGGTCCTACTTCTATGCCAGCCAGATCACCCATCCCTTCTACTACGTAGGCAACCTGATCATGGTGTTCCTGTTCGGCCTGTTCTACTACTTTACATCCCATCTGTACAACGGCTACAGCCTGCCCATCAGCCGCATTTACGAGCTGGTGTACAGCCAGGCCCTGGCCGCCCTGATCAGCGACGGTATCCTGTATCTCATCACCATCCTGATCAACCGGCACTACATCAGCTTCTTCCCCTTTGTGCCCACCTTCCTGCTCCAGTTCTTCCTGATCACCCTGTGGACCGTGGCGGCCCACCAGTGGTACTTCCGGGAGTTCCCGCCCAAAAAGACCGTGGTGATCCTGGGCCAGGGCCAGAACGTGGACAAACTGGTGAAGCAGTACGGCATGGATGTCCATTTCGATGTCCAGTCCGTAGTCCCGGTGGAGGAATGCATCCAGGATATCCCCGGCACCATCGGCCAGGCCGAAGTGGTCTTTTGCTGCGGCCTTCACAGCCATGACCGGAATCGGATCACCAAATACTGTGTGGCCCATAAGGTCGGGACCTATGTGATTCCCCGGATCGGGGATGTGATCATGGACAGCGCCAAAAAAGTCCATCTGTTCCACCTGCCCATGATGGCTGTGCAGCGGTACAACCCCAGTCCCGAATTCCTGTTCTTCAAACGCCTTTACGACATCGTCCTGTCCCTGGTGGCACTGGTGATTTTCTCTCCGGTGATGCTCTGCGTGGCCGTGGCCATCAAAATCACCGACGGCGGCGACATCTTCTACCGCCAGAAACGGCTCACCAAAGACGGGAAAATCTTCTCCGTCCTGAAATTTCGCAGCATGCGCATGGATGCCGAAAAAGACGGCGTGGCCCGGCTCAGCACCGGCGAAAACGATCCCCGGGTCACCCGGGTGGGCCGGTTCATCCGGGCCGTCCGCTTCGACGAACTGCCCCAGCTGCTGAACATCCTGAAAGGGGATATGGCCATCGTAGGGCCCAGACCCGAACGCCCCGAGATCTCCGCCCAGTACGCCCAGGAAATGCCCGAATGGAATTTAAGGCTCCAGGCCAAATGCGGCCTCACCGGTTACGCCCAGGTCTATGGCCAGTACAACACCACCCCCTACGACAAACTGCTGCTGGATCTGATGTACATCGCCCGGCCCAGCCTGTTCGAGGACTTCAAGATCATCTTTGCCACGGTGAAGATCCTGTTCATGAAGGAGAGCACAGAAGGGGTGGCCGAGGGGCAGGTAACGGCGGAGGTGGAAACTGGCGCTCAAGGAAATATAAGTCAAACTTTTAAATAAAGGAATGTTTATTTATGGATAAAAAAGACGTTTTATTTTTATGCCAGTTTTTTTATCCGGAGCATAATTCCTCTGCAACCCTTCCTTTTGATACTGCCGCCTATTTTGCAGAACAGGGCTTGCAGACAGGGGCGCTGTGCGGATATCCCAAAGAATATACGGAAGCAGTCAATGTTCCTCTACAGGAGACGGTAAAGGGTATTTCCATTAAACGGATTAAATATATAGAACTTTCTAGACGGTCCATTTTGGGTAGATTAATCAATTATTTTTCCTTTACGATGGGTGCATTAGGAAATTTATTCTATATAAAAGACTATAAGGTAGTCTTGGTTTACTCCAATCCTCCTGTTCTTCCTTGTATATCCGTTATTGCCAATCTACTGTTTCACACAAAAATAGCTTTTGTATCCTATGATGTATATCCTGAAGTGGCCTATGCTTCCAAAAGCCTGCAGCCAGGGAGCCTGATTGACAGAGTCATGAAATGGATTAATGCCTCCCTTTATGCCAGGGTCTCTATGGTAGTGGCACTGACGGATGAAATGAAGAATTTTATGCTTCAACATCGTCCCCAGCTGGATTCATCTCGAATCTGCACCATTGCCAATTGGGCTCATGAAAAGAAGATAGCCCCTTCAGCAGAAGCCTATCATCGCTTTGGGTATAAGGAAGGGCAGTTTGTGGTTTCTTATTTCGGCAATATGGGTATCTGTCAGGATATGGAAACTCTTTTGGGGGCGATTCGGAAAACCAAAGATAATCCCCAAATTCAATACCTGATTGTAGGACATGGCAGTAAAAAAGAGCAGGTCAGTGAGATTGTCCATGAATCACCTAATGTAAAAGTCCTTGATTTTTTAGTGGGCAGGGATTTTGAACAGGCAGTTTCCATTAGCTCTGTCAGTGTTGTGAGCTTGGAAAATGGCTTGATGGGGACATGTGCTCCTAGTAAATATTACAGTTATCTCCAGGGTGGTCATCCTGTTATTGCCATTGTGGAAAAAGATTCCTATCTGGCAAAGGAAGTGGAACAGGAAGAAATTGGCTGCTTTGTAGAAATCGGCGACAGCGATAGATTGGCTGAAATGGTAAAAGAATTGCAGAAAAAGCCTGATCAGATTGCTCAAATGGGAAAGAATGCAGAGAAATTGTATAATGAAAAATACCAAATGCAGATTGGACTGGAAAAATATTATGAGATGGTTCAAAAGCTGCTGGAATAATGAAAGAAGGTACGACGGATGTCGGAATTTAATGGCGCAACACTGATGATTACAGGCGGTACAGGGTCCTTTGGCCATACCGTTTTAAAGCATTTCTTAACAACGGATATTGGCGAGATTCGGATTTTTTCCCGGGATGAAAAAAAACAGGATGATATGCGCCATGAGCTTCAGGCACAGTATCCGGAACAGGCGGGGAAAGTCAAATTCTATGTGGGAAATGTGCGGGATCTCCGCTCTGTGGAAGATGCCATGCCTGGGGTGGATTATATTTTCCATGCGGCAGCCTTGAAACAGGTCCCGTCCTGCGAATTCTTTCCCATGCAGGCTGTCCAGACCAATATCATCGGTACGGATAATGTGCTCCATGCAGCCATCAATGCCGGTGTGAAGCGGGTAGTATGCCTTTCCACTGACAAGGCAGCCTATCCTATCAATGCCATGGGGATTTCCAAAGCCATGATGGAACATGTCATCTATGCTAATGCCCGGGTGGCAGCGGAACGGGGCGGTACGGTCATCTGCTGTACCCGCTATGGGAATGTAATGTGCTCCCGAGGATCTGTTATTCCCCTGTTCATTGAACAAATTAAAAACAATCATCCCATTACTATCACCAACCCAGATATGACCCGATTCCTGATGAACCTGGACGAAGCGGTGGATCTGGTGAAGTTTGCTTTTCAGCATGCCAATCCAGGGGACTTGTTCATCCAGAAGGCTGATGCCAGTACCATTGGGGACTTGGGGAAAGCGGTCCAACAGCTTTTTGGAGATACGGGTACTCACATCATCGGGACCCGGCATGGAGAAAAACTGTATGAAACCCTCATGACCCGGGAAGAAAGACTCCGGGCAGAGGATATGGGCAATTACTTCCGAGTGATGGCTGACAGCCGGGATCTGAACTATGATCAGTTTGTGGTCAAAGGTGAGGTGCACACCATGGCTGATGAAGCCTACACCAGCCACAATACACGCCGTCTGGATGTGGAAGGCACTGTGAAGAAGCTGCTGACCACCGATTATGTCCAGGATGAGCTGCAGAACCGGGAACATAAAGAGAATCTGTAAGGGAGAAGGGAAAAGTCATGAAAGAGAAACTGCTGCTGGTAGGGGCCGGGGGCCTGGGCCGTGTGGTTTCGGAACATGCGGGTAAAATCTATGACTGTGCCTTTCTGGATGATGGGAAACCCAGTGGGACCATTGTCTGCGGCGTCCCTGTTATTGGTACGGTCAAAGACCTGGAAAAATTCTATCCGGAATATGATAAACTGGTGGTAACCATCGGGAACAATCCTCTGCGGGAGCGGATTTACCAGGAAGCGGCTCGGGTCGGCTATGCCTTTCCCAATATCATCCTTTCCTCTGTATACGTAAGTCCCTATGCCCAGATTGGGCAGGGTTGCATCTTTTTGAATAATGCAGTGATCCAGAATGGGACAAGGGTGGGCAATGGAGTTATCCTCAACCCAGGAGTGGAAATCCATCATGATAGTGAAGTGAAAGATTATGCCTTGATTTATACCAATACAGTGGTCCGTTCTTTGGCCGTTGTAGGCAGACGGGCCCATATCGGCAGCACTCTCACCATCAGCAATGAAGTGAAAGTGCCAGATGACGGAGTTGTGGAAAACGGCCATACTCTTTTGTAAAAAGAAAAGGAGGAAAGCAGGCACATGAACATTCTGGTTACCGGGGCTGCCGGGTTTGTGGGGAAAAACCTGGTGGAAAATCTGAAAAACATCAGGGACGGGAAAAACCGTACCCATCCAACACTGCACATCAATGAAATCTACGAATTTGACCGGTCCAATACCCTGGATGACCTGGATGCCTTCTGCCGGAAATGTGATTTTGTTTTCCATCTGGCCGGCGTAAATCGCCCTCAAAACAAAGAAGAATTCCAAAAGGGAAATTTTGACTTTGCTTCCATCCTGCTGGATACTTTGAAAAAACACCACAACGCCTGTCCGGTGATGCTTTCCAGTTCCATCCAGGCGACTCTCCAGGGACGGTTTGGAACCAGTGAATATGGATTGAGCAAAAAGGCCGGGGAAGAGCTGTTTTTTTCTTATGCAAGAGAAACGGGAGCAACGGTCTATGTGTATCGGTTTCCCAATTTGGCAGGCAAGTGGATCAGACCCAATTACAACAGTGCCGTAGGCACTTTTTGTTATAATATAGCCCGGGACCTGCCCATTCGGGTGGATAATCCCCAGACGGAACTGGAATTGCTCTTCATAGATGATTTGATGGAGGAAATGGCAATGGCGTTGGAAGGAAAAGCCCACCATTGTGACTATCCGGAAAAAGGTACTGTGATAGCAGGGAAAACCTATGATGGCATGACTCCCTGTTTCACCCCGGCAGGGAAATACTGTGGGGTGCCAGTGACCCATCGAGCCACCCTTGGACGGATTGTGGACCTGCTGCATACGTTCCAGGACCAGCCTCGGACGCTCCTGATGCCGTCCATCCCGAAAGGCTCTTTGGAAAAGAAACTGTTTTCCATGTATCTTTCCTATCTGCCCAAAGAAAAAGCTGCTGTGCCTCTGGAAATGCACCAGGATGCCCGGGGAAGCTTTACTGAACTGATCAAGACCCTGGACCATGGCCAGATTTCGGTGAATATCAGCAAACCGGGGATCACCAAAGGTGAACACTGGCACAATTCCAAATGGGAAATTTTCATTGTAGTTTCCGGTCATGGGCTGATCCAGGAACGGAAAATCGGGGCGGATGAAATCCTGGAATATGAGGTGGATGGCGACCATCTCCAGGCAGTCTATATGTTGCCCGGTTATACCCACAACATCATCAATCTGTCAAAAACGGAAAACCTGGTCACCGTCATGTGGGCCAATGAAATTTTTGATCCGGAACATCCGGATACTTTTTCAGAGAAAGTCGTAAAATAGGGGGCAAGGGAAGCGATGTTTGAAAATATCCATTGGAAAGAAAATGGCAAACTGAAACTGCTGATCATTGTAGGGACACGGCCGGAAATCATCCGGCTGTCCGCCGTGATCAAGAAATGCCGGACCTATTTTGATACTCTCCTGGCCCATACCGGCCAGAATTATGATTACAACCTCAATGGGGTTTTCTTCCATGACCTGGGTCTGGCGGCACCGGAAGTGTATTTGAATGCCGTAGGAGACAATCTGGGAGCCACCATGGGGAACATCATTGCCCGGTCTTATGAACTGATGGCTGCCATCCAGCCGGATGCCGTACTAGTGCTGGGGGACACCAACAGCTGCCTGGCTGTAATCGGGGCCAAACGGCTGCATATTCCCATTTTCCATATGGAAGCCGGAAACCGGTGCAAGGATGAGTGCCTGCCGGAAGAAACCAACCGCCGGATCGTGGACATCATTTCCGACGTGAACATGGCTTATTCCGAACACGCCCGGAGATATCTGGCCGAATGTGGCCTGCCCAAAGAACGGACCTATGTAACTGGCTCTCCCATGGCGGAAGTCCTCCATGCCAACCTGTCTCAGATCGAAGCCAGTGACATCCACCAGCGTCTCCATCTGGAAAAAGGAAAGTATATCCTGCTCTCTGCCCATCGGGAAGAGAATATCGATACGGAAAAGAACTTCACTTCGTTATTCACCGCCATCAATAAAATGGCAGAAACCTACGATATGCCCGTACTGTATTCCTGCCATCCAAGAAGCAGGAAAAGACTGGAGCAGTCCCATTTCCAGCTGGATTCCCGGGTCATCCAGCATGAGCCGCTGGGATTCCACGATTACAACTGCCTCCAGATGAATGCCTTTGCCGTGGTCTCTGATTCCGGGACCCTTCCGGAAGAAAGCAGCTTCTTTACATCCGTGGGCCATCCTTTTCCGGCCATCTGTATCCGGACCTCTACGGAACGCCCGGAAGCCATGGAAAAAGGCTGCTTCATCCTGGCCGGCATCGACGAAAAATCCCTGCTCCAGGCAGTAAAAACGGCTGTGGAGATGAACCGGAACGGAGATTATGGTAAACCAGTCCCTGATTACCTGGATGAAAATGTGTCCAACAAAGTAGTGAAGATCATCCAGAGTTATACAGGGATTGTGAATCGGATGGTGTGGAGAAAGTAATTTGTTGATTTGTAAATCTGTAATATATTTTGAGCTTTATAATTGTTTGTTCTGGTGACCTATTAAGGAAAATTGTGATTAACTATGGGGAACCACTAACATAACGTGAGATAAAATAGGATTATTATAAATTTGATAGGGGTTTTAACATGAATGTTTTAATTGCAGCGGATGCAAGATTGTATCGTACTCCAGATGGTAAAGTCTGGTGTAAAACGATATACGGCTATGATTTTTGGACACGGTATCTTGCTGTATTTGAGGATATTACAATTATCTCACGGTTAGGCAATGCCACTTATGATGATGTAAAAGGTTGGCTGAGGTCAGATGGTCCACATGTAAATTTTAAAGGGATGCCTATGGTACGAGGCTCTAAGGGATATATTGTTCATTTTTTGGCTTTTTTAATTTCGGCTATAGAAGCTTCTCTCAAAAGTGATTGTGCTATTATACGGTTACCATCTTTGTCAGCAACTTTTGTAGAACTGTTTTATAGATGGATATCAAAGCCTTATGCGATTGAAGTTGTAGCAGATCCTCAAAATGCTTATGCAGAAAGACCATTAATTGCTAGGGTGTTATCTTTCTTCTTGCGAAAAGCTTGCTTAAAATCTAATGGCGTTTCTTATGTAACTCAGTTTGCATTGCAAAAGGACTACCCATCTAAAGCCCATCTCCAACATCATCAAACAGCAAGATATTTTGAAAGTCATTATTCTTCAATCATTTTAAAAAACAATTTTTTTGCGAAGCCTAGAATTTATGGCGCGATGCATAATAAAATCAGATTAATTCACACTGCTAACAATATGAATAATGATGTTAAAGGCCACGATATTGTTATTAAAGTGATAAAGAAACTTTTTGATGATGGAATTGATGCCAACATTACTTTTATTGGAGATGGTGATCGACGTAAAGTTTTGGAACAGATGGCAGAGAGTCTAGGTATTGGTGATAAAGTCCAGTTTACCGGCTTTTTGAGTTCATCTGATGAAGTGAGAAGTAAATTACTTGAAGCAGATTTGTTTATTTTTCCAACAAAAGCAGAAGGATTGCCACGGGCGATAATAGAAGCTATGGCAGTCGGATTACCCTGTTTATCTACTCCAGTGAATGGGATACCTGAATTGTTGCCGTCTCGTTATATGTTTAATCCAATGGATGTAGAGGGCTTTACGATGGCAGTTGAGCGATTGATAAAACATCCTGAGGAAATGAGCCAAATGAGTCAAACAAATGTAAATAAAGCTCGAAATTATGAGTATGACAAGTTGAATGAAAGAAGACGCATCTTCTATACAAAATTAAAAAAACTTGTTAATGTCAAATGTTAGTGCAAGTATGAGGATACCATATGAATATTTCTATAAAAAGAAACCTTGCAGGTCTCTTATTAATTTATGGTTTACTGGGAGCCATATTCTTTTATTTATGGTTGGATATACCTGATATATATTTCATAAATTATGGAATTTTACTTTTAGCATATATTCTTATTGGTGGAGTCACATTCTTATTTTGGAGCAGTGGAAAAGTAAAATTCTTTGAACCATTTACGATAATTTCTTTCTTGTACATGATGATTTTAATCATCTATCCGTTATACGATTATACGAATCTCAATGTATATAAGAGTGGAGTGGATACTTCAAGTGGCTGCATAAAAGGTACATTGATATTTATGATATCCTATCTGTTTTTTTGCTGCGGTTATTTTGGGAGTGCTGTTAAGAACAGAAAATCTACGTTTTTTAAGAGAATTGAACGATTGAATTCAAATAAAATGTCCTTAATTGCTTTTGTGTGTTGGATAGTTTCATTTGCTGGTGCTATGGCAGGGCAAATCAGTCGAGGGTTTTCTTGGAATTTTATTTTATCAATGGGATCGGTGGGGCAGGATGATATCATCGTTAATTCATCAAGCGGCGGCCTTCTATTTTTATTGATGCTTATCCCGACAATGATAGTATCAGAAATTATGATATTAAATTACAGTAAAAATGCGTTCTTAAAAACTACAACCTTTTTATTTACATTTGTTTTTTTGTTTATGCGCGGTGGGCGTATGCTTATGATTGATATGCTGGCAGCACCAGTTATTTTATGGTATTTGAAACAAAAAAAATCTCCCACAGTTAGAACGATATGTGCATCTTTTGCAGTAGCTATTTCTTTATTTGCTGTTTTACAAATTGCCCGGCAGGATATTTCTCAAGGTCATGATTTCAGGGAAAGTTTAGCTGATAATTTATTTTCTGTAAAAACTTATATGTCTGTTCTTGATAGTGATTTTTCTACCTATAAAGTCTACTATGGAATTGTGAATGCATTTCCTGAGCAATATGATTATCTATATGGGCGGGGAATGATTGGATACACAGCAGCTCTGATTGTTCCAAGAGCTCTTTGGCCTGATAAGCCTGATGCACCGGAACGCGAAGTAGTATACGATGCAATGGGGCAGGAAGCAATGGATAACGGAAATGCTTACCCTAATATAGGGATTTTCTACAGTGAATTTGGTATTGTTGGTACATTGATTTTGATGTTTCTTTATGGTGTAGTTATGTCGAAAATTAGAAAATTATATAGAATGGAAAGTGAACCAGCTCTTATCTTATATGCTTGTTTGTGGCCGTTTTGTTTTCAATTGACTACCCGATCTTTTTCAAATGCAGTATATACGCTATTGTTTGGTCTTTTGCCAATGGGTGTATGCTGGTTGCTTTCGAGTAATAGAAGAAAGGAGTTCTAAATTTTGAAAATTATCGTTTGTCATCCAGCTCAACAACATTCATACAGACTTGCAGCGGCTTTAAAACAAAAAAATTTATTGGACTCTTATATTACTACAGTTTATTACAAGCCTAAATCTTTTACACGTTTCGTAGCTGCTTTGCTTAAAGGAAAATTTAAGAAAAAGGCTGAAGGCAGAAGGACAAGCGAACTGGAGAATAATGAGGTCATACAATTTTGTGAAATAGAAGGTCTTCTTAAATTACTGGCTCTTAATATCCCTTTTTTCTTTCGCTTTTACAACAAATTAAAATATGATACAGCGGACCACTTTGCCAAAAAGGTAGCATCTTATGCAATAACACATCATGTAGATGCAGTTGTTACCTACGACGACTGCTCTCCGCTGCTTTTTGAAATATTAAAGAATCGGGCTCCCCAGATTTTAAGAATTTTAGATGTATCTGCTGCTAATCCTCTATATATGCGGAGAATTTACGATAAAGATTTGTTGATGACCCCAGCTTTTGCGAAACGTTTAAAAAATGAGATGTCAAGATGCTGGAATCCTGTTATTATGGATAGGGCAGAACGTGAAATAGCAGCTGCTCAAAAGTTCCTTGTACCCTCAAAGTTTGTATCTACGTCTTTAAAATATTCTGGAGCTGAAGAAAGTCAGATGCTCTACTGTCCCTATGGTGTCGATGTTTCTCAGTTTCCTCAAAAAAAATATGATGATGCAGATAAGATAAAATATCGGCCACTCCGCTTTATTTATGTGGGCGGTGTTAAAGAATTAAAGGGAATATCCTATTTGTTGGAAGCGTTTCAAAACATTCCTAAAAAGGAAGCAGAGCTTACTGTAGTCGGTGCATTTAATCCCAAAGATAAGGATATACAGCCTTATGTAAATCGGGTTCGTTTTACAGGCATGGTTTTGCATTCGGAAATTCCAAAGTTACTACAGAAAGCTGATATTTTTATATTTCCATCTCTTGGGGACGGATTTGGCTTGTCTGTTTTGGAGGCCGCTACAGTAGGGCTGCCTCTCGTTATTTCTGAAAACAGTGGAGTAGCTGATCTTATTCAAAATTTTGCGGAAGGGATAATCATACCGATACAATCTTCTGAAGCTATACAAAATGCTGTGAAATGGTTCATTGATCATCCAGAAAAAATCCAATCCATGGGGAATGCTGCAAGGAAAAAAGCATTGGAGTATACTTGGGAAAGATATTATAAGACAGCAGTTAAAGAAATCCAGAGGGGTCTTATGTAAAAAATGAAAAAAATAATTCTACTTGGGGATAGTATTACGCAAGGACTGGGGAGCAAGAAAATAAACTTTACTCAAGCTCTTCAGGATAGATTGGGCTCCTCTTATAGTGTTGAAAATATGGCTTTAACAGGGACAACAATTTTATACGCTAAGCAGATTTTAGATAAAATTATAGCAAAGAAGCCCGACTACGTAGTCATCCTTTATGGAAATGTGGATGCTCAAATACGACCTAATAGAAAAGGTACTATTTTTCCTCATATCCCTGGTCGATTTCAGAAAAATGGTATGCTCATGCCACGGCCTTTTTATTCTCATTCAATTCTAAAAAAGATAGGGCAAAAAATAGATAATAGTTTGCGTAGATTCTTTAGTTTTCTTATCTATAAGTTTGACGGTGCTGAACAATGGGTTGGAAAGGAATTGTTTCAAGAAACATATGGGTTTGTTTGCCGACAACTCTTAATGAGAGAATGTCAGGTAGTAGCATGTTCTACTGTTTTTATTGATGATGCAGTATTTCCTGGCAGTCTAAAACAGTATAAGATTTTTAATAGTGAAATTTCGGCAATAGCAGTAAAATATCACTGTATGTTTGTTGATTTATATAGCCCTCTTGAAAAGGGTGTGAAGGAATCTGGATGGGAAGCTTACTATAATTATGACCATTTTCATCCCAAAGAGGGTGGGTATAAATTGATATCAGATATATTAGCACAACAGATTCAGCATGTCTCTATCAGCAGGAGCTGACAAGTATTATGGGAAAACTGGTTAAAAATTATATATATAATGTGCTATACCAGATATTAGTATTTGTTGCTCCGCTGGTTATGGCTCCTTATTTAACTAGAGTCTTAGGAGCAGAGAGACTTGGTATTTCTAATTACGTGCTGACCATTGCTACTGCTTTTGGTACTGTGGGTTTGTTAGGTACGCAAAATTATGCTATTAGAGAAATAGCTTATGTTAAAGATTCCCCTGTAAAATTGGAAAAAACATTTTATGAAATCTTAGAGCTTCGCTTAATATTAGGACTTTTAACACTGATAATCTATACATTTTATATTAGATTAGCATCTTATCCATATCTTATGTTAATTATGACCGTATATATAGCAGCTTGGTTTATAGATCCATGCTGGTTTTTTATTGGTATGGAAGATATGGGGAAAGCAGTAGCAAGAAATTTTTTTGCTAAGGCAGCGAATGTTATCGGTATTTTTGTAATAGTGAAATCACAGGAAGATTATGTGAAATATATCTGGCTGTTGTCTTCTATGACATTTATAGCCTCATTACTGGCAATTCCTCAGCTTTGGAAATATTTTAATATTCATTTTGTGAAGGTTTCTTTCTCCCGTATTATTTTTCATGCAAAGAGATCTCTCGAACTGTTCTGGCCGCAGATGGCAATTTTGGTTTATCTTTCTGCAGATAAAATTTTATTGGAATATTTTATTTCGCCTGCTTCCGTGGCTTATTATGATCAAGCAGAAAAAATCATAAAAATTCCTCTTTCCTTTATAACGGTATTGAGTACGGTTATGATGCCCCGGCTGGCTAATCAGTTTGCCAGTCACAATGTAGATAATATTAAGGAATATCTTTCAAAAACGATTCAATTTTCTTCAATGCTGGCTTTTCCTATGATGCTTGGAATTATGGGGATTGCTTCTAACTTGATTCCTTGGTTCTTGGGAATAGAATTTTTGCCTGTTATCCCAGTTATTTGGGCTTTGGCTCCGTTAATCATTTTCGCATCTATGGTAGGTATCTCAGGGGATCAGTATTTGGTGGCCACTGGCCAGACACGGGTACTCACATTGTCATATGTCATAGCAGCATTGGTAAATGTTTTAGTCAATATTGTTTTAATTCCTCGATATGCTGAAGTAGGGGCTGCCATTGCTACAATTTGTGCTTATGGGGTTATCCTAATTATCCAGTATAAAGTTTTGCTTCAAAGAACCTCGTTGTTAGATAGTATCCTTGATTCTTTTAAATATTTATGGAAATCTCTTCCCATGTTGCTGTTGGTATTATATTTAGCAAAAGTAATGCCTGCAGCTCATACAACAACTTTAGTACAAATTTTGGCTGGTGGATTATTATATGGGATGGTTTTAATAATATCAAAGGATAAAATGGCGTTGCTCTTGATAGAATCATTTTCAAAAATGATGGATAAATTAAAATTAAGAGGAAAGAATAGTAGGTAAGAAGTTGGTGATTTGTTATGGATATTATCAAGAAGTTAATAAGATATATTTCAGACAGTAATTATCGTTTGGTGATAAATACCAGTCGATTAGGGATGAATAGAGATGTTTCTGATGAAGAGTATTTAAAAAGAGCTTTCAAAGCTTTTCATGGCTATGAACCAGATTTAAAACATCCTAAAACTTTAAATGAAAAAATGCAATGGTTGAAACTCCATGATCGGAAAGACATATATACTGTTATGGTAGATAAATATGAGGCTAAAAAATATGTAAGTAAACTTCTTGGAGAAAAATATATTATTCCTACATTGGGAGTATGGGAACATTTTGATGATATTGACTTTTCACAGTTCCCTACTTCGTTTGTCCTGAAATGTACTCATGACAGCGGTAGTGTGGTTTTGGTTAAGGATAAGAATCATTGGGATAAAGATGCTGCCAAAAAGAAACTGGAACGTAGGCTTGCCAGAAATTATTATTGGTCCGGCAGGGAATGGCCATATAAAAATGTAAAGCCAAGAATTATCGCGGAGAAATTGGTTGATTTAAATCCGACTGATTATAAGTGGCTTTGCATCAATGGTGAACCTAAAGTATTGTGTATATGCATGGATAGACAGAAAAATGCTTTGTCATTCGATTACTTTGATATGAATTTCAATCACCTGCCTTTTGAATGGGTCCATCCCAGTTGCGGAAATAAGAAGATTAAACGTCCTGCGAAATTTGATGAGATGAAGAATTTAGCAAAGCAACTTTCTGCGGATATCCCAGAGGTGAGGGTCGATTTTTATGATATAGATGGAGAAATTTATTTTGGAGAGTTAACTTTTTATCACGAGAGTGGTTTTGCTCCTTTTTATCCCAAAGAGTGGGATTTCAAATTGGGACAATTATTAGACTTGAAAACTATGAAGCACAATTGAGTTAAAATAATGGACTTACAGGTTAAGAATAAAATTGATAAGGAGAAGAAATAAAGAATGTCTAAAATAAATATCGCAGTAGCCGGCACAGGCTATGTAGGTCTGTCCTTGGCAACCCTTTTGGCACAGCATCATCATGTAACTGCAGTGGATATCGTTCCGGAAAAAGTGGAACTGGTAAATCACCGGAAATCTCCTATCCAGGATGAATATATTGAAAAATATCTGGCTGAGAAAGAGCTGGATATGACAGCTACTACGGATGCAGCCGGGGCATACAAGAATGCAAACTTTGTTATCATTGCAACCCCTACTAACTACGATCCTCAGAAGAATTCTTTTGATACTTCTTCTGTAGAAGCTGTTATTAAGCTGGTAAAAGAATCCAACCCGAATGCCATTATGGTCATTAAATCTACCGTTCCGGTGGGATACACAAAACAGATCCGGGAGAAGATGGGAACGAAAAATATCCTTTTCAGTCCTGAATTCCTGCGGGAAAGCAAAGCACTCTATGATAATCTCTATCCCAGCCGTATTATTGTAGGAACGGATTCAGATGATGAGAAACTGGTACAAGCTGCTCACACCTTTGCTGGTATGCTACAGGAAGGGGCCATCAAAAAAGATATTCCAACTCGCTTTATGGGATTCACTGAAGCCGAGGCTGTGAAGCTGTTTGCTAATACCTACCTGGCCATGCGGGTGTCTTATTTTAATGAACTGGATACCTATGCAGAAGTAAAAGGGTTGAGTACCCAGGAAATCATCGATGGTGTCTGCTTGGATCCCCGGATTGGAGAGTTTTACAACAATCCTTCTTTTGGTTACGGCGGATACTGCCTTCCCAAAGATACCAAGCAACTGCTGGCCAATTATGCTAACGTTCCCGAAACAATCATCAAGGCTATCGTCGATTCCAACAGGACTCGGAAAGATTTCATTGCAGATCGGGTCTTGGAAATGGCAGGATATTATCACGACAACAGCAAGTATGATCCGAAAAAAGAACAGACTATAACCATAGGTATCTATCGGTTGACTATGAAATCCAACTCCGATAATTTTCGCCAAAGTTCCATTCAGGGTGTCATGAAACGAATCAAGGCTAAAGGGGCTCAAATTATTATCTACGAACCAACACTGGAAGATGGGACGACCTTTTTTGGCAGTGAAGTGGTCAATGATTTGGATCAGTTCAAGTCTAAAAGCCATAGTATCATCGCTAACCGCTATGATCGCTGCCTAGATGATGTAAGAGAGAAGGTTTATACCAGGGATTTGTTTGGGAGAGATTGAGGAAAAGGGAATGCCACCGCTGGGATGAGCGGTGGCATTCCCTTTTTGTAATAGGGATATTGACAATACACAGGATTTCCCACAGATCTAATTTTAGCTATGATATAATACTTACATAAATTTAATTAGGCAAGTAGGAAAATAAAACCGGTAGTCCTTATTATATTTTGAACCAATGGCTCTGGAAGTTGTAAGAATTAGAATTCCATATCGCTATAAAATATCAAATATTAATTGGACAGATTGTACAATGACAATATTGCACAGCTAGGAGGGATAATATGGCCTTGAAAAAAGCTATGAAAGAAATTGAACAAAATGAAATGAAAAAAGATTACAAGAACAAATATAATAATCTTGCCCCTATAAATACTTTATCACAGGATGATGTCTATATTCAGGCTTTAAATTGGGCTTTTAATGATTCCTCAATTAAAAATATTGCATTAACCGGGCCATATGGAGCCGGTAAAAGCAGTATTTTACTTTCTTTTTTGAAACAATATGACAACATAAGAAAAAATACATTGACCATATCTTTGGCAAGCTTTATCGATAAGTTACAGGAGAATCAAGATAAGAATTCTACTGAAGATAAGACTATCAGACTCGATATTGATGAGATTGAAAAAAGTATTTTAAAGCAACTTTTTTATAAAGTGGATCCTTTAAAAATACCACAAAGCCGTTTTCATCGAATCCGTATAGTAAAAGATGAGGACATTTTCTTTAATATTGTGAGTGTATTTATTTTTCTCTTTTTCTGTATTTACTTTTTTTGGCCTCAAAAATTTAATTATTTAACCAAATCAATTTATTATGGATATTACCGTATTTTTCCCGTTTTATGCAAAAATCTAATTAACATATTTTCCTTTGTTACCTTTATTGGCCTTATTTTAGCAGGAATCTGTTTAGTAAAAAAAATAGTAAAATGGATAGTAATATCTTTTCATCTGAAAAGAGTAACCATTCAAGGTTCAATTCAAGCAGAAACAGGAAATGATGAAGAGTCCGTATTTGATAAAAATATGGATGAAATTATTTATTTTTTTGAGAGTACCCAATATACTACTATATTTTTTGAAGACCTCGATCGTCTGCAAAATAACAGATTGTTTGTGCACCTAAGGTCTCTTAATAATATGTTGAACCAATGCGATGTTTTAGAACAGCCGATTCGGTTTGTGTATGCTGTTAAAGATGATATTTTTGAAAAAGAAGACCGTACTAAATTCTTTGAATTTATTTTACCGGTGATTCCTATTATTAATGCTACGAATTCAGGGGAAGTGATTCGCCAATGGGTAACAGAGCGCAATTATGGAAAATTTTTTGATGAAGATTTTATTGATGATATTGCTCCGTATATTGATGATATGCGTGTGCTTCAAAATATTTTTAATGAATATGAGATTTATAAAGATCAAATTATCAATAGGACTGGATTGTATTTAGAGAAAAAGAAATTGTTTTCGATTATCGCATTTAAAAATATATATCCATCTGACTTTTCCGATTTACAGGATGAGAAAGGGATAGTAAAGGAAGCCTTTTCAGAAAAAGAAAAAATCATTAAGAAAAAAATACAAGAGTTAAATGATTTGCTTGAAAAAGAAGAAGTAACATTTAAAAATTTAAAAAATGATGAGTTGAAAAGTGTAAATGCGATTAAAAGTGCAATGCTTGCTGATTTTACAGATTGGAAGGGAATTGCTACGAAGATTTACGTCTTCTCATGGAAAGATAATGAAACCTCGTCTGATTCTTCATCATTTGATTTTAAAGAGATCATGAATGCAAATTTTGATTTGAGGGAATTAAAAAATATTAATAGATGTGAAATACATTATTATCAAGGTGAACTTTCACAAAATTCTCTTTATGAAAAAGTTGAAAAGTATTATCCAGTATGGCAGCGTCATTATAAGTATGATGGAAAGATAGAAGAACTTAAACTTGAAATCAATGTTGCACGTGAGAAAATAAAAAAATGCCGTAATATGACAATGAAAGAGCTTTTAGACAGTGAAGAAAATGATGTTTTTCCTGAAAAAATCAAGGAAAATAAACTGTTGGTATTTTTGCTGCGTAATGGTTATTTGGATGAGACATATGCCTCTTATATCAACTATTTCCAGGCAAACAGTACAACTTATGACGATAGAAATTTCATTTTGTCGGTGAAGAATAGGGAATCTTTGCCTTTTAACTACAGATTGGCCAAAATCTCTCAAGTCATTAAAAAATTAAAGCTTGGAGATTTTGACTATCCGGCAGTGTATAATTTTGATTTACTTAATGAAATGCTCCTGCACGTAGAATCCTACAAAGAGAAGATTGAAGAATTTATGAAACAATTGGGGAGAGATGATAAGAACAGATGGAATTTTATAGATGAATTTGTTGAGAATACTTCATCACAAGCTCTTTTTATAAAATATTTAGCACATTATTGGCCGAACATGTGGAATTATATTTTTGAATCCTCGTTATTAGAGCAGCGTAAGATATTTTACTTGAAGTTACTAATTGATGATGCTAATGTTGATGATCTTTGTCTCATGGATAAATCTGGTTCATTAAGCACGTATTTTAGAGAAACTCATGATATTTTACAGAAGCTTCATGATGTTGATGAAGAAAAATTGATTGATTTAATAGATCAGCTGCAAATTCAATTTAGCCAAACCGAGTTGAATGGGGTCAGAGAAAAGCTGGTAGATCATATCATACAGCAACGAATGTATCTTCTGAATCCATATATGCTGAATCAGATTATTTCCTGGAAGTTTCCACAAAAGGAAAATGCAGCATTGAAAGAAAATTATACGGTAATCTTAGCTTCAGATATAGGCCCCGTACTGGAATACATAGATGAGAATATTGAAGAATACGTAAGAAAAGTTACTCTAGCAAAAGAAAATACCCAAGAAAGTAATAAAGCGGTTGTTGGGTTATTAACTAAGACTATTGAGAATAAGGAACTTTGCTGTGATGTTATCAGGCACGAGGAGAAAATAAAGTTTAACGATTTGGCAGATTGTAATATTGAACAGATGGAAAAACATAAAGATTCCGTAAAGGCAATTTGGGATCTTATCTTGGAAGAAAATAAAGTCGCAGCTTCCTGGAATAATGTTCTAGTCTACTGGAAATACTTTGGAGTCACTAAAAATCTGGTTTCTTTTGTTGGTGTAAATTGTGCAAAGTTAGACAAATTGGATAATGAAGATGATAATTTGAAATTCGTTATTCAATTCATTAAGTCAGATTTGGTTGATGCTTCTTTGTTGAAAAAAATAAACCTTGGCTTAGTCTTTACAGATGCAGAAGATATTATTAAGGGAGTTCCCAAGGATAAAGTTAAAGTTTTGTTAGAAAAAGGTGTTATCCCATTTACGTTAGATAACTTATATTTACTGCATGATAATTTTGATGATGAAGAAATAGTGGCTAAATTTATTATCGCTCATCAAGATTTGTTCTTTAGCAAAATTTCTAAAGGCAGTGCATGGGTAGATTATCTTTTGGAATATCAAAATTTAATTTTAAACTTGATTTGTCAAGATAAAATCAGTACTGAAAATAAAAATAAATTGATTGCATCAATAGATGCAGGTACTATTGATTTAAAAATTGCAGTAAAGATAATTGAGCTGAAGTTAAAAATTGATAGAGAGCAATTTCATGAGATGTGGAATCAAATTGATCAAGCTGATCAAGTCAATCAAGAACTAAGAATTAAGTTATTGTACCAGTATGCTGAATTGCTAACAGCCAATGATTTCCAAGATATTTTCCAACAGCTAAAAGATCAGAATCCTGCTTTTGAGAAGTTGGCTCAACGTGAGGCAAGAAAGCTAGTAAAACTTCCCAATACACCTGATAATAGGAAACTGGCGAATTGTCTAGTGAAAGTGAAATATATTACTCCTTGGAACGAGAGTGATACTGAAATTGAAATGCGAATAAAGAAAGTACAATGATTTAAGTTGTGCTAAGGTGATGGGACAGTTTAACCATGGAAAGTTGAGGGAAAACGGCCAAATAATTAAATCAGGTGGGGTTTAATTCTGAAAGCTGCAATAATAGTGTTGAATGGGTTGTTCCTTATTTGGAGAGTTCGAGGAAGAAGGGAGATATCAGGGATTTGTTCTGGAGAGGTTGAAAAGGAAAAATGCCATTACTGTGATGGGCGGTGGCATTTTTCTTTAATGACATAAATACTAACAATATACCGGATTGTCCACAGAAGGACGTTTTCTCGTGATATAATGAACGGAGATATATTTTTATTACAAACAAAAATACAAATGACCATTTACCTAACGGCTCATTTATAAATAGCAGATTTTACAGATGCATTGGCAGGATATATTTAAACGAAGGCTTAGCAATCTTATCATTTAAGGTTTTGTGCACTTGGTTTGGCCATTTATTGTAATAGAAAAAAGGAAGGTGTAATTCATGAAATTCGATTCGATTACTATTAAAAATTTCCGAAATTTCGATAATATTACTGTTAAACTAGACAATAAAAATGTGTTCTTTGGGATGAACGATGTGGGAAAAACCAACTTTCTCTATGCTCTAAGGTATTTATTCGATAGAGAAATTCGAAAAAGGAATCTTATTGACACGGATTTCTATAAAAAACATACAAATAAGCCTATTGAAATTACGGTTAGCATCGATATCAGTGATATAAATGATCCAGATAGTGAAAAACTGCGGGCAAAAGTTAAAGGCGCCTTGAGAAGCGGTCAAAACACTGTTTTTATCCAATTAAAAGCACAATATGATTCTAAAGATATGAGCGCAAATATAGAACTATCATGGGGCGGAGATGTTACCCAATTAGAGCCAATAAGAGCGAAAGGCTATACTTTCGATATTGATAGTGTGTTTAATGTCATATATATAGATGCTTACGTTAATTTATATGGGTTATTCAAGAAGAATACCGCAATACTACTGAAAAACGATGAAGATCAGGATCGAGATACATTAAATGAAATCAATGAAGGAATTAAAACGCTAAATAACAAAATATCATCATTATCTGGGATAAAGAATTTTGAGAAAGAAGTGACTCCAATTTATGGTAATTTTCGTGGTGATGATATCGAAGTTACTATAAAATCAGAACTGGCTGTTAATGGATTATATTCGAATGTTGTCCCTTATATAAAGGTTGCAGGGAGTGAAGAACTCTACCCAACTTCAGGAGAGGGACGGAAAAAATTATTGGTTTATGCAATTTACAATATATTGGCAAGAGAAAAAGATGAAACCAAAATAAACCTTTTTCTTATTGAAGAACCGGAAAACCATCTTCATAGAGCAATACAAATAGCACTGTCCCATGAAATTTTTGTTGGGAAAAAATATAAATATACTTTCATGACTACTCATTCCTCATATATCTTAGCAGAAATGGATAAAGTAAATTTGGTGAGAATATTCAATGATACAAAAGTCGATTCAGCTAGTTCATTTTATACAGTACCGGAAGGATTCGAAAAGTTAAAGAAACAATTAAATAAAGGACTTGTTGAAGCAATTTTTGCGGACAAAGTTTTACTGGTTGAAGGCCCTTCAGAGGAAGTCCTTTTCGAAAAAGTATTAGATGAAAAAGAGCCAAAATACCCAATTATGGGTGTATATATATTGGCAGTAAATGGAATTGATTTTAGTCCTTATGTAAAACTTCTTAAGGAACTACAAATACCGTACGTAGTTAAAACAGATAATGATCTGCGAAAATCAGGAAATAAAAATAAGTATAAACCAATCGGATTTTCTAGAATTAATACCATGATTGGCGAAGAGCTGTTGCCCGTAGATCCTGTTGATGAAGATGGTATTGAAAGTAGAAGAAATCTATATGATTTGAAC
The DNA here is from genome assembly GCF_052122235.1 of Acidaminococcus sp. HCP3S3_H5. Classification (NCBI taxonomy): domain Bacteria; kingdom Bacillati; phylum Bacillota; class Negativicutes; order Acidaminococcales; family Acidaminococcaceae; genus Acidaminococcus; species Acidaminococcus sp. HCP3S3_H5. The sequence continues at coordinate 43,945 of NZ_JBQKCS010000007.1, forward strand.
AAAGAAAAATTAGATGATATCAGGAAAAATCACCATATCTATTTATCAAGAGTAAGCTTGGAAGAAGATTTGGATGAAGTCCTCCATGATAATATGGTTCAGTATTTACCGGAAGCAGATGGAGATATCATAGCATATCTTAAAGGGCATAAGAAATATAATATGATAAAGCTTGTAGAGAAGCTGACAAACGAAGATTGTGAGAAAATTTTCCATCATTATAATTTTGCATGTTTGGAGGAAATTCTGAAATGAGTTTATCGGAAATCCAACAGGAAATTGTAGATACGCATGGCAATATGATTGTGAGCGCAAGCGCAGGGACAGGTAAAACGCATACAATGGTTGCCAAGATAGAGAAGGAAATTGAAGACAACCATACGCATAAGGTGATTGCTGCAATTACCTTTACAGTGAAAGCGGCAAAAGAAATAAAAGAAAGATTGAAAATAGATAGCTCTGATCACTTTATTGGAACAAATAATAGCTTTGTTATCGAAGAAATCATAAAACCATTTGCTAAGGATGTATATGGCGATGAATTCAAAGGTGACATAAATACGGACTACTCTATAAAGAAAAATACGTTTGAAGAGGGCCTAGCTTACCTTTCAGAGTATAAAACAATTTGTTCTTATGCTGACAACGAAAAGAATTTTGTATTTGACCTTGCCCTGAGAATAGTAAAACAATCAGCAGCATGCAGACTCTTTTTAAAAGCGAAATATATCAAAATTTATGTTGATGAGTATCAAGACTGTGACCAGATGATGCATGAATTTTTTATGTATATCTGTAAAACACTTAAGATAGATTTATTTGTCTTAGGGGACCCCAAACAATCTATTTATATTTGGCGGGGAGCATATCCGGAGGCTTTTAGGAGTATTTTTTTGATGGACGATTTCCAGAAAAAAGTATTAAGAGATAACTATAGATCCTGCCAACAAATACAAAATTATTCCAATCTGCTGACGGATGAAACCCGAAGTCTATATACGCCTTGTAGCGATAAAAGTGCTATTTTGCTTGTTAACGCAAATTCGTATAATTGGGTTGGGAAAGTCTGTGACCATTTAGATTTGAATAAGACATGTGCTTTGCTGCGATTTAGTAATAGAAATGCTCAAATAGGTGCAGAAGAACTAAGTCAAATGGGAACTCCATTTACATATATACCAAGAACTCCGATTTCGGATATTACAACAGATGTTTCTTGGTTATATAATGCAATTGCGCAGTATTTTATCCTAAAAGAATATTCTATTTATGATTTTATGGACGAAATACCAGAAGAATCTGTTGGTGATAGAAAAATCAAACAATATCTTAAGGAAAAGTTAAATTTTATAGAGAAAGCATTGAATAATAAGCTTTATGGAGATGTAATTCAAGAAGTAGAAAACATTGCAGCTTATTTCGGATACACTAGTTCAGAAAATAATATAAAAAAATTGATAGCTACAATTAATGATGAAGAATATCATGCAGCATTTAAAATGGACGAATTGCAACATGTTTCTATAACATTTCATTCTTCAAAAGGACTTGAATTTGATCAGGTAATTGTTTTTGCGAACGACTATCAGTTAGATGATAATGATAGTATTTGCAATCATTACGTTGCTGTAACAAGAGCAAAATCAAGGGTAATAATCGTTAAACTTTGTGATTATAAGCAATATAATGGGATGAAATATTTTGATAATCTGACAAAGATGTTTGAAAAGGCAGGAATTCGTCCTGATGATGTGATGCAAATTATTGAGTAAAAAAGAAGAGAAGCTTAGAAAAGAGAATAGGAGACAGTGTTAAAAAGACATTTTTAAATTCCCAGGAAATTTTTTAAAATGAATGCGTCTAAAACCTTCAGTTCTAAAAGAAGCAAGAGTAATGAAAAATAGGATGTGGCTGTTTGGTTGGAATGAAAATGGCAATTTCAGATTGGCTCTAATTGGCTAAACCAGATAGGCTTTAATAGGGTTCTAAAAGTGAGGATTATCATGACAAACAATGAAAATAAATTCGACTTATTTATTGGGTTATTTAATCGCGATGGATATGTTCTTGATTTTAGTAATGCCAGATTCGATACATTTACTGCCAAATGTGTAGGAACGGCAATTCAAGCAAAATATAAATTATCAAAAGGCAAATCATTGAGAGAATACTTGTATGATCCAGGTGTTAAGAAAAACGAAAAGTGGAAATTGGTAACGGATTTCTTAGAATATTATGAGCAAAAATATGAGCAGGAATATAACCCAGAGTTAGGGGCAGATGATTATGTGCCTGGAGTTCATGCTTTTGGAGTAGAATTTAATAAAGGATATAGAAATTTATATTTTAAATGTAAAAAATTATTAATAGAGCATAATAAAATAAGAACAAGCTGTATAGCTCAATCAGATTTAATCAAAAAGAATTTATTTACCAGTGCATATTTAAAGAATGAAATAGATTTGATGATAAGTGAAATACAATCAAATCCTACGGATGCAATAGGAAAATCGAAAGAACTTATAGAATCTTGCTGTAAAACAATTCTATCTGAAATGCATGTAGACTATGATAAGAAATGGGACTTATCGATTTTAACGAATAAGACCTTAGATTTATTAAAATTAACTCCCAAGACGATAGATGGTAATAGTCCTGTGAGTTCGCAATTAAAAGCAATTTGTGGAAATTTGCGTGGCATCGTTACGAAAATCGCTGAAATTCGAAATGTATATGGAAGTGGTCATGGAAAAGGAGATGGGTTTAAAGGGTTAGAAGCAAGGCATGCTCGTCTTGCTGTAGACTGTTCTGCAACATTTTGTGAATTTATATGGAGTACATGGAAACAGCAAAAGCAAGGATAATAGGGGAGCGGTAGGAAGCAGCAGATGTGCTTTCTACCGTAAGCGCATAATAGCTTCTTAGAGAGGGAAAATAAATATGAAGAGACTAGAATTGATGCCAACAGATGAGAATATTTTAAAATCGCTGCAAGAAGATATATTTGAACGGAATCAGGAGTTGCAGTATTTCATAAAGTTATTAAACAGTATTGAAGGTCCCTATAGTATCGCAGTAAATGGAACCTGGGGAAGTGGAAAAACATTCTTCGTGAAACAGGCAAAAATGGTTTTGGATGCTTATAATACAGACTTCGATATGATAGATGAAAAAAGAAATGCAATAAAAGATAGCCTCAAACTGAAAGATCAGCAAATTAAAAATCAATGCTGCATTTATTACGACGCATGGAAAAGTGATTGTGATCTGGATCCAATTTATTCTTTGATTTGCAGTATCACGGCAGGATATAAGCATTTTAATGAAAAAAATTTTAAGAACAAAGATAATTTTCCTGGGGATATTTTAAAAGGGATGTAGCCAAGGGGTAAAGTAGCCAAATAATCAAAACAGATGGGTTCTAATAGGAGTGATAGACATGGATGAACGGGAAAGGAAATCTGAAAGAATTAAAGCCTATGACAGGACTGATTTGGCATTTAAAATTTATTATGATGAATCTATTGCGTATATAAAGCAATTTCCGAATGGTAAAATATGTAAAAATATCAATGATGTACTTGAAGAATACAATATCGTTAAAATTATAGAAAGAGCGGAAATCAAAACTGCCGATTTGGATAATATCGAATCTTGGATACAAAAAATAAAGTCAGCATGCTTTCGGTATTTTAAAGAGATCCATGATAGTAACATAATAGAAGAATATAGCAGGGTCAATTGTCTTTATTTTGATGATTTTTGGGAGATGTTTGAAAAGGGACGCGTATATGAGCGAATTTCTTCTGATTTAATCGAACGGATTCTCACAATGGAAAATGGCAATGCTCTTTTTTATATTTTGCAGAACAGGAAGATTGTTGAAAAATATAACGTACAGTTAAGAGAGTATATGCTTGCGCATCCTAAAAGTGCAGAGATACTGATTAAAAAATTTATAGAGAAAAGTGATTCCTTTCAACCAATATTTTATATACCTAGTACGCTTAAAACGAATGAATATGAGCTGATTTTACAAAAGTACATTGAATCAGAAACAGTGAAATGGAACTATTTGGACGTCCTTTCAAAAGCGAAATCAACTCGAGAATTTCCTGTTTCAGATCGATTCAAATATAAGTGCAAAAAAAGAATGGAAGAATTGGGAAAAACAATTTTTAAAAAGGATCAGGAGATTATTTCTTCTATTACTGTTGAAATAAAACCATTAACTTCAATTTGTGCTACAGATTTAGATAATCCTTTGGATGTGAAAATTGGTTATGATTCTAATTGGCTGAATAAATTCACCGATTTTTCTACTATATTAAACAACTTTATTCATGTATTTGAAGTTACAGACTATATGGGAAGATTAGATTTTGTTAAGCAAAAATGCGATGAAGGCAGTCTTTCATATTTTATAGGAGTACATGGTAAATATGAATATAGAATGGAGCCTTCGCAGCAACATCGTCTTACGAAGTCGTTGATATCTCTTCAAGCGTATTACAATTTTTTGAAACAAAGAGGCATTAACCTTATAGATGTTTTCGTATGGTTTTTTGAAAACTATTTGCCTAATGAATTTAATGTAACTGGTTTTACATTCAATGTTTCAGTCGAAGGAAAATCTATTTTAGAACTGATAAAATTAATGTTTATTGAGCTAGATGAGATATTAAGAAAATATTGCCTTTATGTTACCGATGGATTCATAAACCAGGAATTATTTGAAATATCTTCCAGCCCTATAACAATAGGTCAAATACCGTCTATTTTGGAAAAAAAGTATTTATATATTAAAAGTGAAGATCTGAAGAATATGCTCTTTTGGATTTTTTCTGCAAGCAGTGGGTTAACGTCTATTGCTAGAGATACCCCAAAAGGTAATAATTTTATTCATGAAAATAACTTTTACTCATTGGTCAGAAAGAATCCGATCTATTACAATGACTTTTTTCAGAGACCTAGAGCAATAGTTAATGTCTTAAAAGATAAAGGAGTTCTTCAAATTGAAGATGATGGTAAGATTTCATTAAATGAAATGAAGTGCCAGGTTTTGAAGCAATTATATGAGTATAGGGTGCTTAATTTTTATTGTTTGAAAAAAGATACTCGGATCAAAGCGTATATAGAAGAATTACTTCAGAATGGTGAATTGGAATATAAAGATACTTTATTTAGTGAACCCGAGGCAGATTTCTTTAACTATATTTTGAATAAATCCAAATATAGTGATGGCTTAGATTTAAGAAACAGATATATCCATGGCAGTTATTCCAAAGATGAAAGAAAACAAGAGTGGGATTATCTGATTGTCCTTCTTGTTGTTGTTTCAGTCATATTGAAAATTAATGAAGAGTTTTGTTTGAAGTATCCAAAGGAAAATTCTATTGAGTGGTGCTGATGGGAAGTGGAGGTGACTAGGGGAATTGGGAACATGGGATTGCTTTCGAAAGGCAGCCTGAGTCAGTTTCCAGGCAGTTTTAATGGCTTATAAATAAATTAATATTTTTTTATGCGATACGAAGGAGTATTGGAATGGCTGACAGAGAAAATAAATATGATAGAGTTAAAGCATATGATAGAAATGATTGGTCTTTTGGTTTGAATGTTTCCAGAGCAGAAAAATTATTGCAAAAACTATCGCTCGATGAACCTGTAAAAAATGTTAATGATGCGATAGAAGCATATAATGTGGGAAAAATATTATCAAACCCGGATGTTGAGATTAAGAGTATAAAAAATTCAAAAGAAGTACAAGAAAAATTGAAAAAACAGTACTTTCGTTTCTTTAATCAAATAACGAATACAAATATGGTGGAAATCTATGAAGCAATTAATATTAGATATTTAGATGATTTTTGGAGCTTATTTGAAAAGAGCAACAAATATAAAATTATTGATGAAAGCATTATCAGGCAACTTTTAGATTGTGAAAATCGAACCATTTATTATATCCTGCAAAATAGGAACACCACGCAATCTTATGGAAAATGCCTGCGGGAGTATATGCTGGCAGCAGAAAAAAGCGCTGAAATCTTAATTCGTAAATATATTGAAAAAAAGCCCCCGACTCAACCTACAATAAATATACCTGATACGTTTACTGGCGATGATTATAAAACAATCTTGAATAAATATATAGATTATCCTGGAGCTAATTTAAATTATTTGCGGGCTATTTTTAATGCGCCGAATTCAGGAGAATTTCCTATAGATGAGCACATTAGACTTAAAGTAAAAAAAAGGATAGAAGATATCGAAAAAAAGATATTTGATCCAAATTCTGCAATACACACCTCGATTACAATAGGCATTGGAAAAACCCGAAATCCTGTAGATACAGAATATTCAGTTCCACTAAACTTAAAAATTATTTATAGTGAAAGTTGGCTGAAAAAATATTTAGATTTTCCAACCATTCTTAATAATTTTATATATTTAGTTGGGCTGATTGATTTGGACGGAAGATGTATTTTAACTGAATATGCCACTGATAAACCAAGCTTTTTAAAATTTATAGGCGTTAGAGGGAAAAAAGAATATCAAATGAGCCTTGTTCAACATATGAGAATAAATGCAATGGTTTCATCTTTAGCAGCCTATCGAGATTTTTTACAAAACTTCCATGTGCGATTGGAAGATGTTATACCCTGGTTCTTTAAAGAGTACTTAAAAAATGAGTTTCAAGCCGAGGGTTTCTTATTTGGAGTGCCAACTATCATTGATGCTGATGCTGATTCCTCAATACAATTATTGACTCAATTTGACCGGGTATTGAAAGAATTTCATTATTATGCTTCGGATGGTACCATTAATCAAGAACTTATGGAGATGTCATCGAATCCTGTTCCCATTAAAGCAATATCTTCTTTGTTAAAGGATAAATATTTATATGCGAATAGCCCTGAAATAAAGTATACTATGGTTCAACTCTTCTCGGATCAAAGTGATTTAACAATAATAGCAAAGAAAGGACAAAGTGATGAAAAATATACATATGAAGAAAATTTTGTTTCTTTGATAAAGAAACATCAAGTATTTGATCAAGATTTTGAGAATTATCAACGAGGCGCATTACAGCTTCTGAAAAAGAAAAATGTTATTGAAATAGCCTCGAATGGGTTAATTAAATTGAATAAAATAAAGTGCAGCATTTTATGGGAGCTTTATGAATATGGGGTAATTAATGCATATTACTATAACCGAAATCCCCGTAGAAAACAATGTATTGAAAATATGATAGCAACTGAAGATGTGAGATATGAGAATACTTTATTTAGCATTCCGGAACAAAATATTTTAAATTATATTTTGAATAAATCACAATACAGTGATGGCACTGATTTACGAAATAAATATATTCATGGAACTTATTCCCTAGATAGGAACACGCAATATAATGATTATCTGATGATTTTATTGATTGTTATTGTGACGGTCTTAAAAATCAATGAGGAGTTCTGTTTGAAGCATCCGGAGGAGAATTTTATTGAGTGGTGCTGATGGGGCGTGAAAGTGGGAGACGCTTTTCATGCTTACAACAATGGAGGGAACCCACCAGTGGATTCCTTTGAATGGAAACGCAGCCTGCGGCTGCTAACCCACCACCCATGCTGGCGCATGGATACCCCAGCTACGGCATATGCGACCTCGCTATCCGCTAAAGCGGATGCGCCCTGCTTACGCCCTTGTAAAGGGCGGAGATATAATTACAGGTTCAGCATAAAAGAAAGGCGTTCTTCATCAACCACTTTTCCCCATTGTCATCATGGGAAATTCCCCATTTTCACCAGGGTTCTAGCGTCGGGTTAATTTGACCAAGTAGAGTCGGGTTAAAATGACCAATTTCAGTCGGATTAAAACAGCCAATTTGCCTGGAGACATTTTAAATGGAATGTGGCCAGGCAGCTGCTTTCCAAGATCATATAGGATGGGGGAAGTATGGTGTGGCGACTTGGTTGGGCTGAAAATGGCGATTTCAGATGGGCCCTAATAATAGTGATTAGGTGGTTAAGTGGATAAGTGGCTAGGTGATTTGGGTCGTTGAGCCGATTTGCTTATCGAGAGTCTGTATAGAGGTCTTTTAGTAGGGAAAATTTTAAAATATCAACTTACTTTATCAATTGATTCAAGAATACCTGTTCGGAGTTTACAAAATGAGAGAACTTTGTTAGAATAATTAAATGGAACAGTATAAGCATTTTTCATGATTTCAGGAGCCAGCAATGTTCAAAGAAACAGTCTATCATGGAACAATACAGCAAAAAGCTGACGCTATAGTAAAAGAGGGATTCATAGAAAGCAGTAAAGATATTGAATGGCTTGGTACAGGAATCTATTTTTTTGCCAAGCGGGAAGATGCTGAATTGTGGGCAGAAAATGAGGCTGCGAAGAAAAAGAATAAAGTAACAAAACCGTGTCTTCTGCAAGCTAATATCTTTTGTAATGATGACGAATTTCTTGACTTGGATATAGAAGAGAATATGGCTGAAATGGAAAGAACAATTCTTCCATTTTTGGAAAAAGGAGAAGAAGGACATCCTGTTATTAATGGCGACAATAGCGGTGTAAAACTGCGATGCCTAGCATGCAATTTCTACAAGAAATTGAAAGGAATAAAAATTTTGGCCTATTCTTTTCCTAAAAGAATCATGGTTAATAAACTTGGGTTTCGTGTTTGTTTGAAACAAAGACAATATGCTGTGAGCAGTAATAAAAATATTGGGGAAGTGAAAAAGTTTCGATAGGAGGCAGTCGAAATGAAAAACAGTGATCTTAACGCATTATTAAAAGAATGCTGTTTGGAATTGGGCATTGAATGGGTAGATGAACCGGGTCCTGCTGTGATAGATGGGCAAAAGGCAGACGAGTATTTCAAAGATCATACCATTTTTCCTGATACGAAGGATATTGCTTTAGTTTTGGAATATCCTGACGGAAATGATGGGAATGAGATGGATTCAGATTTGCCTGTTGATATTTTAGTAGATACTACAGATGAAATTTTAAAGGCCGCATAGAAGGAGACAATATGGATTTTCAGGAAAAACAGCTAAGCAGTTTGCAGATGCAGCATTTGCATGTCAAGGATATAAAGTTCTCTGCAACTGGAAAAGAACCAGTTCGACCTACTAAAATGAATGTTGCATTTCATGTGGATAAAAATGTCCAATCTGACAGTAAAATGGCAGTGGAATTAAGTTGTGATATTGATATTCCCGAAATTGCTCAAATGCAAGTAAAATTAGCTGCTGATTTTGAGACAGATGGGAATGTTCCAGTTGAAAGCATGCTAAAAAATGCGATTGCCATCATGTTTCCATTCTTAAGAAGTCAAGTTACCTTGGTTACATCACAACCAAATTTCAGACCGATCATATTACCAATTATTAATATTAATAATCTGGTAAAATAACCAGGAAAGCCCTTTAAAGCTGGAATATCATTTTCCATCTTTAAAGGGCTTTCTTTTATTTTTTAGGAATCAGGTGATTGCCGAACGAATGAATACAGACCACTAGGCGGCCTGGTGGAGGGACGCCCGTTGGGCGGCACCCTACAGGGATGGAGAATTTTCGATAGAACAGCATGTGTTCGACAGAAAAGGTGCGGGGGGGGGCGGGACGCCCGGCAGGCGGTTGGCATTTTTCAGTTTTCTTTCCTCCGACTCGTTCCCGGGGCGCAAGGAGGTTCCAGATGCGCGAAAGTGGGAATTTTTGAAAGTGGCATAGTACATAATGGTACATGCCTCTTTCAAAAATTCCCACTGACAAAGCAGATGGGGCCTTATTGTGTCCCGGTTTTGTGTTCACCACATGTGCATGGTGCAGCAATCTGTCTAAAATGGTTGTCGCTGATGTGAATGTCAAAGAAAAAGTAAGCCACGCGCTTGCCAAAAATTGAGCCACTGTGATCATGAAAAAGTGAGTCACACAGGGGGAGAAAGTGATTAGGAGGTGAAAAGCAGCAGGGCCGCTTTTCAGTCTCACGCTCAGCGTCTCACGTTTCATGCCGATGATCATGAGCTGACAGGCACTAGGCTCTAGCGGAAGGAGGGAACCCGCAGGGCGGGTTCCTGGGAACGTATAAAAAAGGGAGGCCGGGACGGGCGTGCCTGCGGCTCGCCCCTACGCCGTTGGGGTCGGAAGTTGGATACAACGGTCACAGGAACGGAATCTTCGATAACTTCGTTTCTGTGAATTTCCGTTGGTCCTTTGATTCCAACGTGGTAGGGGCTTCCCGAAGGGGAGCCCGTCCCGGCCGCCGGTTTTTCATGTTCAAAGGCAGATGCGTGAGCATCTGGCATCCGAAACGATGAACGACCAACGATGAACCAAAAGGCCGCCGGATTTTCCGGCGGCCTTTCCATTGGGGAGGAAAACGCCGGGGCGTTTTCCAACCTAAAGCAATCCATGCAATTTCCCCAGTTTCTGGATCTGGTCCAGAGAGTAATGGGTGATCCGGGAAATGGTTTCCATGGGGATCTTTTCCTTCAGCATGGCGACAATGTTGGATTCCCGTTCTTCCTGACGGCCTTCCTGTTTTCCTTCTAAGCGGCCTTTTTCCAGGTTCTTTCTTGCAATGGCGTGTCCGATACCGCACATGGTTTCCGCCTCCTTTTTCATCGCTACGGTCATAGGGATGTTGTATTTTAGCTAAAGAATACGATTTCTATATTGTTAATTTTATCATATTTGATGGGGATGGGAGGAAGGGGAAAAGCGGCAGGGCCGCTTTTCTGTCTCACGCAGATGGTCATGAGCTGACAGTCACTAGTCTCTGGTCTCTAGCGGAAGGAGGGAACCCGCCGGGCGGGTTCCTGGGAATGTATAAAAACCGGAGGCCGGGACGGGCGTGCCTGCGGCTCGCCCCTACGGCGTTGGGGTCGGATGTTGGATACAACGGTCACAGGAACGGAGTTTTTGACAACCCCGTTTCTCTGATTTTCTGTTGTATCTCTGACCCCAACGTGGTAGGGGCTTCCCGCAGGGGAGCCCATCCCGGCCGCCGGGTTTCATGTTCAAAGGCAGATGCACAGCATCTGGCATCCGAAACGATGAACGATGAACGACCAACGATGAACAAACGGCCGCCGGATTTTACGGTGGCCGTTCCATCTTGCTCCTGATCCTGGCGGGCCGCCCGGCGTGCGGCCCCTACGGACCCGTGATCACTTACCCACTTACCCACTTACCCACTTAATCACCTAATCACCTAATCACCTAATCACCTAATCACCTAATCCCCCCTCCAATTCCTCGTCCATTCACCTGCATATATGGTATAATTACTTGTCTACACAAATCCCAGTACTGGGATGATTTTGCTGAAAAAGGGGGCTTTTGTGCTATGAAACATACTTTTGCTGTGGTGCTTGCTTTGGGGCTGGGCCTGGCTGGGGGGCCGGGGACGGCACTGGCCCAGGTGGCGGCCAATGTGCCGGTGGACAGCCGGTATTATGAGACCATTGACAAACTTTCGGGGATGGGGTACCTGTCTTCGCTGCCCAACGGGGCCCGGCCCTACAGCCGTCTCCAGATGGCCCAATGGGCCCTGGAAGCGAAGGAAAAGGCGGCGGAGAAGCCTCTTCCCGGGTACCTGGAGGCGGATCTGGCGGATCTGGAATCTTATGTGGCGCCGGAGGTGGCGGCCCTCCAGGGCAACGGCACCGGCGGGGACGGGTTCCGGCTCCGGTCTTTCCAGGTGGGCACCGGGTATCTCCATGGGGACAGATTCTCCTACCGGGACAGCCGGACGGCCAGTGAATGGGCTCCGTTTGCCGGGACCAACGGCCACAAAAAGGGACGGAACGGCAGTATGGCCGGGGAAGTGGAGGCGTCCGGGAACCTGGGCCATGAGGTGGCCCTGGGAATCCGGGGCCGGGCGTCCTGGGACAAGGACAACGAAGGCACGGCCAGCCTGGAGGAAGCCTATGTGAAGACCCGGACCGGGGCCTGGGCCTGGGAACTGGGCCGGCAGGCCATGACCTGGGGACAGGGGGCCAGTGGCCATCTGCTGCTGGGGAACGGGATGAAGCCTCTTACCACTCTCCAGGCCCATCTGAATGAACCCATCCAGGCCGGGGGCTTCCTGAAGTTTCTGGGCCAGGTGGATTTCCATGCCTTTTACGGCCGTCTGGACGGGGACCGGGCGGAGGATGCGGCCCGGTGGGGCCGGAAGGATTACAACCATCCTGGGCTTTTGGGGCTGCGGCTGGATGTGACTCCCACCCGGTGGCTGACCTTGGGGGCTTCCCGGATTTCCATGCTGGGCGGGGATGAAAACGGTCTTTCTTCTCACGACTGGGGGAAATGGATTTACGGCCACAATGCGGATACCAGGGACAAATGGAACGATATCGGGGGCTTCGACTTCCGGCTGCGGCTGCCCGGGGTCCAGTTCTACGGAGAGATGTACGGGGAGGACCAGGCTCACGGCATGCCGTCGGACTGGGGCTGGCGGGGCGGAGTGTACCTGCCTCAGCTGACCCGGGACGGATCCTGGGATCTGGTGGCGGAAATGGCCCACACCAACAAGGACTGGTATGTCCATGGCACCTACCAGGACGGCTGGACCTACAGCGGGGACATACTGGGGGACTGGATGGGCAATGACGCCCGGAAGTACTATGTCCGGGTGAACCATTATTTCCCGGGAGCGGACCGGCTGGGGCTGTACTACCAGCGGACGGAGAAGGACCGGGGCAGTGACGGGCCGGTGATCCAGGAAACCGGGCTTACGGGACGGAAGAAGCTGAAGGACGCGGTGTATCTCAACGGGACGCTGGGGTATGCCTCCATCAAACAGGGGGCAAAGGACCATGCGCTGTTTGCCGGTGCGGAGGTAGAGTGGGATTTATAGGCGAGTGAAGAGTGAAGAGCAGGCCTCTGGCCGAGGGGGCATCTCACGTCTTACGCGGTCGGAGAGCATCTGCCGGAGGCAGATGCTCTTGAAGGAGAACGCAGCCGGGGGCTGCTAACCCACCACCATTGCGCAAGCGCAATGGTCCCCCGCCCTTGCAAAGGGCGGATATATGTGGGTGGGGTCGGATGTTGGATACAACGGTCACAGGAATGGTGTCTACGAGAAACCCGTTTCTGTGATTTCTCGTTGGATCTGTGATACCAAAACGACTCACGATGAACGATTTTTCTATTGTCTTGTCATTTGTCTGCTATGGAATAAACCCGGTTCATTTAAATAAACGGAATATTCGGAATCGTTAAAAAATAATCACTTGCTGTACATTTTTTGTTGCACTTCTTTTGCAAAGATGGTATGATATTTTACATAAACTGTCATAACTTTACAGATGAAGGAGCAGTTGATACCCATGCAGCAGACAATTGTTTTACCATCGGGATTTTCTTTTGATGTGACCAACATGCTGGGCGAAGGCCGGATCCAGCCGGCGGAAGTGGAGGCACTGGCTCCCCGGATCCGGCAGGCGGCGGAAGGGGTGGACAAGATCCGGAAGGAAGGACGGGCCAAAAACCATCTTTCCAAGGATGGGACTCCGGAATCGGTACTGTTTCCCCGGCTGCCTTACCCAGGACCGGATTCTCCCAACACCCCGGAACTGCTCCAGGAACTGAAGGAATTCGGGGAACAGGTCCGGGAAAAGCAGGATGCGGTGGTATTCTGCGGCGTTGGCGGCTCCTATCTGGGGGGCAAGGTGCTGGCGGACTGCTGCGCCAGCAGCTATTGGCACCGTCATCTGGACCCTATGCCTGCGGTGTTCTTCGGGGGCAACAATGTGGATCCGGAAGATGCGGACAACATCCGGGACGGGCTGGTGAAACTGGCGGACAAATGCCGGAAGGACCTGGACCGTCCGTTGCGGGTGCTGTTGGTGCCCATTTCCAAATCCGGCACCACTTTGGAACCTACCGCTGCTTTCCTTCATTATTACAGCTTCCTGACAGGTGAGGAAAGCCTGTTCCAGGTGAGCTGTGCCGTGGTTACGGACAAGCGGATGGAAAAGGGGCCCCTGAACCGGCTGGCCCGGAAGTACGGCTGGTCCATGTTCGACGTGCCCAACGGGGTGGGGGGACGGTTCAGCGTCCTGTCCACACCGGGCCTTGTGGTGGGGGCCGTCCTGGGCATGGACCTGGAGGAACTGCTGCGGGGTGCCCGGGAGATGGACCAGGCCTGCCAGGGCAGTGACCTGGACACCAACCCGGCTCTCCTGAATGCGGTGCTGAAGTACCTGGGGGCTAAAAACCACGGGGCAGTGATGGAAGTGATCATGCCCTACAGCCTGCGGCTGAAGGCGCTGGGAGAATGGTATGTGCAGCTGTTGGCGGAATCCCTGGGGAAACGGAAGGACCGGGACGGGAACACGGTGTTCTACGGACGGACGCCGGTGGTGGCCATCGGCACCACGGATATGCATTCCCAGACCCAGCTCCACCAGGACGGGCGCCGGGACAAGGCGGTCCAGTTCCTGTTTGTGGACAGCGAGAAAGGGCGGGTCCATATCCGGAATCCCTTCCCGGAAATCACGGAATATGACAAGTATGAGGGGCTGGATATGGGACAGGCCCTGGAAGTGGCCATGGAATCCAACGAAGAGGCTCTGGCCAGTGACCAGCGGCTGAACGCCCTGTACCGGCTGCCGGATGTAAATGAATACATGCTGGGCCATTTGTTCTACTTCCTGATGCTGAGCATCGCTTACGAAGGGGAACTGGCCAATGTGGATGCCTACGATCAGCCGGGTGTGGAAATCTACAAGCGGCTGATGGGGGAAAAGTTGAAGAAAAGATAAACAAGGGGTGCCGCCCAGCGGCACCCCTTTTCATTTCCCTATTCCCAAAGGTTCGTTCAATGCGTCTTCCAGCTGCTCCGGGGTGATCATGTCCTGTTCTGCCATCCGGTTCAGCACCAGGTTCCGGCGCTTTTTGCTGCCCTGCCAGTTGGCGTAGGGGTTCAGGGCGGTGGGGGCATAGGGGAGACCGGCCAGGGTGGCGGCCTGGGGCAGGCTCAGGTCTTTGGGCTTTTTGCCGAAGTATACCTGGGAAGCCTGCTTCACCCCGGTGGCACCGGACCCCAGGAAGGTGGTGTTCAGGTACATTTCCAGGATTTCTTCCTTGCTGCACCGGGCTTCCACCAACAGGGCCAGGGCCGCTTCCGCCGCTTTCCGCTTCACCGACTGGTCGGAAGTGAGCAGCAGGTTCTTCACCAGCTGCTGGGTGATGGTGCTGGCTCCTTCCACCACTTCGTCGTTCTGGATGTTCACCAGGGTGGCCCGGATGATCCCGTCAGGATCCACCCCGTGGTGGGAGTAGAACCGTTTGTCTTCCACCGCCACCTGGGCCTTGGGCAGCCAGGGGGACATCTGCTTCAGAGGGACCCAGTCTTCCCGGGGGATCCGGCTGTGGGCGATTTCCCGTATGTGCCACCCTTCCCACACCAGCTGGAGGGAACTAGGAAGTTCTTCCGGGGGCCGGGGGGTGCCGGCGGGGAAGGTCCGGGTCTCCTGGGAGGCAGGACGGGCCGGCCCGCCCACTTTTTCATGGATGGTGTCCGGCCGGGTCATGTGCCAGCACAGGGCCCCCGCCAGGATCACCAGGATGCACAACAGTTTCCGCATACGCATGTTCCCCCTTTTTACTCCTTCCATTGTAATGGATATGGCGGGAAAAATCCAATGGAATCGGGTTCACAAAATTGTACGGTCTTTTTGGAAAAAAGGTGGCTGTAAGACTCTCTTTCGTACTATAATGAAGACACATATCAGGACATGGCCTGCTCTGGAAAAAGTTGTGAAAAAGAGTTGCAAATTTATACATTAAAGCGTATAATAATGCAACATAAGGCAGGGATGGAAGGCGTGTCCTGATAAAGCGTATTCTATATGGTTCCGGATTCCGGACAAAAATCCCAAATACCTGAATTTGGATTAGGAGGAAATGCAATGCAGATCAAGAATAACGAAATGAACATATTAGTTGAAGCACTGCCATATTTAAGCGCTTTCAAGGGCAAAACAGTGGTCGTGAAATATGGCGGCAATGCCATGCTCAACGATGATCTGAAGAATAAAGTCCTGGAGGACATCGTCTTTCTCCGCTTCGCCGGCATGCGTCCGGTGGTGGTCCACGGCGGCGGTCCGGAAATCACTGCCATGCTCAAGGCCGCCGGGAAGAAATCTGAATTCGTCAGCGGCCTCCGGGTCACCGACAAGGAAACGGTGGAAATCGCCGAACTGGCCCTGGTGGGGAAGACCAACACGGATCTGGTCCGCCGGCTGAACGTCCTGGGGGGCAAGGCCGTAGGCCTCAACGGCAAGGACGCCAAACTCATCGAAGCCCGGAAGCATCTGGCGGATGTGTATGAAAACGGCCAAGTGAACCTGGTGGACATCGGTTATGTGGGCACGGTGGAAAAGGTGAACACGGACCTGATCAACCTGCTGCTGGCCAACGACTACATCCCGGTGATCGCTCCCACAGGCATCGGCCCTGACGGGGAAACCTACAACATCAACGCGGACAGCGTGGCCGGGGAAGTGGCCGGTGCCCTGAAAGCGGAAAAACTGCTGATGCTCACCGACGTAAAGGGCATCTACGAGGACCACAAGGACGAAAGCACCTTCCTGTCCACCCTGACCTTCGAAAAGGCTCAGGAACTGATCGTGAAGGGCAGCATCGACGGGGGTATGATCCCCAAGGTGAAGGCCTGCATCTCCGCCCTCAGCGGCGGGGCGGTGAAGACCCACATCATCGACGGGCGCCAGGAACACTCCATTCTCCAGGAAATCTTCTCCGACGAGGGTGTGGGTACGGAAGTCGTAAGAGACTGAAGGAGGAAAAGCGATACAATGGATACCAAAGAAATCATGGAAACCACTGATAAATATTATCTCCCGGTGTTCGGCCGGAGCCCCATTGCGCTGGACCACGGGGAAGGGGTTTACCTGTATGATACGGACGGGAATAAATACACGGATTTCCTGGCCGGGATCGCGGTGAATGCCCTGGGCTACGCTTATCCTCCTCTGGTGAAGGCGGTCAGTGAACAGGCAGCCAAGATCATGCACGGGTCCAACCTGTTCTATTATGAAATCCAGGCCAAAGCCGCCAAGCAGCTGTGCGAAGTCACCGGGTTCGACCGGGTGTTCTTCTGCAACAGCGGGGCGGAAGCCAACGAAGGGGCCATTAAACTGGCCCGGAAATACGGGAACAGCAAGGACCCGAAAAAGTTCAAGATCGTCACTGCCAAGGATTCCTTCCACGGCCGGACCATGGAGACCCTTACCGCCACCGGTCAGGATCATTACCATGAAGGGCTGAATCCTCTGCCGGAAGGGTTCATCTACGTGCCCTTCGGGGATACGGAAGCCCTGGAAAAGGTCATGGATGACCAGGTGTGCGGGGTGCTCCTGGAACCGATCCAGGGCGAAGGGGGCGTCCATGTGCCTCCTGCCGGCTATCTGGAAAAGGTGAAGGAACTGTGCGAAAAGCACGATGCCCTGCTGATCTTCGATGAGATCCAGACCGGGGTGTGCCGGACCGGGTACTGGTTCGCCTGGATGCACAGCGGGGTGAAACCGGACATCATGACCCTGGCCAAAGCCATCGGCGGCGGCTTCCCCATGGGGGCTTTCGTGGTCCAGGAAAGACTGGCCCATGTGTTCGCACCCGGGGACCACGGTTCCACCTTTGGGGGCAACGCCCTGTCCTGCGCGTCCTGCTATGCAGCCATCAAGGCCATGAAGGACCTGGAACTGGACAAAAAGGCGGCGGAAGCCGGGGCCTATTTCAAGAAGGGCCTGGAAGGACTGAAAGCCAAGTATCCGGATAAGGTAAAAGACGTCCGGGGCCTGGGACTGATCCTGGGGCTGGAACTGGCCAAACCGGGTGCCAGCCTGGTACAGGGAGCCCTGAAGAAAGGGTTCATCATCAACTGCACCGCCGGGAACGTGCTGCGGTTCGTGCCGCCGCTGATCATCGGTGAAAAAGATATCGACGCACTGCTGAAGGGACTGGATGAGCTTCTGGCAGAATTCTGATAAAAAAGAAGGTATACTATGGCTTTGAGAAACAAGGATTTGATTTCCATCCATGATCTGTCGGTGGGGGAAGTGGCCACCATCCTGGATGTGAGCAGAAAACTGAAGAAAAAACAGAAGCTGGGAGAACCCCATGAATACCTGAAGGGGAAAACCCTGGCCATGATCTTTTCCAAGGCGTCCACCCGGACCCGGGTCTCTTTTGAAACCGGGTTCCATCAACTGGGGGGCCATCCCATCTACATGAGCGAAGCCACTTCCCAGATCGGCCGGGGGGAACCGGTAAAGGACACCGCCCGGGTGCTGTCCCGGTTCGTGGACGGGATCATGATCCGCACCTTCTCCCATGAAGCGGTGAAGGAACTGGCGGACTACGCCACGGTGCCGGTGATCAACGGGCTCACGGATCTGCTCCATCCCTGCCAGGCCCTGACGGACATGTTCACCATCCTGGAATACAAGGATGTGCTGAAGGGACGGAAGCTGGTGTATGTGGGAGACGGGAACAACATGGCTCATTCCCTTATGTTCGCCTGCGCCAAGGTGGGCATGAACATGGTCTGCGCCAGCCCCAAAGGCTACCAGCCGGATCCTCACATCGTGGCCCAGGCCAAGATGGATGCGGCCATTACCGGATGCACCATCACCGTCCAGGAAGACATGGAAGACGCGGCCAAGGGAGCGGATGTGCTCTATACGGATGTGTGGGCCAGCATGGGGGAAGAAGCCCAGCGGGAAGAACGGAAAAAGGCCCTCCACGACTACCAGATCAACCAGCATCTGCTGGACCTGGCCCGTCCGGACGCCATGGTGCTCCACTGCCTGCCCGCCCACCGGGGGGAGGAAATCACCGACGATGTAATCGAAGGACCTCACTCTGCAGTGTTCGACGAGGCGGAAAACCGACTCCATGTGCAGAAAGCCATTATGGCCTTGCTGATGAGCGACGCGGTGCTGTAAAATAAAAAGATAGAACGAATAAAGGAGAGACGTACAATGGATAAAAAAGACATCAAAAAAGTAGTCCTGGCCTATTCCGGCGGTCTGGATACTTCCTGCATCATTCCCTGGCTGAAGGAAAACTACAACAACTGTGAAGTGATCACGGTGACTGCAGACATCGGGCAGGGGGAAGAAGTGGCTCCCGTCCATGACAAAGCCATTAAATCCGGTGCCAGCAAGGCCTATATCCTGGACCTGCGGGATGAATTCCTGAGAGAATACGCCTGGCCCATGGTGAAGTCCGGTGCCGTCTATGAAAAGAAATACCTGCTGGGCACCTCCATTGCACGGCCCATCATCGCCAAATATCTGGTGGACATCGCCCTGAAGGAAGGGGCGGACGCCATTGCCCACGGGGCTACCGGCAAGGGCAACGACCAGGTCCGGTTCGAACTGGGCATCAAGGCCCTGGCTCCCCAGCTGAAAGTCATCGCTCCCTGGAGAGAATGGCAGATCAAATCCCGGGATGACGCCATCGATTACGCTGCCGCCCACAATATCCCGGTCCCTGTGACCAAGAAAAAAGACTACAGCATGGACCGGAACATCTGGCACCTGTCCCACGAAGGCAGCGACCTGGAAGATCCCTCCAACGAACCCAAATCTGAAATCTACATCATGAGCCAGACTCCGGAAGCCGCTCCGGACAAGGACGAATACCTGACCCTGGACTTTGAACAGGGGGTTCCTGTGGCCGTCAATGGCAAGAAGATGGAACCGGTGGAAATGATGGAAACCCTGAATGAAATCGGCAAACGGAACGGCATCGGCATTGCCGACATGGTGGAAAACCGGCTGGTGGGCATGAAGGACCGTGGGGTTTACGAAACTCCTGGCGGCACCATCATCTACTACGCCCACAACGAACTGGAAAACCTGTGTCTGGACCGGGCCACCTACAACTACAAGGAACAGATCGGCATCCGGTATGCGGAACTGGTTTACGACGGCATGTGGTTCTCTCCTCTGCGGGAAGCCCTCCAGGCCTTTGTGGATGAAACCCAGAAGACCGTCACCGGTACCGTGAAGATGAAGCTGTACAAAGGCAACATCATCTCCGCCGGCACCACCAGCCCCTATTCCCTGTACAGCAAGGAATACGTCACCTTCGGGGAAGACGAAGTGTACAACCAGGCTGATGCCCAGGGCTTCATCAACCTGTTCGGGCTGCCTCTTACGGTAAGAGCCCTCATGAAACAGGGGAAACTGAAATAATGAGCAAGACGAAACTGTGGGGAGGCCGGTTCAGCAAGGACACCAACGCCCTGGTGGATGCCTTCAACGCCTCCATCGATTACGACAAACGGCTGTATCATGAGGACATCCGGGGGAGCATTGCCCATGCCCACATGCTGGCCAAGGTGGGGATCATCAGCCAGGAAGACGCCGCAGCCATCGAAAAAGGGCTGAAGGAGATACTGGAAGAGATCCAGGCCGGGAAATTCAACTTCAGCACGGAGCTGGAAGACATCCACATGAACATCGAGGCGGCCCTGACGGACAAGATCGGGGACGCCGGGGCCCGGCTCCATACGGCCCGGAGCCGGAACGACCAGGTGGCCCTGGACATGCACATGTACATGAAACGGGAAGTCACCGAGATCATGGAGCTTTTGATCGCCTTTGAGGAAGCCCTGCTGACCATGGCGGAAAAGCACCTGAAGACCCTGATGCCCGGGTATACCCATCTCCAGCGGGCTCAGCCCATTACCTTTGCCCATCACATGCTGGCCTACTTCAACATGCTCCGCCGGGATTTCCGCCGGCTCCAGGGAGTGTGGGACGGGGCGGACATCATGCCCCTGGGGGCCGGTGCCGTGGCCGGGACCACTCTGCCCATCGACCGGTTCCAGGTGGCGGAGGAGCTCCATTTCTCCCAGGTGTACGGGAACAGCATGGATGCGGTCAGCGACCGGGATTATGTGCTGGAATTCCTCAGCTTTGCGTCCCTTCTCATGATGCATCTGTCCCGGCTCAGCGAGGAAATGTGCCTGTGGTCTTCCACGGAATTCGGGTTCATCGAGCTGGATGACGCTTTTGCCACTGGTTCTTCCATGATGCCTCAGAAGAAGAATCCGGACATCTCTGAACTGGTCCGGGGGAAGACCGGCCGGGTGTACGGCCACTTGACCGCCCTTCTGACCACCCTCAAGGGGCTGCCCCTGGCTTACAACAAGGACCTCCAGGAAGACAAGGAAGGGTTCTTCGATGCCATCGACACGGTGAAGTTCTCCCTCCAGGTGTACCGGGACATGATCCTCACCACCAAGGTCAACGAGGAAAAGATGGCGGAAGCGGTCCACAAGGACTATTCCAACGCCACGGACCTGGCGGACTACCTGGTGCGGAAGGGGATGCCCTTCCGGAAGGCCCATGCCGTTGTGGGGAAGGCCGTGGCCAAGGCCATTGCCGAACACAAGCTGCTGGGTCAGCTGACACTGGAAGAATACAAGGAAATGTGTCCTCTCTTCGAGGCGGACCTTTTGGAATGCCTGAAACCGGAAAACTGCGTGGCAGCCCGGACCAGCTACGGCGGCCCTGCTCCCCAGAACAACGCCGAACAGGTGAAAATGGGAAAAGAAGCGGTGGAAGAGCAGAAGAAAGTGCTGGAAGAATTGAAAGAACGGATATAAGAAAAAAGGGGTGCTGCACATTGCGTGCAGCACCCCTTTATACGTTCCGTTTTGCCAGGCGCTCTACGGGTTCCGGGTTGGGGGTGAACTGGGGGTCGAAGTCTGTGTTCAAAAAGGCCAGGGCGTAGGCCACTCCCATGGCGGCACCAGTGGTGAGACCGGTTTCATCCATGTCGAATTCCGGGGTGTGGTGGTTGGCCCCGCAGCCTTTTTCCGGGTTGGCGATGCCGGTGAAGGCCAGGACTCCCGGATATTCCTGGAGGAACAGGGCGAAGGATTCCGAGGCCATCCAGGGCTGGGGATCCTGAAGGGCATCCGGTCCCAGGGCGTCCGCCACCGCCTTCCGGCCCAACTGGGCGCAGGCCGTATTGTTCCGGGCTTCGAACAGGGCTTCGGGCATGTGCAGGATTTCCCCTTCACAGCCGTAAATATCAGCGTTGGCGGCCAGGGCCTTCTTCAGGAAGTCCTCAAAGGGCTTCCCGGCCTTCTGGTAGTTGAAGAACCGGGCGGTGCCTCCGAAGGTCAGGTCTTCCGGGATCACATTGTACTTTTCTCCGCTGTGGACGAACCCCAGGGAGAAGGTGAGGCATTCAAAGGGATCCACCTTCCGCTGGCGGAATTCGTTCAGCTGCTGGTACAGGGCGGCAAAGCAGTCCATAGGATTGTTGGCCAGGTCCGGCCGGGCTCCGTGGCCGAAGGTCCCCTTCAGCCGGATCACAAAGGAACAGCCGCCTCCCATGACCGCCCCGGGGGTGATGGACACTTTCCCTGCCGGCAGGTCCCACCGCACATGGGTGGCGTAGCAGCCGTCGATGGTGAGGCCGGATTCCTTCACAATATAGGGCAGCAGGTTCTGGATGTCTCCGCTTTCTTCTTCTCCCCGTTCAAAGCACAGCACCACTTTCCCGGCAAAGGCTTCCTTGTGGGAAACCAGGATCCGGGCGGCGGTAAGCAGCATGGCCATGTGGCCGTCGTGGCCGCAGGCATGGGACACCCCGGGCACCTGGGAAAGGCAGACTTTGGGACCTTTCAGATTTTCCGGACTTTCGGCAATGGGGAGAGCGTCGGTGTCCGCCCGCATGAGCAGGGTCTTTCCGGGCTTTCCGCTGTCGATGATCCCCAGAAGCCCTCCGTCAGGGACGTTGATGGTGGGAATCCCCAGGTCCTTCAGGTAGGCTTCCAAAAAAGCGATGGTGTTCACTTCCCGGCAGCTGAGCTCCGGGTTTTCATGGAAATGGCGGCGGAGGCGGAGGGTTTCAGGAAATTCCGCCTGGGCCAGGGCAAGGATATTCATAAGCAGATTCCTTTCTACAGCAGATTGTGAAAATGGGATTTTCCTTCAGTATACCACGGATGATTGTCATTTTTTCGTCTTCAGCGTATAATTATAATATTGTATTGAAGTGGATTTCTGTACCCATGAAGATAGAGAAATTGGCGGTAAGGAGGATGAAGTATGGGAGGACATGTAATTGGCCTGATCCACACCGTGACCATGCTGGATGTAATCGACATCCTGGTGGTGGCGTTTTTTCTCAATAAACTGTACCAGATGCTGAAGAACACCCGGGCGGCGTCCCTGGTGAAAGGGCTGTTGATGCTGCTGGCGATCATGCTGATCAGCAAGTGGCTGAATCTGTATGTGATCAACTGGATCCTGGAAAAATTCATGACCGTGGTGATGATCGCCCTGCCGGTGGTGTTCCAGCCGGAACTCCGCCGGGCCCTGGAGCAGATCGGCCGGGGGAAACTGTTCCGCCGGAGCACGGTGCTCAACGAAATGCAGGTGGAGAACATGCTGGAAGCGGTGGCCACCACTGCCGACGACCTGAGCCGGAACAAGATCGGGGCACTCATGGTGTTCGAGCGGGAAACCGGGCTGGATGACTACATCGAAACCGGGATCCCCATTGACGGGCTGATCAGTACGGCCCTGTTCGAGAACATCTTCATCCCCAACACCCCCCTCCACGACGGGGCGGTGATCATCCGGGGAGACCGGATCGCAGCGGCCAGCTGCCTTTTGCCTTTGACGGAAGCCCGGAACCTGAGCCAGGAACTGGGGACCCGGCACCGGGCGGCCATCGGCCTTTCCGAACAGACCGATGCCCTGATCCTGGTGGTCAGCGAAGAAACCGGGACCATTTCCCTGGCCCGGGGGGGCGCCCTCCAGCGGTACCTGACCCACCGGGATGTGAAGGACCTGCTGCGGCCGGTGATGAAGACTCCTATGCTGAACTGGAAGGATACCATCCTGGCCAAACTGGGGAAGAAACATGCCCCGTCCGACGACCAGAAAGGAGGCAGCGGCCATGGTGAAAAATAACCAGACCCCCAACCGGAATTCCTGGCTGGTGCGGATCATGTCCGTGGTCTGTGCCTGCATCCTGTGGGTGTATGTGATGAACGAACAGAACCCCATCACCACCAAGACCTTCCAGGTTCCTTTGACGGCCCAGAACTTGGCGGAAGACATGGTGGTGAAGGACCTGCCGGAAACGGTGAATGTGAAGGTCAGCGGCACCCGGTCCCAGATCGCCGTACTCCGGGAAGGGGACGTCAAGGCCTTCATCGACTTTACCGACGCCCCCAAGGGACGGAACACCTACAACGTCCAGGCCACTACCCGGATGGGGGAAGTGGCGGAAGTGACCCCCAGCCTGCTCCAGCTGGAAACGGACTCCCTGGCGGAAAAGACCATGACCCTGGAACCCCGGATCGTAGGGGTTCCCAACAGCGGGGTCACCGTAAGCCAGATGGATCTGTCTCCCACCCAGGTGATTATCAAAGGGGCCAGTGCCCGGATCTCCCAGGTGGACAAGGTACTGGTGATGGTGGATATCAGCCATCACGACCGGAACTTCTCCACAGATGCCACAGCGGTGGCAGTGGACCGGACCGGACGGGAAATGTATGACGTGAAGGTGGTGCCCGGGAAGATCAAGACCACCGTGACCATTGTGCGCCAGCTGGGGACCAACGACTTCCCGGTGAAGGCCAACATGTCCGGACAGCTGCCGGAAGGGGTCACCTTAAAGAGCGTGAAGATCACTCCGGACAGTGTGCGGCTTACGGCGGAACCCAAGGTGCTGGGAGGCATCCGGGAAATCCTTACCGCCCCCATTGTCCTCAACAATGTGACCAGTGATGTGGAACTGAAGATGCCTCTCCAGATCCCGGATCAGGTGCTGGCGGACCAGCACAGCGTCATTGTGGAAATTACCTTGCAGAAAGGAACGGAAAAGCAGGATGGCAGCAAAGCCGACGGAAATCAGAATCAATAACCTGCGGGTGGGGCTGGACAGCCGCCATTCCCTGGTGCAGATCGTAGGGAAGAAATACCATTTGCCGGAAAAAGCCCTCCGGCAGGTGGAAGTGGTCCGGAAGGCCGTGGATGCCCGGCGGAAAAGCAATATCTGCCTGGTATACCATGTGAAGGCCACAGTGGATGTGCCCACAGGGGTGCTCCAGAAGCTCCTCCGGGATCCCCAGGTGACCCTGTGGGAAGAAAAACCGGAACCTCCGGCGGTGTTCGGCACCGAAAAGCTCCAGGGCCGTCCGGTGGTGATCGGCCTGGGGCCGGCAGGCCTTGTGGCAACCCTGGAACTGGCCCGGCACGGGTACGCTCCTTTGGTGGTGGAACGGGGCAGGGACCTGTCCCACCGGGTGAAGGACGTGGAACAGTTCTGGAAGACCGGGAAACTGGACCCGGTGAGCAATGTGCAGTTCGGCGCCGGAGGCGCCGGCACCTTTTCTGACGGGAAGCTGACCACCCGGGTCAACGACCCCATTATGGGCCACCTGCTCCGGACTTTTGTGGAAGCCGGGGCGCCCAAAGAGATCCTGACGGAACAGAAGCCCCACGTGGGCACGGACAAGCTGCGGCTTATGGTCACCGGGCTTATCAGCCGGATCAAAAAGGCCGGGGGCCAGATTCGGTATGAGACCCAGGTGACGGACTTCCGGGTGGATCCGGAACAGGGCCTTACGGCGGTGGAACTGAACGGGAAAGAATGGGTGGACACCAACGGGGTGATCCTGGCCTGCGGCCACAGTGCCCGTGACACCTATGAAACCCTGCTGAAACGGTCCGTGCATCTGGAGGCCAAGGCCTTTGCAGTGGGGGTGCGGATCGAGCACGAACAGGCTCTCATCAACCGGGCCCAGTACGGGAAGTTTGCCAATCATCCCCAGCTGGGGGCGGCGGATTATGCTCTGATCTTCCATGACAAGGAAACGGGCCGGGCGGTGTATTCCTTCTGCATGTGCCCGGGGGGCCAGGTGGTGGCCTCTGCTTCGGAACAGGGGGGACTGGTGGTAAACGGCATGAGCCCCTTCAAACGGGATACGGGACTGGCCAACAGCGCCCTGGTGGTCAGCGTGGACCCGGGGGATTTCCCGGCCGGTCCTTTGGGAGGCATGGAATTCCAGCGGAAGTACGAACACCTGGCCTGGAAGGTGAGCCGGGATTACCGGGCCCCGGCCCAGACCAGCCGGAGCTTCCTGGAACGGACTGCTCCGGACCTGAAGGTGAAGTTCCGTCCCAGCTACCGGCCGGGCCTTGTGCCGGCGGACCTGCGGAAGATTTTGCCGGACTTTGTGACGGAATCCCTGGAACATGGGCTGCGGGATTTTGAACGGAAGCTGCCCGGGTTCAGCACCCAGGGGCTGATGATCGGGGTGGAGACCCGGACTTCGGCTCCGGTGCGGATCCTCCGGGGAGAGGACGGCCAGTCGGTGAACTGCCGGGGGCTGTACCCCACCGGAGAAGGGGCCGGCTACGCCGGCGGCATCATGAGCGCCGCCATGGACGGGTACCATCAGGCCAGAAGGCTGATGGGGAGGTTTGGGGTACCCGTCGGGAGTCAGAAGGCTGAAGGTTGAAACCATTGGAAGGAACCAGGCTTCCGGGTTCCTGTGAAGGGAAACGCAGCTGGCGCTGCTAACCCACCACCAGCCTGACGGCTGGTCCCCCGCCCTTGTAAAGGGCGGATATCCGCTGGGGCCTCGACAGTTATACAGTCCGCTCCCATGTGTATGGTGGATAGCCGCTGGGGGCTCGGGCTCATTGCCTAGGCGGCACCAGAGCATGGCCTGTGTGCCACTATCCGCCCTTTTCAAGGGCGTAAGCAGGGAGCATCCGCTTTAGCGGATAGCGAGGTCGCTTATGCCGCAGCTGGGGACCGTTGCGCCTGCGCAATGGTGGTGGGTTAGCAGCCCTTGGGCTGCGTTTTCGTTCAATGCCAAAAGCCCATGGGGTTTGGCTTCCATGGGCTTTCAAAACTGTGCTATAATAAATTGATTGACAGTAATATACAAGGAGATGCTTTTATGGAAAACATCATCATCACCGGGCACAAGAACCCGGATACGGACTCCATCTGCTCTGCCCTGAGCTACACCTGGATCAAGACCCAGCTGGGGGAAAAGGTCACCGCCTGCCGGGCCGGGAAGGTGAACCCGGAAACCCAGTTTGTGCTGGACCACTGGAAAGTGGCGGCTCCGGAACTGGTGGAAAAGGTGGACGAAGGCCAGAAGATCATCCTGGTGGACCACAATGAAATGAGCCAGGCTGTGGACGGGCTGGACAAGGCCAACCTGCTGGAAATCATCGACCATCACCGTCTGGGGGGCATTGTCACCGCCAATCCCCTGTTCGTCCGGATGCAGCCGGTAGGGTGCACTGCCACCATCCTGTACAATGTGGCTGTGGAAAACGGTCTGACCCTGCCCAAGGAAATCGCCGGGCTGCTGTTCTCCGCCATCAGCTCTGACACCCTGTACTTCAAGTCTCCCACCACCACGGAAAAGGACAAGGAAGCTGCCGGTGCCCTGGCCAAGATCGCGAAAATCGCTGATCCCCAGGCCTATGCCCTGGAAATGCTCCAGGCCGGTTCCGCCATCAACTCCATGAGTGCGGAAGAAATCTGCCATGGGGACATGAAGGAATTCGACTTCCCTCAGGGGAAAGTCACTGTGGCCCAGGTGAACGTGATGAACGGGGAAGCTGCCAAAGCCAAATGGCCGGAACTCCAGAAAGCCCTCCAGGCCATGGTGGACGGAGGAGAAGCGGACACCACCCTGCTGATGGTCACCGACATTATGGATGAAGTCACCGAGCTGCTGTGGGCCGGCAAGAACAAGGACATCCTGGACAAGGCCTTCGGGAAGGCTGAAGCCGACGGCCATTACCACCTGCCCAAGGTACTGTCCCGGAAGAAACAGATCGTACCGCCTCTGACCGACGCGTTTAAGGGGTAAAGAGCGTGAAGGTGCTGCACAAAAAGCGTGCAGCACCTTTTTTGTCAATGGTCAATACCACCTACCACCTACCCATCAATATATCCTATACCGTACCCCGTTTTTTCGTATTTTTCCCTTTATCCCATCTGTGGTATGATACATACAGTACATAGTGCTGTCTTTGTTTGGGAAAGGAGAATATGATATGGCGGATAAAATCAAGATGACCACCCCTCTGGTGGAAATGGACGGGGATGAAATGACCCGGATCCTTTGGAAGATGATCAAGGATATCCTGATCCTTCCTTATGTGGACCTGAAAACGGAATATTACGACCTGGGCATGAAGCACCGGGATGATACAGATGACCAGGTGACCATCGATTCAGCCCTGGCAACGAAAAAGTACGGGGTGGCGGTGAAATGCGCCACCATTACGGCCAACGCAGCCCGGGTAAAGGAATATGGCTTGAAAAAGATGTGGGCCAGCCCCAACGGCACCATCCGGGCCATTTTGGACGGGACGGTGTTCCGGAAGCCCATTATGGTGAAGGGCATCCGGCCTCTGATCCCTACCTGGGAAAAGCCCATTACCATTGCCCGGCACGCCTACGGGGACATTTACAAGAACACGGAAATCCGGGTGGAGGGCCCGGCCAAGGCGGAACTGGTGGTTACCGGAGCGGACGGGAAGGTGACCCGCCGGACCATTATGGACTTCCAGGATGCCGGGATCGTCCAGGGAGTCTACAATACGGACAAGTCCATCAGCAATTTTGCCCGGTCCTGCTTCAACTATGCCCTGGAACAGAAGGAAGACCTGTGGTTTGCCACCAAAGACACGGTGTCCAAGATCTATGACCACCGGTTCAAGGATATTTTCCAGGATATCTACGACCGGGAATACAAGGAAAAGTTCGAAGCCGCCGGCATCGAATATTTCTACACCCTCATCGACGACGTGGTGGCCCGGGTGGTCCGGTCCAAAGGGGGCATGATCTGGGCCTGCAAGAACTACGACGGGGACGTGATGAGCGACATGATGGCCACCGCCTTCGGGAGCCTGGCCATGATGACTTCCGTGCTGGTGTCCCCGGACGGCTGCTATGAATACGAAGCGGCCCACGGCACGGTACAGCGCCACTATTACCGGTACCTGAAAGGGGAAAAGACCTCCACCAACCCGGTGGCCACCCTGTTTGCCTGGACCGGGGCCCTGCGGAAACGGGGCCAGATGGACCAGCTGCCGGACCTGGTGGATTTTGCCGACCGGCTGGAAAAAGCCACCATCCAGACCCTTGAAGAAGGGATCATGACCGGGGATCTGGTAGCTGTATCCACCCTGCCGGATAAAAAGAAGGTCAACAGCGAAGAATTCCTGGAAGCCATCCGGGAGAGGATGTAAGGAAGGGGGTGTTGCACGTTATGTGCAACACCCCCTAGCTGTAGAGCCGCATAGCGGCTCAAGTCTGGAGTCTGAAGTCTGGAGCCGAATGTTAAATTTGCATGCAAATTTTTGAATATGTAGAACCTTAGGTCGAAATGATTTCTCAGCTTGATTTCAATTCTGGTTTTACAGAATCAAAAGGATCCGTCCAGCTAGACGGATCCTCTCCTGAGGCTTCCGACTTCGGACTCCTGACTTCAGACTAAAGGGGCTGTTGCGCATGCAACGGCCCCTTTTTCAATAGGCCCTTTTCCCGTACACCGGGTGTTCTGTGGGCTTCAGGGTCAGGCGCTTGGCTAGTTCCACGGCCTCTTCCAGGTGCAGGTCGGTTTTGTTCCCGTGCTCTTCGAAGATGCACATGGGGTTGTCGGCGCCGATTTCGCTGCCGGGCATATACAGGTACTGGTCGTTGTCCCGGTCGCCCAGGATGATGCCGGCACGGAGTTCTTCGGACATAATGACGGACATGATGATGTCCTCCTTTCAGGATAATCAAGGGAAGCGGGAAGGGGGGACCGGGCGGTGCATAAAGGCGGGCCGCCCGGCGTGGGGCCCCTACGGGTGTCGTTTCTCATTCTAACAGCCCTGCCATTCCCTGACAAGGGATTCTTTGGTATAATGGTGGGGTAGATTTGCAGGAAAGGGATGTGAGAGTATGAACAGACCTATTGCCAGTATCGATGTGGGACGGGCGGCTTTGCGGATGGCGCTGACGGCCACCCGGGAAGAAGAGGACCGGCTGAAGGAGCGGCTCCGGGAACAGGGGTTCCGGGCGGCGGCTGTAGATTTTGGAGGAGAGTTCCTGCCTTCCATCAAGAAAATCGTGGAACGGGCGGTGGTGGCCTCGGAACGGCAGAACATCGTCACCGACACCCATGTGGGAGCAGGCACGGTGGCCGGGGCAGCCCATGAAGCCCTGGAACAGATGATGGACAAGGCCATCGGCTTCAATGTAGGGGGCAAGATCGGAGTGGCCCGGTACGGGGAGCACCTTTGTGTGGCGGTGTACATGAGTGTGGGGGTCCTGAACCTGAATGAACTGGGCGTGGGGCTGGCTCACCGGAGCCTGGCAGGCATCGATTGAAAAAAGCCTGGGAAAGTGAAAAAAAGTTGTTGACATTTTTCGCTTTCCTATGCTAGAATAAGTGAGTCGTCGGATGGCGGCAAGGTAATATGGTGGATATGGTGAAGCGGTTAACACACCGGATTGTGGCTCCGGCACGCGTGGGTTCGATCCCCACTATCCACCCCACCTTTTTTTTTACCTTTTTGGGGCATAGCCAAGTCGGTAAGGCACGGGACTTTGACTCCCGCATGCGTTGGTTCGAGTCCAGCTGCCCCAGCCAAGTGATTCACTAGCTCAGTTGGTAGAGCACCTGACTTTTAATCAGGGTGTCCCGGGTTCGAGTCCCGGGTGGATCACCATTTTTTTATACCCAAATGCGGCTGTGGCGGAATTGGCAGACGCGCCAGATTTAGGATCTGGTGTCCAAGACGTGCAGGTTCAAGCCCTGTCAGCCGCACCAATATACTTAAAAAAGGGGCTGTTGCATGAGCAACAGCCCCTAGCTGTAGAGCCGCGTAGCGGCTCAAGTCTGGAGTCTGAAGTCTGGAGCCGAATGTTAAATTTGCAGGCAAATTTTTGAATGTGTAGAACCTTTAGACGAAATGATCGCTCAGATTGATTTCGATTCTGGTTTTACATAATCAAAAGGATCCGTCCAGCCAGGCGGATCCTATCCAGAGGCTTCTGACTCCCGACTCCAGACTTCCGACTAAAAAGGGCTGTTGCGTTGGCAACAGCCTTTCTTTTTTTATTCCAGCGATTCAAAATAGGAGAATCTCCATCCCTTCAGGGTCTTTACATAGGGGAAAATGGTCTTTCTGGTTTCCACTATGTTGGTTTTGCCGTGGGCCGGGTCTTCCATCATGGGAGTGGATACTTCCAGGTTGATCCGGGTGGGGGATTCCCGCACGATGTTGATGGTGGAGGTCCCTTTCCGCAGGTCCCGGGCTTTGGCACTGGGAGCCACGTACAGTTTTCCGTCGAATTCCCGGTACATCCGGCTGTCGCTGATGATGAAACCGGCCAGGGCTTCAGTGAAGCATTGGTTGACCTTGGCCTTTAGGGCCATCATGTTGGGGTAGTTCTTGTCAGCCACTGTGTAGTAGATCATGTACCCGGTGTCTTTTTCCCCTTTGCCGTCAGTTTTCAGGGGATGATGTTCGAACCATTCATAGACGGTGTTGGCTTCCTGGAAGGCCTGGATCACTTCCTGATCCGTAGGGGCTTCCGGGGAGGCAAAAGCGGTGAAGATTCCGCTGACCACCAGGATGGCAGTGAGGAACAAAGAACGCAGTATTTTCATGGAATGCACTCTCCTTCTGTTTGGTCCTTTTATTGTATCATAGTTTGGCAGGATGTGGTATCATCTTCCCTGTGGGGGACAATCGGTCAACGGTCAGCGGCGGTCGGAAGCCGGCGAGGCTGGCTTTGAACAACGACGGACGATGAGCGATGAACGATCCACGATAAACGATGAACGAAACCAAGGAGTGTGCGTAACGTGAAATATCAGGCGGTGGTGTTTGATCTGGACGGGACCCTGCTGGATACCCTGACGGATTTGTGGAACAGCGTGAACGAGGCCTGCCGGGAATACGGCTGTGCCCCCAGGACCAGGCTCCAGGTGCGCCGGGCCCTGGGAAACGGCCTGGAGAACCTGCTGCGGAAATCCCTGCCCCAGGAGGACGAGAACAAATTCCAGCGGGTGTTCCAGGATTTCCGGGCCTATTACCTGAAGCACTGCAATGAGGCCACCCGGCCCTATGATGGGATCCCGGAACTGCTGAAAGACCTCCAGGCCCTGGGGGTGAAGCTGGCCATTGTGTCCAACAAGGCCCATCCGGCGGTGCTGTCTCTCCGGGACCGGTATTTCCCGGAAACCATGAAAGTGGCCATGGGAGAAAGCCAGGGAGTCCGCCGGAAGCCGGCTCCGGATACGGTGGTCCGGGCCCTGGAGGAACTGGGGATCCCCAAAGACCAGGCGGTGTATGTGGGGGATTCAGAAGTGGACAAAATGACGGCGGACAATGTGGGGATGGACTGCTTCCTGGTGACCTGGGGGTTCCGGGACCGGGACGAACTGGCGGCCCTCCGGCCCACTGCCCTCATCGACCGACCGGAACAAATCCTGGAGAAAATAAAGGGATAGGGAAAACACTGGACAATATAGGGTTCAGGCGGTATAATACAGATAAAAGAGCAACCCTCCGATGTGCGAGTCGAATTCCATATGTTTTGAGCCAACACTCTCTATAAGGGAGCCCGTGAACTCCGGCCGTTGATGATATGCCCTTTCGAGGGGACATCAGATATGACAGGGAGGGCACCCACCTGCTTAGGCAGGTTCAAAACTCGGAATTGGTACGGCATTGTAGGGCTCTTTCTTTTTTTATACCAAAATAAAGGAGCCGTGAACGCGGATGCTCATCCAGATTTTCCTGGTGGTCCTGCTGGACCGGATCACCAAATTTTTCATTACCCATACCATGACCGTCGGCATGAGCTTCCCGGTGATTCCCGGGGTGGTGAGCTGCACCTATGTGCTGAACCCGGGGGCGGCTTTCGGCCTGCTGGAATACCAGCGGGTTTTCTTTGTGGTGATCACCCTTCTGGCGGCAGGCGCCGTCTTCTATTTCCGGGACCACATCCACCGGGAGGGACCCAAGGCCCGGCTGGGGACGGGACTGTTCCTGGGAGGCGCCCTGGGGAACCTGATCGACCGGATCGCCACCGGGTATGTGATCGATTTTGTGGACTTTCATTTCTGGCCGGTGTTCAACGTGGCCGATATCTTTATCTGTGTGGGAGTGGGGCTGATCGTATGGAGTATGCTGGAGAACGAAACCGGGAAAACCCGGCAACTGGAACCCAAGGACAAACCGGGGACGGGAGCCGTCTGATCGTAACAGAACCGGCGGGGCCGGAAGAAAAGGGCCTCCGAACCGACGTGTTCCTGGCCGCCCGGCTGGACTGCACCCGGTCCGCCGTCCAGCATGACATCCAGGAAGGCCGGGTGACCCGGCAGGGGAAACCGGCCAAGGCCAATACCAAAGTGAAAGAAGGGGATGTGTTCCAGGTGCTGGTGCCCCCGCCGGTGGATCTGGCGGCCAAACCGGAGAACATCCCCCTGGACATCCTCTATGAAGATGAGGATGTGATCGTGGTGAACAAGCCCCGGGGGATGGTGGTCCACCCGGCGGCGGGGAACCCGGACGGGACGCTGGTGAACGCCCTGCTGTACCACTGCAGGGACCTTTCCGGGATCAACGGGGTGATCCGGCCGGGGATCGTCCACCGGCTGGACAAGGACACCAGCGGGGTGATGATCTGCGCCAAGAACGATTTGGCCCACCAGTCCCTGGCGGAGCAGATCCAGAAAAAGGAAGCCAAACGGACCTACCTGGCCATTGTCCGGGGGAACGTGAAAGAGGACCATGGGCACATCGAGACCCAGCTGGACCGGGATCCCCGGGACCGGAAGAAGATGGCGGTGGTGCCTGCAGGGGGCCGCTGGGCGGCTACTGATTATGAGGTGCTGGAGCGGTACGGAAAATTCACCGTGGTCCGCTGCCGGCTCCTGACCGGCCGGACCCATCAGATCCGGGTCCACATGACCTATATCGGCCACCCTCTGGTGGGGGATCCCAAATACGCCCCCCAGAAGACCTGCTTTTCCATCAGCGGACAGGCCCTCCATTCGGAGCAGCTGACCTTCCGCCATCCCCGGACCGGAGAGTGGATGACCTTCACTGCCCCGGTGCCGGCTGATATGCAGACCATCCTGACCCGTCTCCGGAACGGGCAGTTCCATTGACAAGGAGGAAGTAACATGAGCGTTTCTGTGAAGAAAAAAACCATTATGGATGCCGATGCCATGCGCCGGGCCCTGGTCCGGATCTCCCACGAGATTGTGGAACGGAACAAAGGGGTGGACAATGTGGCCCTGGTGGGGATCCGCACCCGGGGAGTGCCTCTGGCCAACCGGCTGGGGCAGGAAATCGAAGCCATCGAGGGCGTGAAGCTGCCGGTGGGCTCCCTGGACATCACCCTGTACCGGGACGATCTGTCCACCCTGGGGTACAACCCGGTGATCAGTGAAACGGACATCGATTTCGACCTGAACGGAAAGACGGTGATCCTGGTGGACGATGTGCTGTTCACCGGCCGGACCATCCGCAGCGCCCTGGACGCCCTGATCGACATGGGCCGGCCCAAGGCCATCCAGCTGGCGGTGATGGTGGACCGGGGCCACAAGGAACTGCCCATCCGGGCGGACTATGTGGGGAAGAACGTGCCCACCAGCAACAGTGAGACCGTGGATGTGTCCCTGACGGAAATCGACGGCAGCGACGAAGTGGCCCTGTCCGACATCCAGGGATAAGAAGGGACTGCCGTGCGTTTAAAAAGTTTCTCAGCCCATGGGTTCAAATCCTTTGCAGACAAAGTAAATATCGAATTCGAGCCGGGGATCACCGCCATTGTGGGCCCCAACGGCAGCGGCAAAAGCAATATCTCCGACGCCATCCGGTGGGTCATGGGGGAACAGAGCGTAAAGTACCTCCGGGGCACCAAAATGGAGGACGTGATCTTCGCCGGCAGCAGCGGCCGCCGTCCCATGGGCATGGCGGAAGTGGACCTGGTGTTCGACAACACGGACCACACCCTGCCGGTGGATTTCGACGAGGTGAGCCTCCAGCGCCGGGTGTTCCGGAGCGGGGACAGCGAATATTCCATCAACGGGAAGAACTGCCGGCTGAAGGACGTGGTGTCCCTTCTGGCGGATACCGGGCTGGGACGGGGGTCCCTGTCCATCATCGGTCAGAACAAGATCGACGAGATCCTCAACAGCCGTCCGGAAGACCGGCGGGCCATTTTCGAGGAAGCGGCGGGAATCGCCAAGTACCGGATCCGGAAGAAGGAAGCCCTCCGGAAACTGGACGACACGGCGGCCAACCTGCTGCGGATCCACGATATCCAGAGCGAGATCGAAAACCAGCTGGTGCCCCTGGAAGCAGCAGCGGAAAAAGCCCGGCAGTATGAAGCCATCAGCGCCCGGCTCCGGCAGGTGAAGGTGACCCGGCTGCTGGGCCAGCTGGCTTCTCTGGAAAAAGAAAAGGCCCGGCTCACGGAAAAACTCACCCTGCTGGAAACCCATCTGAAGGAACTGGCGGAACTGTCCGGGGCCCTGGGCAAACAGCAGGAAGCCCTGGAACAGCGGCTCCAGGAACGGGAAAACGCCTACAGCGCCTACCAGGAACAGATCCTGGCCCGGGAAAAGGAAGCCGCCGGGTACCGGAGCCAGAAGGCGGTCCAGGAGGAACGGATCCAGCAGAGCCGGAACCGGATGGACCA
The DNA here is from genome assembly GCF_052122235.1 of Acidaminococcus sp. HCP3S3_H5. Taxonomy (NCBI): domain Bacteria; kingdom Bacillati; phylum Bacillota; class Negativicutes; order Acidaminococcales; family Acidaminococcaceae; genus Acidaminococcus; species Acidaminococcus sp. HCP3S3_H5. The sequence goes on from NZ_JBQKCS010000007.1 coordinate 79,713, forward strand.
ATTGGCCAAAAACCGGTCCGCCCTGGAAGAGGAACTGGCCCGGAACCAGGAGAACCTGGACCTGGTGACGGAGGAATACGACCGGCTGGAAGAAACCCAGTACCGGGCCAAAAAGCGCCTGGAAAGCGCCGCCGCTGAAAAGGAGACCCTGACGGAAACCGTCCGCCAGGGGGAAGAAAAACTGAAGGCCTGGCAGGAACAGGCCTTTGACAGCATGCGGACCCTGGTGATGACCCGGAACAAACTGGCAGGGGTCCGCCAGGAACAGGACCGGATCCACCGGCAGCAGGAAAGCCTGAAGGAAAAGGTCCGGGAGGCGGAAGAGGCTCTCCAGGAAGTGACCGCCGCCCTCCAGGGGGAAAAGGACAGCCTGGAAACCCTGGAAGACCGGAAACAGCAGCTGGAAGAAACCGCCCGGCAGCTGAACGGGGCCCTGGAACAGAGCATCCGGGCCTACCGGGAACAGGAAGGGGCCCTGGAACAGAACCGGCGGACCCTGAACCAGAAAAAGGCACGGCTCCAGGTGCTGGCCGCCATGGAGCGGGAGCATGAAGGGTTCAGCAAAGGGGTCCGGACGGTGCTGGAGGCCCGGGCACCCTTCCGGGAAAGAATCTGCGGTGTGGTGGCGGAGCTGTTCACTGTGGAGGATGCCTATGTGACGGCCCTGGAAACCGCCCTGGGAGGTGCCCTCCAGAACATCATCACCCAGGATGCCCCCACGGCCCAGGCAGCCATTGCCCATCTGAAAAAGGTCCAGGGGGGACGGGCCACCTTCCTGCCTCTGGATACCCTCCGGCCCCGGGCCCTGGGCGCCCGGGAAAAAGCGGCCCTGGGATGTCCGGGGATCATCGGCATCGCCGGGGATCTGGTCCGGTGCGATCCTGCCCTCCAGCCGGCGGTCCGGTTCCTGCTGGGACAGGTGCTGGTGGCGGACAATCTGGACCATGCCCTGGCAGCGGCCCGGAAGGCGGATATGCGGGTGCGGATCGTGACCCTGGAAGGGGACGTGGTCTACGCCGGAGGCTCCCTCAGCGGGGGCCAGAAACAGCAGGGGAAAAGCTTCCTGTCCCGGAAGCAGGAGATCCGCCGTCTTACGGAAGAAACAGTCCAGCTGGAAACCGCCGGGAAGGAGTTCCAACAGGCTCTGGACGGCCTGGCGGACAAGGGACGCCGGGTAAAGGAGAAGCGCCAGGAGGCCCTGGATGCCCTCCAGAAAATCGCAGTGGAAAAGGCCGGGGCGTCCGCCCGGGTCCAGCAGGAAGAAACCCAGAAAAAACGCCAGCAGGAGAACCTGGAACTGCTCCTGGCGGAAAAACGCCAGGGGGCGGAGGCTTTTCTGGAACTCCAGCAGCAGGTGAAGGAACTGGCACCCCAGGTGGAACAACTGGAAAATGCCGATGTGGAAGGGAAAAAAGCGGCCCAGGCCCTCAGCGACGGGCTGGTGGAACAGCGGACGAAACTGGAAGGGGCCGCCCGCCGGCACCAGGATGCCCTGATTGCCGTAAATGCCGGGGAAAGCCAGCTCCAGGCCCTGAACGACCGGATCCAGTCCATGGACCGGATGGGCCAGAAAACCCAGGAAGAGATCACCCGGGGAGAAGAGGAATCCCGGCAGCTGGAACAGACCATCGGCAGCTGTGAAAAGGCCCTGGATAAACTGGGCGGGCAGATTTCCGCCCTGGAACAGGAACTGGCCGGCAGCGACGGGGCCCGGCAGAAATTCCTGGAAGAACGGGAAGCCCTGCTGCAGAAACGCCAGGAGCTGACCCAGCAGGGGGTGATCTTCCAGGGCCAGGAGGCCAGCCTCCGCCAGAAGATCCACAACAGCGAAATGGACCAGGTAAAGAAGGCGGCAGAAGGGGAACACTGCCGGCAGCAGCTCCAGGAAGCCTACGGGCTCACGGAGGAAACCGCCCGGCAGGAAGCCCTTCCCTATGACCTGCCCGAAGGGGAACTGAAGGAACGGGAAGCCCGGGCGGCCCGGGAACTGGCGGACCTGGGACCGGTGAACCAGGCGGCCCAGGAGGAATACCGGGCGGCCAAAGACCGGTACGACTTTTTGAAGAAGCAGTATGAGGACATGGTCCAGGCCCGGGACCGGCTGGAAACGGTGATCAGCGGCATCAACAGCGACATGACCCGCCGGTTCCGGGAGGCCTTCGCCAAGATCAACGGGTATTTCGCCGACTGTTACGAGAAGCTGTTCGGCGGGGGACGGGCCCGGCTGCGGATCCTGGATGAGAAGAATCTCCTGGAATCGGGCATCGACATCGAGGCCCAGCCACCAGGAAAAAAGATGCGGAACCTGTCCCTGTTTTCCGGGGGAGAACGGGCGCTCACCGTGATCGCCCTGCTCTTTGCCCTGTTGACCTACCAGCCGGCGCCGTTTGTAATTTTGGACGAAATCGACGCCCCTCTGGATGAAACCAACATCGACCGTTTTGCCCAATTCCTGAAAGCATACGGACAGAAGACCCAGTTCATCGTGATCACCCACCGGAAGGGGACCATGGAAGCCGCGGACGTGCTCCACGGTGTCACCATGGAAGAATCCGGGGTGTCCCGGGTGCTGTCTGTGAAATTATCGGAGGTAGCCGAATCATGAGTTTTATGGAACAACTGAAAGACGGGCTCAGCAAGACCCGGAAAAACTTCACCGAACGGATGGAGGACCTGGTGGGGGCCAGTGTGGACCTGGACGAGGACTTCATGGATGAGATGGAGATGATCCTGGTGGCCGGGGACGTGGGGATCAAGACCACGGGAAAGATCATGGCCGCCCTTCGGAAGGCCGCTGCCACCCGGCAGATCAAATCCCCGGCAGAGGCCCTGCCCTTCCTGAAAAACTACATTGCGGACCTGCTGAAGACCAACGGGCCCCGGATGCGGTTCAAAGGCCATCCCTCCATTGTGCTGGTGGTGGGGGTGAACGGGGTGGGGAAGACCACCACCATCGGCAAGCTCAGCAACTATTACCGGCTGATGGGCTACAAGGTGATGATGTGCGCTGCGGACACCTTCCGGGCCGGGGCTACGGAACAGCTCCAGATCTGGGGGAAGAAGGCCCAGGTGGACGTGATCGCCCACGGGGACGGTGCGGACCCGGCGGCAGTGGTGTACGACGGGGTCCAGGCAGCCATTGCCCGGAAGGCGGATGTGCTGTTCGTGGATACCGCCGGACGGCTCCACAACAAAACCAATCTCATGAAGGAACTGGACAAGATCTACCGGGTGATTCGGAAAGAGATCCCCGACGGGCCTCATGAGACCCTGCTGGTGCTGGACGCCACCACCGGCCAGAACGCCATCAGCCAGGCCAAGATCTTCCTGGAAACCGCCCATGTGACCGGGGTGGTGCTCACCAAGCTGGACGGCACCGCCAAAGGGGGCGTGGTGATCGCCATCAAGGAAGAACTGGGGCTGGATGTAAAGTGGATCGGCGTGGGAGAAGGGATGATGGATTTCCGCCCCTTCGATCCCCAGCAGTTTGTGGAAGCCTTGTTTGAGACAAAAAAAGAGGACTGACGAAAGTCAGTCCTCTTTTTTTGTGTCCGGTCCGAAGAATTCTACTATGGTATGGGCGGCGAAATCGCTGGTCTTGGGATCCGAGAAGGTGTGGTTGGCATTTTCCACCGGGATGAAGGTAATTACGTTGTTTTCTGCAAATTCCCGGGAATCCTCGATGGGGGCCAGCTTGTCCTTGGTCCCGTGGAGAATCAGCATGTCATCGGCCCAGTCAAAGTACTCGTACTTCCGCACATCGGATTTTTCCAGGTCTTCCACGAACTGTTTGTCCATTTTCATCTTCCGTTCATAGCCCACCTGGACTTCCTTGCCCTTTTCCAGCTTTTCCATTTCTTCCGGGCTCAGGTAGTTCTTTACCAGCTGGGCCATGTGGATCCCCGGGCACCGGAGAGCCACCTTTTTAAAGGGATTCCCCACTTCCGCCATGTATTTCAAGGTCAGGTAGGCCCCGAAGCTGGTGGAGTAGTTGTACAGGGTGGTGGCGTGGAGTTCTTTATGGGCATAGTCCACCACCAGGGTCAGGTAGGTCATGAATTCCTCCAGCACCAGCTTCTTCCGGGCATCCGCCCCATGGCAGGGCCAGTCGAACACCAGGGCCCCGTATCCCTTGTACTTGGTGATCAGCTGCTGGGCGAACTTGGCGGCGGAATGGTTCTCCTTGTTGCCCCCGAACCCGTGGGTGCAGATGGCCAGGTTGGGAATGTTCCGGAAGTCCTTCTGGTAGAACAGCTTGCACCGGACGCTCAGGCCGTTTTCATTGATATCGATGTATTTTTCCATTGACAGGCATCCTTTCCTATTGGTCACGGGTATTAGTATAGAACAGATGGGGGACGGGGGCAAGGGGGAGAGGCTGCTGGTTGGCAACAGCCCCGGTCAGATGACAGTCACTAGTCTCTAGTCTCTAGCGGCAGGAGGGAACCTGCCGGGCGGGTTCCTGGGAACGTATCAAAACCGCAGGCCGGGATGGGCGGGCCTGCGGCTCGCCCCTACGGCGTTGCTGTCGGATGTTGAGTACAACGGTCACAGGAACGGATTTTTTGACAACCCCGTTTCTCTGATTTTCTGTTGCATCTCTGACCCCAACGTGGTAGGGGCTTCCCGAAGGGAAGCCCATCCCGGCCGGAGGGTTTCACGTTCAAAGGCAGATGCGGCAACATCTGGCATCCGAAACGATGAACGACTCACGATGAACCAAAAGACCGCCGGATTTTCCGGCGGCCTTTTCCAACCTATTCACGCAGCAGATGGATAATTGATTACTGCAATTTCGGTCAGTGAATTTTTGACCTGGTCGACAAGTTGTTCCAGACGGGCGGCCACTTCATCAGAATAAGAAACTTCACCACATTGTGTACAAACTTGAGAGGGTACGTTCTTGACAATAACAATGCAGTTTCCCAAATCGACCATGAAGGTTGTCAGTTTATTTTCAAGGGTTCCTTTGCATAAAAAACATTTCATTTCAGACTACTCCTTTCTGTGAGAGAAAGTATCATCCCATTGCAACGGGTCAGGCCTATAGGCAGTGATAATCCAGAGAATACCATCTCCAACTCCGCAAACAATATGCAGAGGCCCACTTTTCAAGGCAAGACTTAAAATTAGACAGCTGGGATAGGGAAAGTCGTCAGGGTAATATTCAATCACTTTTCCTGAGGCAATGGCATTTTTAACATCTTCCCGAGATATGTTGCGTTTGATTAGACGCTGCATTACATGATTTGTCCATTGTATTTTACCTTGATGACATAATGACTGTATGAGTTCTATGGTCAGCATCTTTTTATTCCCTTCTGTTATTTTTAATATTATAACATGGATCGGAACAGAATGAGTTTGTAACCTGAAGAAGGGAACAGGGCCGCTTTTCCGTCTCACGTCTCACGCCGATGGAAATCATCTGCCGGGGGCAGGTGGTCATGAGCTGACAGTCACTAGTCTCTAGTCTCTAGCGGCAGGAGGGAACCCACGGGGCGGGTTCCTGGGAACGTATAAAAACGGCGGCCGGGACGGGCGTGCCTGGGGCTCGCCCCTACGCCGTTGGGGTCGGATGTTGGATACAACGGTCACAGGAACGGATTTTTTGACAACCCCGTTTCTCTGATTTTCTGTTGCATCTTTGACCCCAACGTGGTAGGGGCTTCCCGAAGGGAAGCCCATCCCGGCCGCCGGTTTTTCGTGTTCGAAGGCAGATGCTTGAGCATCTGGCATCCATCAGCCGCGGACCCGTTAATCACTTAACCACTTAACCACCTAATCACCTAATCACCTAACCACATTTTCTTTAATTCCTATTGACATACTATCAATTCAATGGTATCATCTTCCCATAATTTCAAAACAAACGCAATGACGAAAAAGAGTAGGACCCTGGAATGCAGGCAGCGAACCCGGACAGTGGAAGCGGGGATGACTACGGGATCTGAAGTGCCTTTCTGAGCGTGCAAAGTCCAACGGGGCCCGGCCCTCAGTAGACTTTCCGACTGACAGCCGTTACCCTGTCAGGCAGGAGGATTGTCCTGCCTCTGAGGCTGCACTTGGCAACAGGGCAGCGAAACTGGGTGGATCCACGGAGCCAAAGCTTTCGTCCCAATAGGGACGGGAGCTTTCTTTTTTTTACTCCTAATCCATATAAAAATACTATACATTAACCCCGCAATCCCGGGTTCTGTACAAAGGAGAGAATCATCATGACTGAAATCGACATCCACGCCGCCAAACTGGCCCGGATCAAGGATCCGGAAATCGCCGCCGCCTGGAAGGACATTACTGTAAAACGGGCTATGAATCCCTGCCCCATCGACTTTTCCGAATTCCATTCCAGCAACCCCCGGGCCCATACGGTCCAGAAGGAATATGAAGGCCAGGACGCTTCCAACTTCAACCGCCGGCAGAAATACGCCGACGATGAGGAACCTCAGTTCACCACTCCCTTCGGGGATGGTCCGGACCAGCTGCCGGTGGAACCGGGCCGGTACCGTCTGGTCTGGTCCAAGCACTGCCCCTGGGCCAACCGGGTGGCCATTGCCATCGACCTTTTGGGCCTGGACAAGGTGATCTCCAAAGGGGTGGTGGATCCTCTCCGTCCCGCCGGGGTGGTGGGGGACTGGTTCTTCACCCTGGATCCGGACAATGTGGACCCGGTGCTGAAGATCCACTCCCTGGGAGAAGCCTATCGGAAAGGGAACCCCGCCTATGACCAGCGCTCCACGGTGCCTGCCATTGTGGACGTGACCACCGGTGCTGTAGTGAACAACGACTACCACGACCTGACTACGGAAATCGCCGTGGCCTGGACCAAGTACATCAGCCCCGACGATCCCGACATCTATCCGGAAGACCTGCGGGACGACATCGATGCTCTCAACGACATCATCTACGCCGACGTGAACCTGGCGGTGAACCTGGCCGCCCTGGTCACCAGCCAGAAGGATTACGAATTCTACTATGACAAGGTGTTCAACCGTCTGGACTGGCTGGAAAACCGTCTGGCCACCCGCCGGTATCTCATGGGAGACACCATCACCGATCCGGACATCCGGCTGTTCGTGACCCTGAGCCGGTTCGACCTGGTGTTCTACCAGAAGTACTACGTGAACAAGAAGCGCCTGGTGGATTATCCCAACCTGTGGAACTACGCCAAGGACCTGTACAGCAATCCGGCCTTCGGCGGGAACACCGACTTCGACTCCATGCGGAAGCGGTTCTACTATGTGGACCACACCCCCTACGAAGATTTCCCCCGGATCGTCCCCAAAGGCCCGGACATGAGCATCTGGGAAGAACCCAATGACCGGGCGGAGAAGTTTGGGAAGTAAGATGATGGATGAAGTAACGGCGACGCTGGTCCACCTGATCCGCCAGACGGATCTGGACCGGCGTCCGGATCTTTTCCGGCAAAGCAAGATAGCTTTCCTGGATTACCTGGCCTCCGCTCTTCAGGCGGCCCGGGAACCCCAGGTACAGAAAATGGCCCGGTGGGTAGAAACCTTTCCAGGCAGAGCCCATCTCCTGGGTCTGCCAGGCACCAGCCATCCTTTTATGGCGGCCTTTTTCAACGGGTTCCAGTCTCATTACCTGGATCTGGACGATGCCCAGTCCAGCATTGCCGGTCATTTCAGCACCGTACTGTTTTCTGTGCTGTTGGCGGAAAGTACTCCTGAAGTGCCCGTGAAAGCCTTCCTCACCGCCTACAATGTGGGGGCGGAACTGGAAGGGATCCTGGGAGGGTATTTGAATCCTCAGCACAAGCGCCAGGGCTGGCATTCCACCGGGACCCTGGGTTCCATCGGAGGGGCCGGGGCCCTGGCCAGCCTGAAGCAGCTGGGACCGGAAGCTGCCGCCAATCTCCTGTCCCTGGGGGCCACCCAGTCGGCGGGCCTGGGGCTGGAAGCCGGCAGCGATGGAAAGCCTCTCCACGCCGGGTTCGCCGCCCGGAACGCGATGTTTGCCTGGGAGATGATCCGGTACACCCGGGTCACCGCCAGCCTGCGGCCTTTCAATAACGACAACGGCTGGCAGCAGGTGTTCGGCAGCCTGACCCTGGATCCGGAAGAACTGGAGCAAAAATGGCTGAACCCGGGGCAGATCCTTGCTCCGGGCCTGTGGATGAAGCTCCATCCCTACTGCAGTGCCGCCATTGGAGGAGCCGCCGCCTGCCGGGAACTGTTCCGGCGGGGGTACACCCTGGACAAACTCCGGGAAGTGACTTTCCATTTTCCTCCGGGAGCGGACAAAGCCCTCCACTATCCGGCCCCGGAAACCGGGAAGGAAGGGAAATTTTCCATAGAATACGTGGGATGGCAGATCCTGACCCGGGGCGGGGAAGAGGACAGCCTCTTCAATCTGCCCCAGGTGCCGGAAGCCTTCCGGCAGGCTCTCCCCAAATTCCATCGGGCCAACGACCTGCCTCCTGTGGAGAAAACCGTCCGCCGGACAGTGGTCACCGCGGTGACCCTGGAAGGAGAGCCGGTGGAAGCGGAAGTGCCGGATCCTCTGGGCAGCCCCCAGCATCCATTTTCCGAAGAGGATCTGGAAGAGAAGCTGATCCGGGCCAAAGGAGAAGCCTGGACCCGGAAACTGTTGGATAAAATGGCAGACTGGCCCCGGGGAAACCTGGGGGAGATCCTGCCTCTGTTGTATGATGAAAGGGGATATGAACATGACTAAGAAATTCCAAAAAGTACTGGCCCTGGCAGCTGCCGGGCTCCTGGCCCTTGGACTGGCCGGCTGCGGCGGTCAGCAGGCTGCCAAGGACAGCAGCAAGACCGGCGGGGACAAAAAGGCCATTGTGGTGGCCACCCGGGGTACGGCCAAGCCCTTCTCCTTTACGGACGATAAAGGGAACCTGACCGGCTTTGACGTGGAAGTGCTGAAAGAAGTGGAAAAGCGGGATCCCAGCCTCCATTTTGAATTCAAGCCCATGAGCCCGGATGCGGCCTTTGTGGCCATGAAATCCAAGCAGGTGGATATGATCGCCAACCAGATGCGCCGGAATCCCACCCGGGAGAAGAAATACATCTATACGAAAGAAAGCAACAACTATACCGCCCGGAAACTGGTGGTAAAGGAAGGCCGGACGGATATCCAGAGCTTCGACGACCTGGCCGGGAAAAAAGTGGCAGTCACCTCCAACTCGGAATTCAACGATCTGGTGAAGGAATTCAACAAGACCCACAATCCGGGAATCGATCCTATCTATTCTGACAAGGGAGCTGCAGAAAACCTGAACCTGGTGGCCACCGGCCGGGCCGATGCCGCCGGGGAATATGAATACGTGGTGAATGTGGCCCGGAAGGAACAGAACCTGCCGGTCCAGGCAGTGGGCGGCGTCATGCAGTCCGTGCCCACCTACTTCCTCCTGCGGAAGGAGCCGGCCATGCAGACCGTAGCGGACAAAATCGACAAGGTACTGAAACAGATGAAGGAAGATGGAACCTTAAAGCAGATTTCCATCAAATACCTGGGCAAGGACTACACGGTCCAGCCTCAATAAGAAGAAAGGATGAAAGCAAGCATGGGAAGTTTTTTCAGCGTCCAGTACATGGTGGACTCGTTCCCCACACTGGCCAGTTATCTGCCGGTGACCCTGTTCATTACTCTGGTGTCCGGGGTCCTGGGGATTTTCCTGGGGATGGGGCTGGCGGTGATCCGGGTGAAGAAGATTCCCGGACTGAACCTGCTGACCCGGGTGTTCATTTCCTTTATCCGGAGCACCCCCTTCCTGGTCCAGCTGTTCGTGGTGTATTTCGGTGTGCCGGAACTGCTGCAGAAAATGGGGCTGGATGTGAATGAACTGCCTCCCATGCTGTTCATCCTGGTGATCTTCGTCCTCCATGTGGGGGCCTATGGGGCGGAAATCCTCCGGTCCAGCATCCTGGCAGTGGCCCCGGGAGAAAAGGAAGCGGCCGCCAGCCTGGGGATGACCAGCTGCCAGGTATACCGCCGGGTGATCCTGCCCCAGGCCCTGGTGCTGTCCATTCCTCCCCTTTTGAACGAAATCATCAGTACCCTGAAAAGCACCGCCCTGATCTTTAACGTGGGGATCGTGGACATGATGCGCCAGGCGGATCTGATGGGGGGCAACAGCCAGCGGTATCTGGAATTGTATGTGGACGCCGCCATTTTGTACGGCATCCTGATCTTTGCCCTGACGGTGGCGGGCCGGCAGGTGGAAAGTCATTTCAATGTGGCCCAAAGGGCCCGGAAGACCCAGCTGAAGGAGGTGGCTCTCAATGAATGAACCGTTTTTGGACGGAGAATATTTCTGGGCCGCCCTTCAGGCGGTGCTTCCCTATGTGAAGGTGACCCTGGGGATGACTTTGGCCAGTGTGGTCCTGGGAGCCATCCTGGGCCTCATCTGCTGCCTGGTGGAGATCCGGAAGGTGCCGGTGCTGTCCCAATTGGCCCGGCTGTATGTGCTGGTGTGCCGGAGCCTGCCCAACATGGTGCTGCTGTACCTGGTGTATTACGGGGTGCCTCTCCTGCTGATGGCCCTGGCCCAGAAAGGCCATGTGGTGTTCCATGTGGAGAAGGTGACGGCTCTCCAGATCGCGGTGGTGGGGCTTACCCTCCACACCGGGGCCTATCTGACGGAAATCTTCCGGGCGGCTCTCCAGTCCATCCCGGAAGGCCAGCTGGAAGCAGCCCAGTCCATCGGGATGACCTGGCTCCAGGCCTACCGGCGGGTGATCCTGCCCCAGGCGGCGGTGTTCGCCCTGCCTCTTTTCGCCAACCAGTTCCTGTCCACCATGAAGAGCACCAGCATTGTGTTCGTGATCACGGTGATTGAACTGTTCGGAGCGGCGAAACTGTTTTGTGAAGACAACTCCCAGTATTTCGAAGCCTATATGGCAGTGGCCTGTATTTACTGGGCCATGGGGGTATTTTTTGAATTTGTGTTTGACCGGCTGGAATTTCGTCTGAGCCGGTTCAGAAGGGGGAATGCATTGTGATCCGGTTGGAACATGTGTTGAAAAAATTCGGGAACCGGACGGTGCTCCGGGATGTGAGCATGGAGGTGCCCACCGGCAGCGTGACGGTGATCCTGGGGCCCTCGGGCAGCGGGAAGACCACTTTCTTGCGGACTATCAACTTTCTGGGCCAGGCGGACGGGGGGACCCTCCAGCTGGATGAGGACAAGCCGGTGGATATGGCCCATGCCTCCAAAAAGGAGATCCTCCAGGTGCGCCGGAACACGGCCATGGTGTTCCAGCTGTACAACCTGTTTTCCCACATGACCGTGCTGGAAAACGTCATGGAGGGGCTGGTGACCGTCCAGAAAAAGAGCCGGCAGGAAGCCCGGGAACAGGCCCTGGCCTGCCTGAACGAGGTGGATATGGACCAGTTCCAGGATTATTATCCCATCCAGCTGTCCGGGGGACAGCAGCAGCGGGTGGGGATCGCCCGGGCCCTGGCCATGAATCCCAAGGTGATCCTTTTTGACGAACCCACCTCCGCCCTGGACCCGGAGCTGGTGGGAGAAGTGCTCACGGTGATCAAAAAAATCGCCCGGGAATGGAAGGTGACCATGATCATCGTCACCCACGAAATCGCCTTTGCCCGGGAAATCGCCGATCAGGTAATCTTCATGGAAAACGGCCTGATTGTGGAACAGGGAACGGCGGACCAGGTGCTGAGCCACCCGAAAGAACAGCGGACCCGGCAGTTCCTGAACCGGTTTTTGAACAACAGCTGCCTGGCCTGCCATGTGTTGGAACAGGAAGGAGGGGATGGGCTGTGGCATACGCGCGTCAGCTGACCGTGGAGGATGCGGAAATCTATTTTGATGTGCTCCACCGGAGCTACCAGACGGACCGGCAGTATCCCATCAGCTTTTCCGCCATGGACGCCACCCTGGAGGATGAAAAACGGTGGCTGGCCACCCAGCCCACCTACGGGTGGTTCGAGGGAGAGAAGCTGATCAGCGCCATTTCCCTGCGGATGCCCTGGGGAGGGCACCCGGGGCCCAAGGCACTGCCCCATATCGGCCAGTTCATTACGGACCCGGATTATGCCCATCGGGGGTACGCAAAAAAAATCCTCCACTGGGTGGAGGAAGAGGTGCTGAAAAAGCAGCTGAAGGCCCCGGCGGTAACCCTGGGCACGGCGGATACCCATCCCTGGCTGAAAGCCATGTACCTGCACCTGGGGTTCCAGGTGATCGGGGAAAAGCAGCTGCCCGGGAAGAAGCACAAGACGGTGTATTTGGAAAAGAAGATGTGAGAAGAAAAAGGAGGCTGCTGCACAGAACGTACAGCAGCCTCCTTTTTGAGGCCGCGATCCGCGACCGGTGTGCTGCTTCGCAGCACACCTTATTCTTTCGCCGGAAACAGTTTCGTCAGGCCCCATGTCAGGCCGGCGAACAGGGCCATGACCACGAACAGGGTGGGGTAGGCGATGACGAGAAGCTGCAGGGCTGCGGTTACGGAATCCATGTTTCTGCCTCCTTTACATTAACACCGGGATCAGGGCCATGGCCAGGCCGCCGGCTACCACGCTGGCCACCTGTCCGGCCACGTTCACTCCGATGGCGGACTGGATGATGAAGTTGGTGGGATCTTCCTTCAGGGCCATCCGGGCGATGACCCGGCCGGAGATGGGGAAGGCGGAAATGCCGCAGGCCCCGATCATGGGATTGATCTTCTTTTTCAGGAACAGGTTGGCTATTTTGGCGAACAGCAGGCCACCCACCGTGTCGAAGATGAAGGCCACCGCACCCAGGGCCAGGATCTTCAGCACCTGGAGGGTCAGGATGTTTTCCGCGGTCATGGTGGCTCCTACGGTGATCCCCAGGAGCAGGGTCACCAGGTTGGTCAGTTCATTCTGGGCACAGTTGGACAGGCTGTCGCAGCAGCCGGACACTTTCAGCAGGTTCCCGAACATCAGGGCCCCGATGAGGGGTACGGAAATGGGAGCGATGATCCCGGCGATCAGGGTGACCATAAGCGGGAACAGGAACAGGGCTGTCTGGGATACGGGCTTTTCTTCGTGATAGGGCATCCGGATCCGCCGTTCTTCTTTGGTGGTCAGCAGCTTCACCACAGGAGGCTGGATAATGGGCACCAGGGACATGTAGCAGAAGGCGGTGACGGTAAGGGGAGCCAGCATCTCGGTGGCGAATTTCTGGGCCACGAAAATGGTGGTGGGGCCGTCAGCGGCGCCGATGATCCCGATGGAAGCGGCTTCGTTGAAGGGGAAGCCCACCAGGGTGGCACAGAGGGTGGCGGCGAAAATCCCCAGGTGGGCGGCGGCTGCGAACAGCATCATGTAGGGAGCCCGGATCAGGGGAGTGAAGTCGCACATGGCGCCGATGCCGATGAAGATCAGCACCGGGAACAGTTCGTTGGCGATACCCATGTTGTACAGGACGGTAAGGAAGCCCGGTTCACCGCCCCCGGTGGGCATGACGGCAAAATGGCCGGGGATGTTGGCCAGGATGCAGCCCACCCCCATGGGGAAAAGGAGCACCGGCTCGTAGCCCTTCCGGACCCCCAGCCAGATCAGGATGGCCCCGATGGCCAGCATGACCCAGATGGTCCAGTCGCCCATGGCGAAGACCCCGGAAAACAGTTCCTGCAGTACTTGGCTTGCGTTTGACATACAATCACCTCATTGTAGAATGTGCCAGGTAGAACACCAAAAAAGAGGACCGGACATTTTTCAATGCCAGGTCCTCATGATCCCTCCTGCCCCTGTGCCATACGCAGGAAGGTTTTATCCATTTGTATGTGGGTATTATAGCGTATTTTGAGGGGGAGCGCAAGGGGGAAGTGTGGTATAATAGGATTCGAATCTGGAGGCGGTGCCTCCTACTACAGGGGAGTGACAGAAATGGATTTCAAGGAAGTTATGGAAAATGCCAGAAAATGTCTGGGTAAATGCAAGGGCTGCCCGGTGTGCAACGGGGTTGCCTGCCGGAACACCATTCCCGGCCCCGGGGCCAAAGGAGTGGGGGATACGGCCATTCGGAACTATGCCAAATGGCAGGACATCCGTGTGGTGATGGATACCCTTTGCGAAAAACGGCCGGTGGACACTTCCATCGAACTGTTCGGACGGACCTTCAAATATCCTATTTTCGCCGGGCCGGTGGGAGCTGTGGCCATGCACTACAGCGACAAATACAATGATGTGACCTACAATGCGGAACTGGTGCCCGGGTGCGCGGAAGCGGGCATCGCCGCCTTTACCGGGGACGGGATGGATCCCCAGGTGATGCAGGGAGCCACCGCTGCCATCAAGGCCTGCGGAGGCGTGGGGGTGCCTACGGTGAAACCCTGGAACGCCCAGATGATCGCTGAAAAAATGGACCTGGTGAAACAATCCGGGGCCTTTGCCGTGGCCATGGACGTGGATGCGGCCGGGCTGCCCTTCCTGAAGAATTTCGTCCCCCCTGCGGGCAGCAAATCCGTGGAAGAAATGCAAGCCATCATCAAAGACGCGGGTCTGCCCTTCATCATCAAGGGGATCATGAGCGTGAAGGGGGCCCTGAAGGCCCGGGAAGCCGGTGCTTCTGCCATCGTGGTGTCCAACCATGGGGGCCGGGTGCTGGACCAGAGCCCGGCAACGGCGGAAGTCCTGGAAGAAATCGCCGTAGCCGTAGGCGGCACCATGAAGATCTTTGTGGACGGGGGCATCCGCAGCGGGGTGGATGTGTTCAAGGCCCTGGCCCTGGGGGCTGACGCGGTGCTCATTGCCCGTCCCTTCGTAAACGCGGTCTATGGGGGCGGCAAGGAAGGCGCCAGACTCCTGGCGGACAAACTGGGGGCGGAACTGGCGGACACCATGGAAATGTGCGGCGCCGCTTCCCTGAAGGAAATCTCTTCGGAAATGGTCCGGAAATAAGGTGGAGGGGCTTTGAACCAGATTAGACATTTTTCCCCTTCCCAGCTGATCGCCCTGACTTTCGCCGGGCTGATCCTGGCCGGGGCCCTGCTGCTGATGCTGCCCTTTGCCGGCCGGGAAGGGGCAGGGCTGTCCTTTGTGGACGCTCTCTTCACCGCCACTTCCGCCTCCTGCGTCACCGGCCTTGTGGTGGTGGATACAGGGACGTATTTTTCCACCTTCGGCCAATTGGTGATCATCGCCCTGATCCAGCTGGGGGGCCTGGGACTGGTGCTGTTCGCCACGTTGTTTTCCGTATTGCTGCGGAAAAAGATCGACCTGCAATCCCGGCTGAACATCCAGGCTTCCCTGAACCAGGACGAACTGGATGGGGTGGTGCGGATGAGCCTGCGGATCGCCAAATAC
Source organism: Acidaminococcus sp. HCP3S3_H5 (assembly GCF_052122235.1). Classification (NCBI taxonomy): domain Bacteria; kingdom Bacillati; phylum Bacillota; class Negativicutes; order Acidaminococcales; family Acidaminococcaceae; genus Acidaminococcus; species Acidaminococcus sp. HCP3S3_H5. Next base: position 94,992 of record NZ_JBQKCS010000007.1, read on the forward strand.
ACGGCGGTGATCGAAGGGTTCTTCGGCACGGTGCTGGCCTTCCGGTTCTGGCCCCAGTACGGCCTCCGGGGGATCTACTACGGCTACTGGCACGCGGTGTCTGCCTTCTGCAACGCCGGGTTCGACCTGTTCGGCCACTACCAGAGCCTGACGGCTTTTGTGGGGGATCCGGTGGTGAACCTGTCCATCGGTCTGCTGATCATCCTGGGGGGCCTGGGGTTCGCGGTGATGCGGGATGTGCTCCAGAAACGGTGCTTCCAGCGGCTGAAACTCCACAGCAAAATGGTGCTGACAGTGACCGGGCTTCTGATCGGCATCGGGATGATCGGGTTCGCTCTGCTGGAAAGCCGGAATCCTGCCACCCTGGGCAGCCTCAGCACCGGGGATGCCTTCTGGGCCAGCTTCATGCAGTCGGTGAGCCCCCGGACCGCCGGGTTCAATTCTGTGGACCTGAACAGCCTCCGGGTGCCCACCATGATCTTCACCATTTTCCTCATGTTCATCGGGGCATCCCCGGCATCCACCGGGGGCGGCATCAAGACCACCACCTTTGCCCTGCTGCTGCTGAACATCTGGCAGGTGGTCCGGGGCAAAAGCGAATGTGAAATCTTCGGACGGCGGATCGGGGAGGAGACCCTGTTCCAGGCCTTCGCCATCACCAGCCTGTCCCTTTTGTGGGTGGCCTTTGCCACCCTGGCTCTCACCTGCCTGGAGGACACCAGCTTTCTGGCGGCGGCTTTCGAAGTGGTGTCCGCCTATGCCACGGTGGGACTGTCCACCGGGCTCAGCCAGCATATCGGCACCGCCAGCAAGATCATCCTGATTTTGTCCATGTATGCAGGCCGGGTAGGGTTCATGACCTTCGCCCTGGCTCTGGCGGCCAACAAACCTTCGGGACACATCCATTATCCCAAGGAACATATCATCATCGGTTAGGAGTTATGGGGATATCATGAAAAACAAACAGCAATTTATCGTCTGGGGATTGGGCCGGTTCGGCAGCAGTGTGGCGGAAACCCTCACTGCCCTGGGTCACGAGGTCCTGGGCGTGGACAACAATGAAGATGTGGTGGAAAACATGGCGGACAAACTGACCCATGCGGTGGTCTGCGACGTGATCGACGAAAAGACGGTGAACAGCCTGGGAATCCGGAATTTCGACGTGGGGATCGTGGCCATCGGCACCCTGGAACCCAGCCTGCTGGCCACCATGCTGCTCCGGGAAGCGGGGCTGAAGACCATTGTGGCCAAGGCCTCCAATCCCATCCACGGGAAGATGCTGAAGAAGCTGGGAGCCACCAAGATCATCTATCCGGAACGGGACATGGGACGCCGGGTGGGCCACAACCTGGCCTACACCAATATCCTGGATTTTGTGGAACTGTCCGACAACATCTGCCTGATGGAAGTGAACCTGAGCCCCAAAATGGCTGGGAAAAGCCTGGCGGAAATGGACGTGCGCCGGAAGTACCAGGTGAACGTGGTGGCCATCAAACACCAGGACGGCTCCACGGAAATGACCCTGGAACCCACCAAGCCCCTTGCGGAAGGGGACCTTTTGGTGGTCATCGGCAGCCGGAAAAGTGTGGAAGCCCTGGAGGACGGCATATGATCAGTACCATCACTTCGCTGAAAAATGAGCTGGTGAAGCGGGCGGCTTCCCTGAAAATGAAAAAATACCGCCAGAAGGAAGGCCTGTTCCTGCTGGAAGGGAAACGGGCAGTGGAAGAAGCCCTGGCTTCCCAATGGAATATCCGGGCCCTGTTCTTTACCCGGCTGCCGGAAGGCTGGGAACAAAAGGCGGAAGAAAGCAGCCTGCCCTGGTATGAAGTGCCCCTGCCGGTGCTCCAGAAGATCACCGCCACCGAAGACCCTCAGAGTGTGGCGGCCCTGGTGGAGATCCGGCCCCGGGACCTGGGGGATTTTGCCCCGGACCGGGGATTCGTGCTGGTGCTGGACCAGATCCGGGACCCGGGGAACCTGGGGACGTTGATCCGCACTGCCGATGCCCTGGGGGCCGCCGGGGTGGTGCTGCTGAAGGATACGGCGGACCTGTACAATCCCAAGGTGGTCCGGTCCACCATGGGGTCCCTGTTCCACCTGCCGGTGCTTACCGGGGTGGAGCCGGCGGACCTGGAAACCTGGTGCCGGAAAAACGGATACGCCCTGTGGGCCACGGCCCTGGAAGGGGCGGAAGACATGACGAAGCTCCAGTGGCCGGCCAAGACCGCCCTGGTGCTGGGCAGCGAGGCGGAAGGGGTGTCCCCAGAGCTCCTCAAAGCCGCGGACCAGAAGGTGAAGATCCCCATGGCCGGCCAGGCGGAAAGCCTGAACGTGGCTGTAGCCGGGGGCATCGTAATGTTCCAGGCGGCCCGCTCCTTTTCCAGTTGACCACCGGGTCTAAGAAGTGTATAATAAACACGAATTTCAAACCAACAGGCGATGACAGAGACAGTACGCTTCTGGCTGGTACAGCGATCCGGGGAGGGTGGGAGCCCGGACAGGAGGCCTTTTGCGGAAGATCACTCTGGAGCCGGTCTTTGAACCAGCAGTAGGGGACCCGGGTTATGACCGTTATCCCATACAAGAGTGGCAGCAAAGCTGTCATGAGGGTGGTACCACGGGCCCTTTTGTCCCGTCCCTTTCGGGGGACGGGATTTATTTTTTTGGAGGTGTGCAAGAGTGAGCAAGAAAGACGACAAGTACGCAGCAACCCTGAATCTTCCGGAAACGGAATTCCCCATGCGGGCAGGGCTGCCCAAACGGGAACCGGATTTCCTGGATTTCTGGTACAAAAATGATATCTATGGAGAGAAACAGAAACTCCATGCAGGCCACAAGAAGTTCGTCCTCCACGACGGACCTCCCTACGCCAACGGCAAGATCCACATGGGCCATGCTCTGAACAAGGTCCTGAAGGACATCATCATCAAATACAAATACGCCCAGGGCTATGACACCCCCTACGTCCCCGGCTGGGATACCCACGGCATGCCCATCGAACATGCCTGCCTGAAGGCCACCGGGGTGGACCGTCACAAGCTGTCCCCGGTGGAACTGCGGAAAATGTGCCGGGAATATGCCCTTCAGTGGATCGACACCCAGCGGAAGGACTTCAAACGGCTGGGCGTGCTGGGTGACTGGGACCATCCCTATGTAACCCTGGATCCTCATTTCGAAGCGGAACAGATCCGGGTGTTCGGCACCATGGCCAACAAGGGCTACATCTATAAAGGGAAGAAGACCGTATACTGGTGCCCTCACTGCGAAACTGCCCTGGCCGAGGCGGAAATCGAATACGCCGACCAGAAGACGCCTACCATTTTCGTGAAGATGCCCCTGGTAAAAGACAACGGGCTGACTCCGGAAGCCGCCAAGGGCAAAAAAGCTTATATGGTGATTTGGACCACCACCCCCTGGACCATTCCTGCCAACGTGGCTGTGGCCCTGAACCCGGACTTTGACTATGCCTGGGTGGAATACAACGGGGAAGTGCTGATCATGGCCGCCGACATGGTGGACAAAGTGGCCCAGGAATGCGGGGTGGAATTCGGCCCTGTGCTGGGGACCACCAAAGGCCGTGCCTTTGAATATGCGGAATGCGAACATCCCTTCCCGGAATACAACCACCGGAAATCCCTGGTGGTGCTGGCGGACTATGTGGACAAGGAAGCCGGTTCCGGCTGCGTCCATACGGCTCCCGGCCATGGGGACGTGGACTATCTCACCGGTCTGAAATACAAGCTGCCCATCCTGTGCCCGGTGGACCAGAAGGGCTGCTTCACCGCAGAAGCCGGGGAACTGTTCCAGGGCAAGTTCGTCTTTGACAGCAACGGCCTGGTGATCAAACATCTGGCGGAACAGAACGCCATCCTGGGCAAAAAGACCATCCATCACCAGTATGCCCACTGCTGGCGCTGCAAGAACCCCATCATCTTCCGGGCTTCCGAGCAGTGGTTCGCTTCCGTGGACGGGTTCCGGGACAAGGCCCTGAAAGCCATCTCCGAAGACGTCCAGTGGATCCCCAGCTGGGGCGAATCCCGGATCCACAACATGGTGGCCGACCGGCATGACTGGTGCATTTCCCGGCAGAGAGTCTGGGGCGTGCCCATCCCCATCTTCTACTGCGAAGACTGCGGGGAACCTCTGATCGACGAAGACACGGTGGAAAAAATCGCCACCATTTTCGATAAAGAAGGCAGCGACGCCTGGTGGAACCACACCGCTGAAGAACTGCTGCCGGAAGGGACCAAATGCCCCAAATGCGGGGGCACCCACTTCCGGAAGGAAAAGGACATCATGGACGTGTGGTTCGACAGCGGCTCCTCCCACATGGGGGTATGCAAGCGCCGTCCGGAACTGAGCTGGCCGGCAGACATGTACCTGGAAGGCAGTGACCAGCACAGAGGCTGGTTCCAGAGCTCTCTTCTGACCAGTGTGGCCGTCACCGGCAAGGCTCCCTACCGGAGCGTGCTGACCCACGGCTATGTGCTGGACGGGGAAGGCCGGAAAATGTCCAAATCCCTGGGGAACGTGGTGGTGCCCCAGGAAGTCATCGACCAGTACGGGGCGGATATCGTCCGGCTGTGGGCGGCTTCTTCCGACTACAAGCAGGATGTGCGGATCTCCCCGGTAATCCTGAAGCAGCTGGCGGAAGCCTACCGGAAAGTCCGGAACACCATCCGGTACATCCTGGGGAACACCCATGATTTCGATTACGAAACCCAGAAGGTGGCCTTTGCCAACATGGAAGAACTGGACCAGTGGGCCCTCATGCGCTTCGAAGCCCTGAAGAAGGACGTGACCGAAGCCTATGAAACCTACGATTTCCACGTGCTGTTCCATGCCATCCACGATTTCTGCACCGTGGACATGAGCTCCTTCTATCTGGACATCATCAAAGACCGTCTGTACACCAGCCGGAAGGACAGCAAGGCCCGCCGGTCCGCCCAGACTGCCATGACCCAGATCCTCCGGGAACTGATGGTGATGCTGATGCCTGTGCTGAGCTTCACCATGGAAGAAGTGTACCAATATATGAACAAGCCGGCTGACGCGCCCAAGAGCGTGCAGATGCTGCCTTGGCCCCAGGCTCATCCGGAATATGTGAAGGAAGACCTGAAGGCCAAATGGGATGCCTTCATCGCCATCCGGGGTGAAATCACCAAGGTGCTGGAAGGGGCTCGCCGGGCCAAGACCATCGGCCATTCCCTGGATGCCAAGGTGGAACTGTTCGCCACCGGGGATGCCCTGGCGGAACTGAAGGCCGTGGAAAAGGATCTGCCGGCGCTCCTGATCGTGTCCCAGGCGGAAGTCCACGAAGGGCTCACCGATGCCGGGGAAGCCACCGGCCGGGACGACCTGAAGGTGCTGGTGGAAGCTGCCGAAGGGGAGAAATGTGAACGGTGCTGGTGCTACAGCAAGACCGTAGGCCAGGATCCCAAGCATCCCACCCTGTGTGCCAAGTGCTGTGAGGCGGTGGAGTGACACTGGTTGTCAATAGTCAATGGTCAATGGCCGGATGAGGCCAAACGCGGCAGGCGTTTGGCGTTGAAGGGAAACGCAGCCGGGGGCTGCTAACCCACCACCAGCCTTGCGGCTGGTCCCCCGCCCTTGAAAAGGGCGGATATACGCTCGGGCCTCCGGCCCATTGCTTGGGGCACCAGGGCAGCAAGTCTGCATACCCTGAAATGAAGGATTGCGCGTACCTCAAAACGAGGGACTTTATGTCCCGAGTTTTTATCCGCCCTTTACAAGGGCGGGGGACCGTTGCGCTGGCGCAATGGTGGTGGGTTAGCCGCCTTGGCGGCGTTTCCCATCGTGGCCAAACGCATTTGCGTTTGGCTTCCATCGGTTGCTGACCAAAAAGGGATTGTCACTTGACAATCCCTTTTTCCATGGCTACAATATACGTAACGGAGGTATAGTACCATGGAACATCTGAAGACAATGCGGGACAAGAATGGGAAGGATTATCAGGACCTGATCACCCGTTTGAACCGGATTGAAGGCCAGGTGCGGGGAGTGAAAAAAATGCTGGAAGAAGACCGGTACTGTGTGGACATCCTGACCCAGGTCAGTGCCATCACCTGCGGCCTCAATGCCTTCAACAAAAAGCTCCTGGCCAACCACATCAAAAGCTGTGTGGTCAACGACATCCGGGCCGGGGACGATTCTGTAGTGGACGAACTGTGCGAAACCCTGCAGAAACTGATGAAATGAAAAAACGGCGTACTGCCTGTGGAAATTGAAGGAGGAACTGTAATGGAAAAAGAACTGAAAGTCAATGGAATGATGTGCGTCAACTGCCAGAAACACGTCCATGATGCCCTGGCCGCCATGGCCGGCGTATCCAGTGTGGACGTCAACCTGGAAAAAGGCACTGCCAAAGTGACCGCTGACCGGGACATCCCCCAGGATGAATTCAAGAAGGTCATCGAAGAAGCAGGGTATGAATTGGCGTGAGAGCCGGGGCCGGGGGTGTGGAAAATCCACACCCCCTTTTTCGCTTGCGTCCGAAAACCACTCATGATATAATGACTCCTGTTAGATTCGCTGTTGCTTTAGAAGGATTCTTACAGAAGAAAGGATGATTTTCAGTGAAAAAGCAATTGATGGCCCTGGTTATGGCCCTGCTGGTGTGCGTTGGCTGCTCTGGCGCCCTGGTTCCGGCTACGGCCTATGCTGCCGAAACCATCGGTTATGTGGATTTAAATACCGTATTCTCCCACCATCCTGATTTCGCCTCTGCCCGGGCTGCCATGAGCCTGGAACAGCAGAACGCCCAGAAGGAATTCCAGGAAAAGGCCCCCAGCCTGGACGATAACGGCAAACGGGCCCTGGACAACACCCTGACCGAACGGATTGCCAAGAGAGAACAGGATCTGTTCGATCCTATCCGGAAGAAGATCCTGACCGCAGTCCACAAAGTGGCCAAGGAAAAGGGCATCAACACGGTTCTCAGCGCCGGTGCCGTAGTTGACGGCGGCGTGGACATCACCAACGATGTGATGAAGGCCGTAGGAGCAAAATAAATCGGACACGGAAAGGTGCTGCCTGGCAGCACCTTTTTTGCATTTGGAAAGGAAAAAACAATGAACCAAAATGACGACAGCCGCAACCTGGGGGGTGTGGCCTTCCTGCCCCTCATTGTCTTCCTGGCTTTGTACATCGGCTGCGGGCTGGCCTTTACCCTGCTGGGGATCCCCAAGCCCTTCAGCTTCCTGCCCCGGCACGTGGCCCTTCTGGCCGGGACCCTGGTGGCCTTTATGCTGTGGAAAAAGGGCCCCATCGATGAAAAACTGAAAGTCTTCTGCACCGGCATGGGAGATTCCGGGGTGATGATGATCGTACTGATCTATCTCCTGGCCGGGGGGTTCCAGGGGGCAGCGGCTGCCATCGGGGGGAAGACTTCCGTGGTGAATTTCTGTCTCCAGTTCGTGCCGCCGTCCTTCCTGATTCCCGGGGTGTTCCTGATGTGCTGCTTCATTTCCACTGCCATCGGCACCAGCATGGGCACCATTGCCGCCATGGCTCCGGTGGCCATCGGGGTGGCCCAGGGGGCGGGACTCAACGCGGCCGCCGTGTGCGCTGCGGTGATCTGCGGCTCTTATTTCGGGGACAACCTGTCCATGATCTCTGACACCACCATTGCGGCGGCGGAAGGGTGCGGATCCAAAATGAAGGACAAGTTCCGGATGAACTTTGCCATTGCCCTGCCGGCAGCCCTGGTGAGCCTGGTGCTGTTCTACCTGGTCAGCGGCCAGGTCCAGGGAGGCATCCAGGTGGGGGATTACAACCTGCTCCAGGTGCTGCCCTATGTGGTGGTGCTGGTGCTGGCCCTGATGGGGATCAACGTGGCTTTGGTGCTCTTCGGGGGGATCCTCCTTACCGGGTGCATCGGGCTCCTTCAGGGCACCGTGGACATTTTCGGCTGGGCCAAGGGGCTGGGAGATGGCATGGCGGACATGTTCTCCATCAGCATGGTGGCCATCCTGGTGTCCGGGATCATCGGCCTGGTCCGGTACTACGGGGGCGTGGAATGGCTGGTGGGGAAGATCACCGGCTGGATCCACGGCCGGAAAGGGGCGGAATACGGCATCGGGCTTTTGAGCGGGCTCCTGTCCGCTGCCATGGTGAACAACACCATTGCCATTATCGTCACCTGTCCCATTGCCAAGGTGATCGGGAAGAAGTATGACATCGCGCCCAAACGGCTGGCCAGCCTGGTGGATATTTTCGCCTGCAGCTTTCTGTGCGTCATGCCCCACGACGGAGGCATGCTCATCGTCACCCAGCTAGCAGGCACTTCGCCTCTGGACGTGATGAAGTACTGCTACTACGTGTACGCCCTGCTGATCGCCGCCTGCGTGACCATCCAGCTGGGGACCCATGAGGGGAAATAAAAGGCTGCCGGGGGCTGCAGCCTGTCAGCGGTCAGCGGACGAAGGAAGGAACCCGGGAACGGGTTCCTGGAAGGGAAACGCAGCCTAACGCTGCTAACCCACCACCAGCCTGGCGGCTGGTCCCCCGCCCTTGAAAAGGGCGGATATACGCTCGGGCTGACGCCCATTGCTTTTTCAGTACAAGTGCATAATCCCGAGTACTCATTATCCGCCCTTTACAAGGGCGGGGGACCGTTGCGCTTGCGCAATGGTGGTGGGTTAGCCGCCGGAGGCGGCGTTTCCATTCACAGGAACCTGCAGTTGCAGATTCCTTCCTTCGTCCGATGACTGTTGACTTCCGACCAGGGGGATGTTGCACGTTATGTGCAACATCCCCCTCTTGACTTTCTTAACTGTATTTGCTAAAATTACAGTATCACAGATCCCAACGGGTCCTTCAAGGAGGTTATTTTTATGGATTTCTTACATATTACCAAAGACAATTTTGACAAAGAGGTGCTCCACAGCAGCAAACCCATGGTGGTGGGCTTTTCCGCCCCCTGGTGCGGCTACTGCAAACGGCTGAAACCGGCTCTGGGCCAGCTGGCCATGGAAATCGCCGACAAGGTTTCTTTCGGGGCCGTGAACATCGACGAAGAACGGGAACTGGCGGAACAGTTCAAGATCGAAACCATCCCCAGCCTGATGCTGGTGAAGGAAGGCCAGTGCAGCGAACTGCTGGTGAACCCGCCTTCCAAGGCGGCGGTGAAGACCTGGCTCCAGGAGAAAGGGGTATTATGAGCAAAATCTATGACATCCTGATCATCGGCGGGGGCCCTGCAGGCTATACGGCGGCTCTTTACGGGGCCCGGAGCGGCTTTTCCACCGCCGTGCTGGAAAAACTCTCTCCCGGAGGCCAGATGGCCACCACCAGCGATGTGGAAAACTATCCCGGATTCCCGGGAGTGGTGGACGGCTTCGAACTGGGAGAACGGATGCAGGAAGGGGCGGAAAAGGCCGGTGCGGAAACGGTGTATGCGGAAGTGACCAAGCTGGACCTTTCCGCCAACCCCAAAGTGGCAGAAACTTCCGAAGGCACTTTCCTGGGCCGGACGGTGATCCTGGCTACCGGGGCCCATCCCCGGAAACTGGGGATCCCCCAGGAGGACGGCCTGGTGAACCGGGGTGTGGCCTACTGCGCCACCTGTGACGGCAGCTTCTACAAGGACAAGGTGGTGGCGGTGAACGGCGGGGGCAATACGGCCGTAGGGGACGCCCTGTACCTGGCCAAACTGGCCAGCAAGGTATACCTGATCCACCGCCGGGATACCCTCCGGGCCACTCCCGTCTATCTCCAGCGGCTGAAGGATGCCGGGGTGGAGATTATCTGGAACAGTGTGGTTGCCGGGCTCCAGGCGGACAAGAAGCTTACCGGGCTGAAACTGAAGAACGTGAAGACCGGAGAAACATCCGTCCTGCCGGTGGACGGGCTCTTTGTGGCCATCGGCCAGCTGCCGGAAAACGACCTGGTGAAGGGCCAGGTGGAAACGGACAGAAACGGCTACATTGTGGCGGGGGAAGACACCAAAACCTCCGTCCCCGGGGTGTTCGCCGTAGGGGATGTGCGGACCAAGGCCGTGCGCCAGATCATCACCGCAGCAGCGGATGGGGCCGTGGCCGTCCATTTCGCCGAGGAATATCTCAACGAAAAATAAAGGAATACAAGAGGAGGGAAGCAGGCTGGCACAGTCCGGCCTGCTTTGCGAGCAATTATGAAAAGTGATTTTATTGTGGCCGTCCATGCGCTGGTCTACCTGTCCCACCGGGGGTGCCTGGCGTCCAGCGAGGAACTGGCCGAAAACATCTGCACCAATCCGGCCCGGGTCCGGAAGATCATGGGCAAACTGAAGAAAATGGGGATCATCACCACCCGGGAAGGCCATGTGGGGGGCTACTGCCCCTGCGAAGGACTGGAAAAGGTCTCCCTGTATGAAATCGCCCAAGGCATGGGCACGGTGTTCGTGGATACCAAATGGCGCAGCGGCAACGAGGAGAACAACTGCTTCATCTCCAGCGGCATGTCTTCCGTGTTCGATTCCCTGTACCGGGAACTGGACCGGCTGTGCATGGATCATCTGAAGGGGATCACCCTGGGGGATGTAACGGAAGAAATCGTGGAAACCCAGCGCCACAGCCAGAAGGAATGCCACGGGGCCATCAGCGGGGACTGCCCGGCCTGGCAGAAGGCTCTGGAGGAGGAGTCCGCCGGAGAAAAACAAAAACAACAGGAAACTTGTGACTGACCGGTCATTTTTCTGCAAAAGTGTGGTATAATATCGATGTTCACAATTTTCTTATGAGGTGATCCTATGAAAAAAATCGGAGCATTCCTGGCAGCAGCTGTCCTGGCTTTCAGTCTCCATGCAGCACCGGCCTTTGCGGACCAGCCTCTGGACACCATCCAGATCACTGGCACCGCCAGCAAAACCGTGGATCCGGACATGGCCACGGTGAACTTCGCCTTTGAAAAACAGGGCGCCACCCTGGAAGAAGTCCGGCAGGCAGGGGCAGAAGCCAGCCGGAAATTCATCAACAGCATGCTGGCCCAGGGGGTGGCCCGGGACGATATTGCCACCATCAGCTACAATGTGTCTCCCCGGTATGAATATCCGAAAAACGGCGGCCAGAAACTGGCCGGCTACCAGGTGTACGGGGCCTGGGAAGTGAAGGAAAAGAACCTGGACCAGCTGGGGAACCTGATCGACAAGGGGCTGGAAAGCGCCAACCGGCTGAACGGAGTCCGGTTCGGCCTCCAGAATGAGGACCTGATCAAACGGCAGCTGCTGGGCCAGGCCGTGGAAAACGCCCGGTATACCGCCCAGGCTGTGGCCAATGCCGGGGGCAGAGGTCTCGGCGTGCTCCGGCAGGCCAGCATTCCCTCCAGTTCCATAGCGGCAGCCCAGCCGGTGCTCCTGGCCCGGATGAACAAAATGGAAATGGCGGACAGTGCCGCCGCTTCCACCCAGCTGGCGCCCAAAGCGCTGACGGTGACCGTGCAGGTGGACACCCTGTTCGCCCTGACCCTGGAGTAACAGGATGGCAGGGAGCAACAAAAAACCGGCTTTTCTCCAACAGGAAAAGCCGGTTTTATTGCAGGGGGCCATGGAGCTGGAAGTGGCAGTGCTCCGGGAGGCCCTGGAAAACGTCCAGGAAGTCCGTCAGGGGGATTTCCTTTTTTGGACCGGGAAACTGGGGAAGCAACAGGCAGTGGTGAGCCGGACCGGGATCGGCACCGCCGCCGCAGCTGCTGCCACGGCCCTTGGCTGCACCCTGTTCCAGCCTGCCCTGGTGCTGAACCAGGGGACTGCCGGGGGATATCCGGTGGACCTGGAGCCTTTTGACCTGGTGGTGGGGGAACGGTGGTTCAACGGGAACGCCCTGTTCCAGTCCCGGTACGGGAAGGATTATTACCTGGACCTGGCGGCCCTGGAAGGGGAAAGCAAGGAAAGTGAGTTCACCGGGGACCGGCCCTTTTTCCATCCCTGTGACCGGGAGGCGGTCCGGTGGCTGGACAGCTGGGGCACGGCCTACACCCGGGGCCGGGTGGTGCTGGGGACCATTGCCTCTGCAGACCGGTGGAACGACTGCCCGGACACTATCCGGGACCTGGAGGCGAACACCGGGGCTCTGTGCGAAGAGATGGAAACTGCCGGAGCCGGGGATACCGCCGGAAGGATGGGAATTCCCTTTGCCGCCCTGCGGGTGATCTCCAACAACAACCGCACCAGGCGCCCCTTCGACCCGGAAACCGCCCGGGCGGTGCAGGAGTGGGTGGTAAGGGTAGTGAAGAGTGCAGAGTGAAGAGGGAAGAGCAGGGGCCGCGGGCCGAAGGAAAAATTTGCAGGCAAATTTTTTGAATGGAAACGCAGCTGGCGCTGCTAACCCACCACCAGCCTGATGGCTGGTCCCCCGCCCTTGAAAAGGGCGGATATATGCTCGGGCCTGGGGCCCATTGCAGCCTACAGCTTTCGACCAGTATTCCGGCCTTCTTGCGGATATACGCTCTGGCTGACGCCCATTGCTCAGGGCACCAAGCCCAATAAATCCGTGTACTCTAAAACGAAGAACTTGGTGTACTCCAAAACGAGGGACTTTATGTCCCGGGTTTTTATCCGCCCTTTACAAGGGCGGGGGACCGTTGCGCCTGCGCAATGGTGGTGGGTTAGCAGCCGAAGGCTGCGTTTCCATTCAGCAGCATCTGCCCTTGGCAGATGGTTTCCTTCGGCCATTGAATGCTGACAAAAAAAGACGCTGCTTCCGCAGCGCCTTTTTTCCAATTACTCCCCGAACTTCTTTCCGGTGAGCATTTCGTAGGCTTCTTTGTATTTGGCGATGGTCTTGTCGATTACATCCTGGGGCAGCAGGTAGTCGCTGTTGGGATGGGCCTTCAGCCAGTCACGGACGAACTGTTTGTCGTAGGAAGGCTGGCTCTTGCCGGCTTCGTAGCCTGCCAGGGGCCAGAACCGGGAGCTGTCGGGAGTGAGCATTTCGTCACCCAGGACCACTTCGCCTTTTTCGTTCAGGCCGAATTCGAATTTGGTGTCGGCGATGATGATGCCTCTTTCATAGGCATAGTCGGCGCATTTCTTGTACAGGGCGATGGTGGCGTCCTTGATGGCCTTGGTGTATTCGGCCCCTTTCCCCGGGAAGATCTTTTCCAGGTAGGTGACGCACTGTTCTTCGGTGATGTTTTCGTCATGGTCGCCCAGTTCTGCTTTGGTGCTGGGGGTGAAGAGAGGTTCAGGGAGCTTCTGGCATTCCTTCAGCCCTTCGGGCATTTTGATGCCGCAGACGGTGCCGTTTTCCTTGTAGGATTCCCAGCCGCTGCCGGTGATGTAGCCCCGGACGATGCATTCCACAGGGATCATGTTCAGTTTCCGGCATTTCATGCTCTTGCCGGCAAATTCCGGAGTCCGGAAGAATTCAGGCATATCCGCCGGGTCCACACTGATCATGTGGTTGGGGATGATGTCTTTGGTATAGTCGAACCAGAATTTGGACATCTGGGTCAGGACGGCCCCTTTGTCGGTAATGGTGTTTTTCAGAATGTGGTCGAACGCGGAGATCCGGTCAGAAGCCACCATGATCAGGCTGTCGCCCAGATCGTAGATTTCACGAACTTTCCCAGATTTAACGGGTTTGTATTCCTGCATGATCCATCCTCCTTGAATATAGACAGTAAAATCCTGTATCCCTATCATATCACAGCCAGGGGATTTCGTCGAATAATTTTCTCATTATAGGTGGGAATGTTTGTTTCATATGGTACGGAATGGGGAGTGGGTAGGTGGGTAAGTGGAATGGAATGGAAACGCAGCTGGCGCTGCTAACCCACCACCAGCCTTGCGGCTGGTCCCCCGCCCTTGAAAAGGGCGGATAGAAAGCACGCGGGCATATGCCCTTGTACTTTCTTATTAAATAAAGCAAGGGGCGTCAGCCCGAGCGTATATCCGCCCTTTACAAGGGCGGGGGACCGTTGCGCCTGCGCAATGGTGGTGGGTTAGCAGCGAGGGCTGCGTTTCTGTTCAAGACCATTTGCCTCCGGCAAATGGTCTCCTTTGCCGTGGGACGGAAGCCGACCGTCCCCCCTCTTCCCCTCTTTACTCCACCCTCCGCGGAAAATCGTGAAATCCTTGTGGATTCCTTCAGTAACATTGAAGCCGGTGAAAATTTATCGTATAATAAATTGTAAACTCCAGCTGATCAAGCAATTCCGGAGTCTCTAAGAGAGGAAGGTTGTTATTTATGCGTATTGTTATGACTATCGTCGGTGTGGACAAAGTGGGGATCATCGCCAAGGCAAGCACCCTGCTGGCTGACAACAATGTGAACATCCTGAACATCAACCAGAACATTGATGACGGATTCTTCAATATGGTTCTGATCGGTGACCTGGACAACGCGCAGGTTTCTGTGGAAGACCTGAAGGAAAAGGCCACCGCCCTGGGCAAAGAACTGGGTCTGGAAATCCGGGTCCAGAGCGAACAGATCTTTACGGCCATGCACCGGATCTAAGGAGGCCCATCCATGTTCTACGAAATCAAAGACGTACTGGAAACCACCCGGATGATCACCCAGAACAACCTGGACGTGCGGACCATCACCATGGGGATCAGCCTCCGGGACTGCGCGGATCCGGATGTGAAGGTCTGCGCCCAAAAGATCTATGACAAGATCACCACCAAGGCTAAAGACTTGGTGAAGGTGGGGGAACAGCTGGAAGGGGAACTGGGGGTGCCCATTATCCACAAGCGGATCTCCGTCACTCCCATTTCCCTGGTGGGGGAAGCCTGCCAAACCGACAGCTACGTGCCTCTGGCCAAGGCCCTGGATGACGCGGCCAAAGCCGTAGGGGTCAACTTCATCGGCGGCTTCAGCGCCCTGGTGGAAAAAGGCTATACCCACGGGGACCGGACTCTGATCAAATCCATCCCGGAAGCCCTGTCCACCACGGACATCGTGTGCTCTTCCGTGGCCATCGGCTCCACCAAGGCCGGCATCAACATGGACGCGGTCCGGGAAATGGGTCAGGTGGTGAAGGAAACTGCCCGTCTCACCGCGGACCAGGATGCCCTGGGCTGCGCCAAACTGGTGATCTTCTGCAACCCGGTCCAGGACAACCCCTTTATGGCCGGGGCCTTCCACGGGGTCACCGAACCGGAAACCGTCATTAACGTAGGGGTATCCGGCCCCGGGGTAGTGAAGCACGCCCTGGAAGCGGTCCGGGGAGAAGACATCGGGGTGGTGGCGGAAACCATCAAGAAGACTGCCTTCAAGATCACTCGGGTGGGCCAGCTGGTGGCCCAGGAAGCGGCCAAACGGCTGAACACCCAGTTCGGGATCATCGACCTGTCCCTGGCCCCCACCCCGGCGGTAGGGGATTCCGTAGCCCACATCCTGGAAGAGATCGGCCTGGAATCCTGCGGCTGCCCGGGCACTACGGCGGCCCTGGCCATGCTCAACGACGCGGTGAAAAAAGGCGGCCTGATGGCCTCCAGCTACGTGGGCGGCCTCAGCGGCGCCTTCATCCCTGTGTCTGAAGATGCGGGCATGATCGCGGCAGTGGAAAAAGGGTCTCTCACCATCGAAAAACTGGAAGCCATGACCTGCGTGTGCTCCGTGGGCCTGGATATGATCGCCGTCCCCGGTGACACCACCGCGGAAACCATCTCCGCCGTCATTGCCGACGAAGCAGCTGTGGGCATGATCAACAACAAGACCACCGCCGTCCGGCTGATCCCTGTGCCCGGCAAGAAGGTAGGGGACAAGGTGGAATTCGGCGGTCTCCTGGGCTATGCTCCCATCATTGCCGTGAATTCCTTCAAGCCTGATGTGTTTATCCATCGGGGCGGCCGGATCCCGGCACCGGTACGGAGCCTGACCAACTGATGAGAAAGAAAGAACGGGTCCGGGCCATCCTCCAGAAACTGGAGGAGACCTACCGGGGCCAGGGCACGGCCCTCCATTACCGGACCCCCTTTGAACTGCTGGTGGCGGTGGTACTCTCCGCCCAGTGCACCGATGAACGGGTGAACAAGGTCACCGCCCGGCTGTTCCCGGAACTGGACACCCCGGAAAAACTGGGGGCCCTGACCCAGGAACAGCTGGAAGACAGGATCCGGGACTGCGGCCTGTTCCGGTCCAAGGCCCGGAATATCCTGGGTCTGTGCCGGAAGCTGGTGGAAGACTTCCATTCGGAAGTGCCCCAGGATATGAAAAGTCTCCTGAGCCTGCCGGGTGTGGGCCGGAAGACCGCCGACGTGATGCTCAGCGTGGCTTTCGGCCAGCCGGCCATCGCCGTGGATACCCATGTGTTCCGGGTGGCCCACCGGCTGGGACTGTCAGAGGGCAAGGAACCCCTGGCAGTGGAACAGGACCTGATGGAACTGATCCCCCGGGCCCAATGGGGGGAAGCCCACCACTGGTTCATCTGGCACGGCCGGAAGGTGTGCAAAGCCCGGAAGCCCCAGTGCACCCAGTGCCCTGTAGTGGACCTGTGTCCTTCCCGTGTCCTCTGACCGGGGGAACGCGGACGGAAAAGCGACGGAAATCTTGATGGAGTAAGGTGAGAAGCAATGGCAAATGTCTACGACGCAATAGCAGCCTTTTACAACAACGACCCTGGCTGGGACCAGGTGCTGGCCCGGACCGATGCGGAAGCCTATTTCCGCCATCTGGCCTGGCAGGGCAGCACCGATGCCGCCATGCAGCATCAGTGGAACCAGCTGCTGATGCTGTGCATCTACGCAGAGAACGGAGAAATCAATCTGTATGAAATGACAGAAGATGACATTGTGGATCTGGTGGCCTGGTGCGGCCGGAACGTGGTGGATTTCCAGGTGTCCTGTGAATCCGTCCGGGACTTTCTGGATACCCTGGGGTCCTTCTACCTGTTCCTGAAACAGGAGGGACGGATCGCCAGCGCCCTGGCCCCCCGTCTGGCGGCCCAGCTGCTGCTCCGGGACGACGGCACCCTGGGGATCATCGACCAGTACGGGGACTACCTGCCGGGAGAAGAGGACCGGGAGGCCAGAAGCGCCCCGCCTCCGGAAGGCCAGGTGTTCCTGAACGCCTGGGAAGCGGTCCGGGGGATCATGGAAGAGCTCCGCCGGTTCTACCAGAAGGAGGAATTCGACGGGGATTTCCAGCGGGCCCTGACCCTGTATGAACAGGCCCTGGGCATGCTGGACCTGGAAAACGACCCGGGCGAGGACTTCTGGCAGGGGTTCTGGGATTATTTCCTGATGGATTACCACCTGACAGGCAACGACCTGACTCCCCTGGAAATGTTCCGCCAGTGGGGAGACACGGACCATCCCCAGATGGTCAACGAACTGAGCACCGGCTTTTTGGCCCTGTTCACCGTGGAGGACATGATGGACAACAGCCGGTTCCTGTGCCGGGATTTCCTTACCGGGGATATGTACAACCTGAATTTCCATCTCACCGGGGATGATCCGGTGGGGGACCGGGTGATCCTGGGCCATGTGTTCTACAACCGGAGCATGGGCATGAATTGCCTCCAGAGCCGCACCCTGCGTCCCCTGGCCCGGAAACGGCTCCGGGAACTCCTGGAGGAATGTCTCCGGTGGTACGATGTCCAGTGCCCGGGGGCGGACTGGCCCCAGTTCATGGCCCGCCACGGACTGGTGTGCCGGAGCCTGCTGCTGAAAATGGCCCGGAACCCGGCAGCCTGCCGGTTCCCCTATGAAACCAGGCAGCAGGGCTATATCCCCGGCCCTCTGGCGGAAGACATGGACATGGTGGAGTGCCTGGCCCAGGAGATCCTCCTGGTGGGAGACCGGGGCCAGAACGACGTAAGGCTGGTCCGGCACATGTGGGAGGATTTCCGGGAAGGGTATCCTGCCCTGTACCAGTACGAGCCCCAGGTGTGGGCGGCGGCCCTGGTGGAGAATTTCCTGGAGATCAACGAGAAGCGGGCGGCCCGGAAACTGCCTTTCCTGGCGGAAATCGGGGGAGTGCCCCACCGGGATCTGACCCGTGCCTATACGGAAATCCGGGACCGGCTGCAGCTGGAGCCTTCGGATCCCCGGTATCTCAACGAGATGGGGTTCCTGATGATGTTTTCAAGATATGCGTAGGAGTAGTAGACCATGATCTGTAAACACTGCGGATTGGAATATCCCGATGACCTGGAAGCCTGTCCAGGCTGCGGCACCCCCAACGAGGATGTGGAAGCCCAGGTGATGAGTGCGGAAGAACGGGATGCCTTCGACGGGATGACCATTGAAACGGGCACCGAAGAAGAACCCCGGGGAGACTGGAAGGTGTACGACCAGGAGGATATCCGGCGGCAGCAGGAAAAAGCCGCCAAAAAGGAAAAATGGCGGTCCCTCTGGGAACTGGTGAAGCTGAACGGCCGGCTGGTACTGGCGGCAGCGGCGGTGATCCTGGCCGTGGTGCTGCTTTTGCCCACCCTGGTGGGCTTCCTGCTGGTGGGACTGGGGGCTTTGCTGGTATGGACATTTTTTCGAAATTTTTTCATCCGATGGTAAAAAGCCAATTTTCAGAAAACCGGGGGCTTCCCTTTGCGCTATAATTAGTGTATAATCAAGTCCATAAGTAAACCCTGAATGCATTTTTCCTGATCCAACCAGTCCGGCAGGGTCCTGGAACCCTTACCTCATGGTCCTGCCGGGCTGATTGACACTGTTTGCTTCAATTTCAAAACTAGAAGGGATGGTTTGAAAATGCGTGAAGTTGTCATTGTAAGTGCTGTAAGAACGGCTATCGGTAAGTTCGGCGGAAGCCTGACCCCGCTGTCCGCTCCTCAGATGGGCGCCATTGTTATCAAGGAAGCCCTGCAGAGAGCCGGCGTGAAACCGGAAATGGTGGATGAAGTGATTATGGGGAACGTGCTCCAGGCCGGCCTGGGCCAGAACCCTGCCCGTCAGGCCGCCATCTTCGCCGGCATGCCGGTGGAAGTCCCTGCCTTCACCGTGAACAAGGTCTGCGGTTCCGGTCTGAAATGCGTGGAACTGGGTGCCCAGTCCATCCTGGCCGGGGACAACGACATTGTAGTGGCCGGCGGTATGGAAAGCATGTCCAACGCTCCCTTTACCATTCCCGGGAAATCCCGCTGGGGCCTGAAAATGGGCGACCAGAAAATGATCGACGTGATGATCCGGGACGGCCTGTGGGATGCGTTCAACGACTACCACATGGGCATCACCTCTGAAAACGTGGCTGAAAAATTCGGCGTTACCCGGGAAGACCAGGATGAAGTGGCCGCCCGCAGCCAGGCAAGAGCTATCGAAGCCATCAAGAGCGGCGCTTTCAAGGAAGAAATCGTCCCTGTGACCATTAAAACCAAAAAAGGCGAAAAAGTCTTCGATACCGATGAATTCCCCAGAGAAGGAACCACCATGGAAGTCCTGGCCAAACTGCGCCCGGCCTTCAAGAAGGGCGGCACTGTTACCGCCGGCAACGCTTCCGGCCTGAACGACGGGGCTGCCGCTCTGGTACTGATGACCGCTGACAAAGCCAAGGAACTGGGTCTGAAGCCCATGGCCAAGATCGTTTCCTACGCTTCTGCCGGTGTGGATCCTGCCATCATGGGCATCGGGCCCATCCCTGCCAGCCGGAAGGCACTGGCCAAAGCCGGTCTGGAAGTGAAAGACATGGATCTGGTGGAAGCCAACGAAGCTTTCGCAGCCCAGACTGTGGAAGTAGGCCGTGAACTCCAGCTGGATTGGGACAAGACCAACGTCAACGGCGGCGCCATCGCCCTGGGTCACCCCATCGGTGCATCCGGTGCCCGTATCCTGGTCACCCTGCTGTATGCCCTGAAACACAGAAACAAGAAACTGGGCCTGGCCACCCTGTGCATCGGCGGCGGCATGGGCACTGCCACGGTTGTGGAAATGCTCTAAGAAGTTCAGGGAGCGCTGCTTTCTGAGCGGGGTTCCCTTTCATCATCTATCATTCAAAAGGAAAGAGGTACAAATACTATGGATTTCAACCTGACTGAAGACCAACAGATGATTAAGGACATGGCTGCGGAATTTGCTCAAAAATTCCTGGCTCCTACCGTTGAAGAAAGAGACAAGAACCATATCTGGGATCGGAAGCTTATCGACAAGATGGGCGAAGCCGGTTTCTGCGGCATCTGCTTCCCGGAAGAATACGGCGGCATGGGCCTGGACGTACTGAGCTACATCCTGGCTGTGGAAGAACTGTCCAAGGTGGATGACGGCACCGGCATCACCCTGAGTGCCAACGTTTCCCTGTGCGCTACCCCGATCTACATGTTCGGTACCGAAGAACAGAAACAAAAATACCTGGCTCCCATTGCAGAAGGCACCCATGTAGGGGCTTTCGGCCTGACCGAACCTTCCGCCGGGACCGATGCTTCCGCTCAGCAGACCACGGCTGTGCTGAAAGGCGACAAATACATCCTGAACGGCTCCAAGATCTTCATCACCAACGGCAAAGAAGCTGATACCTATGTGGTATTCGCCATGACCGACAAGAGCCAGGGTGTACACGGCATTTCCGCCTTCATCCTGGAAAAGGGCATGCCCGGCTTCCGCTTCGGCAAGATCGAAGACAAAATGGGCGGCCACACCTCCATCACTGCAGAACTGATCTTTGAAGACTGCGAAGTCCCCAAAGAAAACCTGCTGGGCAAAGAAGGGGAAGGCTTCAAGATCGCCATGGAAACCCTGGACGGCGGCCGTATCGGCGTAGCTGCTCAGGCCCTGGGTATTGCTGAAGGCGCCCTGGCTGCTGCCGTGAAATATTCCAAGGAACGGGAACAGTTCGGTCGGCCCATTTCCAAATTCCAGGCTCTCCAGTTCATGATGGCTGACATGGCCACCAAGATCGAAGCTGCCCGGTATCTGGTATACCATGCCGCCATGCTGAAGAACGAAGGCAAACCTTATTCCGAAGCTGCCGCCATGGCCAAGTGCTTCGCCTCCGACGTGGCCATGGAAGTGACCACCGACGCTGTACAGATCTTCGGCGGCTACGGCTACACCGTGGACTACCCTGCAGAACGGTACATGCGGAACGCCAAGATCACCCAGATCTACGAAGGCACCAACCAGGTTATGCGGATCGTAACCTCCCGTGCCCTGCTGAAAGACAAGAAAAAATAATCCCTTCTGAAAAGAAGGACCATGAGGAGGGCTGGTTTTTTGCCAGCCCTTCCTTTGCACAGAAGGAATTTCCGAGAAGTCCTTCTGTGGATGCAGGATTTCTCACTATACCAACGTAAAGGAGATTTTTTGTTATGGAACTGCAGAAAGTTATGGTTATCGGCGCTGGCCAGATGGGCAGCGGCATTGCACAGGTCATGGCTGCACATGGTGTGGAAGTGACCCTCCGGGACATCAAACAGGAATTCGTTGACCGGGGCATTGCCAAGATCGAAAAGAGCCTGGACCACAGCGTGGCCAAAGGCCGGATCACCGAAGATGACAAAAAAGCCACCATGGCCCGGATCCACGGGGTTGTGGATCTGACTCCCGAAGCCTGCGATGTGCATCTGGCCATCGAAGCCGCTACGGAAAACATCAAGATCAAACAAAGCATCTTCAAGGAACTGGACGAAAAGATGCCCAAAGACGCCATCATCGCCAGCAACACCTCTTCCGTTTCCATTACCATGCTGGCTGCCGGCACTTCCCGTCCGGACAAATTCATCGGCATGCACTTCTTCAACCCGGCTCCTGTGATGAAGCTGGTGGAAGTGACCAAGGGCCTGGGCACCTCTGAAGAAACCTTCCAGAAGGTGTACGAACTGGCCAAAGCCCTGGACAAGACCCCTGTAAAGGTCAACGATGCTCCCGGGTTCGTGGGCAACCGGATCATGATCCCCATGATCAACGAAGCCATCTTCACCCTCAGCGAAGGGGTTGCCAGCGCTGAAGATATCGATGCTGTGGCCAAACTGGGCTTCAACCATCCCATGGGGCCTCTGGCTCTGTCCGACCTGATCGGCAACGATACGGTCCTGGCCATTATGGAAGTGCTGTACAAGGGCTTTGGGGATCCCAAATACCGTCCGGCTCCTCTCCTGAGAAAGATGGTGGAAGCCGGCTATCTGGGCCGGAAGACCGGCAAGGGCTTCTACGACTACAACAAATAAGCTGAATGGTGGTGTCAAACCATGTATGACTACAAAAATCTGCTGGTGGAAATTGCGGACGACGGGGTGACCACGGTTACCGTGAACCGTCCCAAATACCTGAACGCCCTGGATACCCCCACCCTGGTGGAAATGAAGGACTGCTTCGGGAAACTGGCCACGGATCCGGCGGTGAAGGCTGTCATCATCCGGGGCGCCGGAGAAAAGGCCTTTGTGGCCGGGGCTGACCTGAAGGCCATGAGCACCATGACTGCCGTGGAAGGGAGAGATTTCTCCAACCTGGGCCATGATGTGTTCGATGCCATTGAAAAACTGCCGGTGGTGGCTGTGGCCGCCGTCAACGGCTATGCCCTGGGCGGGGGCTGCGAACTGGCCCTGGCCTGCGATTTCCGTTTCGCTTCCACTACCGCCAAGTTCGGCCAGCCGGAAGTGAACTACGGGATTATCCCCGGGTTCGGGGGTTCCCAGCGCCTGGCCCGGCTCATCGGCAAAGGCTATGCCAAGGAAATGATCTACACCGGGGCTATGGTGGATGCGGAAGAAGCCCATCGGATCGGCCTGGTGAACCGGGTGGTGGAACCGGATCAGTTGATCCCCACCTGCGAAGAAGTGTGCCGGAAGATCATGAAAAAGGCTCCCATTGCCATTGCCAGTGCCAAGGATGCCATCAACCGGGGCCTTTCCATGGACCTGGATTCCGGTCTCAGCTACGAAGCCCAGGTCTTCGGGACCTGCTTCGCCACCTTGGACCAGAAGGAAGGCATGAAGGCGTTCCTGGAAAAACGGAAACCGGTGTTTATGAACAAATAAGGCTGCTGCGCAGCCTGTCAACGGTCAGCTGTCCACAGTCAGCGGCCGAAGGAAAGAACCCGCCTTTGCAGACGGGTTCTTTTTGTTGTGAGGGAAGAAAATGAAAAAACTCTGGTTTTGTATACTCTGTATTTTCCTGGTGGCTTTTGGGGGGATGATGCGGCGGCCCCGTCTTCCTGAAGGGCCGGGGAGCGGCCAACCGGCGAAGCCGGACCCCATCACCGAAAAAATCGCCGCCATGACTCCGGAAGAAAAGGCCGGGCAATTGATGCTGGTGGGTCTGGAGGGCCGGACCCCTTCCCAGGCCTTCCAGCAGGAAATGAAGGACCATCCCTACGGTGGGGTGATCCTGTTTGACCGGAACATGGAAAACCCGGCCCAGGTAAAGGCCCTGACCGGCCGGCTCCAGGACCTGTCCGGGGATATACCCCTGTTCATCGGCCTGGACGAAGAGGGGGGACAGGTGGCCCGGATGAAGGATACCCTGCCGGCACCTCCTTCCCAGGCTGCCATCGGGGCCACCGGGAACCCGGATATGGCACAGAAGTGGGCGGCGGAAACCGGCCGTCAGCTGAAGCAGCTGGGAATCAACCTGAACCTGGCCCCGGTGGCGGACGTGGGCAGCGGGGCCGGCCGCAGTTACAGCAGTCATCCTGCCACCGCCGCCAAATTCGTGGAAAGGGCCCTGGCCGGATACCAACAGGTCCATCTCATGGCCTGTGTGAAGCACTTCCCCGGACTGGGGAAAGGACAGGAAGACACCCACAAAGGCCGGGTCACCGTCTCCGCCAGCCGGGAAACCCTGGAGCGGGAAGACCTGCTGCCTTTCCGGGAGGCCCTGGAAAAGTTCCCGGAATCCCGGTTCGCCATGATGGTGACCCATGTGGACTATCCGGCCCTGGATCCGGACTGGCCCGCCTCCCTGTCCCGGAAGGTCATGGGGGATCTGCTCCGGAACCGGCTCCATTTCGACGGGATCATTATGACCGATGATTTGACCATGGGGGCCATAGCCGGGTCCTGGCCCCTGGAAGAAGCGGCGGTGCGGGCCCTGCTGGCCGGGGCGGATCAGGTGATGGTGTGCCACGACCCGGAAGCCATCCGGAAGGTCCACCAGGCCATTGCCGCGGCCATCCGGGAAGGAAAGCTGCCAAAGGACCAGGTGGACCGGTCTTTGTACCGGATCCTGAAAACAAAGGAAAGCCTGTAACCGGGGAAAATATGGTATACTGGGCACAGTACAGTGAATGAATGGAGGTTTTTCAATATGAAGGAACCCTACAGCAGAAAAGAATCCGCCTGGGCGCGGATGGACGAAAAAGAACGGAAAGAGACCCTGGCCTACGGGGAACGGTACAAAGCCTTCCTGGACAAGGCCCGGTCCGAACGGCTGGCCGTAAAGGAGATCCTGGCACAGGCGGAAGCCGCCGGGTTCAAGCCTCTGTATGAGGCCGCAGCCCTGAAACCCGGGGACAAGGTGTACTGGAATCAGAAGGGCAAGGCCTGCATCCTGGCGGTGATCGGGAAGGAACCGGTCCATGAGGGGCTGAAAATCGTAGGCTCCCACATCGATTCTCCCCGGCTGGACCTGAAAGGGAACCCGGTCCACGAACAGGACGGGGTGGTGTACTTCCGGACCCATTACTATGGGGGCATCAAAAAGTATCAGTGGCCCTGTATCCCTCTGGCCCTGGTGGGGGTGATCCACACCAAAGAAGGGAAGAAAATCGAAGTGAACATCGGCATGGACGAAAAGGATCCGGTGTTCTACATTACGGACCTTTTGATCCACATGGCCCAGGACCAGATGAAGAAGACCCTGGCGGAAGGGGTCACCGGGGAACAGCTCCAGGCGGTGATCGGCACCCATACGGACAAGGACAAAAAGGTGAAGGACGCCCTGATGGACCTGTTGAAGGAAACCTATGGGGTGGAGGAAGAGGACTTCACCACAGCGGAACTGGAACTGGTGCCCGCCCTGAAAAGCCGGGATGTGGGCTTTGACCGGTCCCTCATTGCCGGGTACGGCCAGGACGACCGGGTGTGCTCCTACGCCAACCTGGAAGCCATCCTGGACGCCCGGGCCGGGAAAAAGACCCAGGCGGCCCTGTTTGCGGACAAGGAAGAGATCGGGTCCTACGGGAACACCGGCATGCAGTCCTCCTATTTCGCCAAGTTCGTCATGAAGCTGCTGGCCCTGCAGAACCGGGGCACCCTGCTGGACTTCTACGAGACCATGGAAAACAGCGAAATGCTCTCCGGGGACGTGAACAGCTGCCTGGATCCCATGTTCCCGGAAGTGACGGAAAAGGACAACTCGGCCCTGTTGGGCTACGGGGTGGCCCTTACCAAATACACCGGGGCCCGGGGCAAGGGCGGCAGCAACGACGCCAACAGCGAGTTCATCCAGAAAATCCGGACCATTTTCAACGAAGCCGGGGTGGCCTGGCAGATCGGGGAACTGGGGAAAGTGGACCAGGGCGGGGGCGGCACCATTGCCTACATGCTGGCGGACTGGGGCTGCGAAGTGGTGGACTGCGGCACCGCCATGCTCAGCATGCATTCCCCCTACGACCTGCTGAGCAAAGCCGATGCCTACGAAACCTACCGAGCGTACAAGGCGTTTTTTGAGAGCAAGTGAGGTGCGGCTGCTCTGGCAGCAGCACCGTCAGCGGTCAGCAGACGAAGGAAAGGACCTGGATTTTTGTCCAGGTCCTTTTTGCATGGAGAAAACCGGCGGCCGGGATGGGCGTGCCTGGGGCCCGCCCCTACGGCGTCAGGGTCGGAGGGTGGGGGAACAACGGTTTTCATCGAAGGGTCACCTGGCTGGGATCCCCGGATCGCCGTGATGATCCCCTGACCCCAAACGCTGTAGGGGCTTGCCGCAGGCGAGCCCGTCCCGGCCGCCCAGAGGGCAAAAACGTTCAAAGCCGGATGCCGGGCATCCGGCTTCCGCCGGCCGCTGCCCCTTTACCGTTACCCATTGCCGCTGACCGGACAAAGTGCTACAATAAATATGCAATTATTTTGAATTTTATGAGGAGGGGTTTTCATGAAACTGAAAAAACTGGCTTTGCTGCTGACTCTGGGTGCCACCCTTATGGGTGGTACGGTGTTTGCCGCCGGATCCCCGGATTCTCCTTTCAAACCTGATGAACAGGTGTACCACAAAGGCGATCTGTTTACCTTTGACAAACAGGATGTAGCCAAAGGGAAGGGCACTGCCTACGGGAAATTCGCCTTTGCCCGGGACAAGGCCGCCCCGGATTCTGCCATCAAGGAAATCTGCTATCTGACCCTGAAAAAGGGTGCTTCCATCGGCTGCCACAAACACGGTTTCAATGAAGACGCCTATATCATCGTATCCGGGGAAGGGATCTTCACCGACGGCACCGGCAAGGAAACGGTGGTGAAGGCAGGGGATGTGACCATCGCCCGTCCCGGTCAGTCCCACGGCCTGCGGAACGAAAAGAAAGAACCCCTGGTGTTCCTGGACGTAATCGCCCAGAACGACACCTATTTAAAGAATCATCCCGAAGCCGCACCGAAGAAATAAAGACCTGCCGGAGGCAGGCTGGTCGCGGGCCAAGGGTCAATGGCCAAAGGAAAGGACCTGGATTTTTGTCCAGGTCCTTTTTGAATGGAGAAAACCGGCGGCCGGGATGGGCGTCAGGGTCGGAGGATGGGGGAACAACGGTTTTCATCGAAGGGTCACCTGGTTGGAATCGGAGTGGATAACAACGGTCCCGGAAACGGATTCCCCGACAATCCCGTTCCCAGGATCGTCGTGATGATCCGCTGACCCCAAACGCTGTAGGGGCTTGCCGCAGGCGAGCCCGTCCCGGCCGCCCAGAGGGCAAAAACGTTCAAAGCCGGATGCCAGGCATCCGGCTTCCACCGGCCGCTGACCGTTGACAAAAAAGCCACCCTCAGGGGCGGCTTTTTTCACACCTTCACCTTCCCTTCCCACTTTCCCGTCCGGTACTCGTAATAGGAAATGGCCCAGTTGGCGGCCCAGCCTGCCGGTTCTGCCATCCATACCATCTGGATGCCGAACAGGGGGGCCAGGGTTACGGAAATCACCACCCGCAGGGCCAGGTTGGTCAGGTTGGCCAGGGTGAACAGCTTCATGTCTCCGGCCCCCCGGAGCACTCCGTCCACTGCCATCTTGAACCCGATGATACTGATGAAGAACCCCACGAACTGCAAAAAAGAGGTGCCGGTGGCCAGGGCGGTGGGGGAGGCCTTGTCTCCCAGGAAGAACCGGATAATGGGCTCGTTCCACCCTTCCAGCACCACCAGGATCACCAGGGCATAGAGGACCACCAGCTTGTTGGCGCTGTGGTACCCTTCGATCACCCGATCTTTCCGTCCTGCTCCCAGGTTCTGGCCGGTGTAGGGGCTCATGGCGTTGCCGATGGCGTTCATGGGCACGGTGCAGCAGTACTGGATCCGCATGGCCGCGGAAAATCCCGCCAGGGCTGCTGCCCCGAAACTGTTCACCACGCTCTGGACCAGCATCATGCCGATGGATACGATGGACTGCTGGAGGATGGAGGGGAGGGCAATGGAGCCCATTTTCCGGAACAGATCCAGGCTGAAATACCGGGGGGCCTGTCCCAGGGGCCGGATCAGCCGGAGGAACACGCCATAGGACAGCACCGCCGAGATCCCCTGGGAAATCAGGGTGGCCCAGGCAGCCCCGGCTACCCCCCAGCCCAGGTTCCGGACCATGTAGATGTCCAGGCCCACGTTGAGCAGGGAGGAAAAGATCAGGAACACCAGGGGGTACCGGGATTTCCCCAGTGCGTTGAAGGTGGCGGAGATGATATTGTACATAAAGAGGAAGGGCAGCCCCAGGAAATAGATCTGCAGGTACACATCCGCCATGGCAAGGGATTCTGCCGGGGTCTTCAGCCAGGCCATGATCTGCCGGCTGGAAACATACCCGAAAGCCCCCAGCACGGTGCTGAGCACCAGAAAGGCCACAAATGCCGTATAAATGGATTCTTTCATCCGGTCATAGGCATGGGCTCCGAAAAACCGGCTCACCAGCACTGAGGCTCCCAGGCCCCCGCCGATGGCGATGCTGATGAACACGGTGGTCAGGGCATAGGATGCCCCCACTGCCGCCAGGGCCTGTTCGCCCACATACCGCCCCACAATGGCGGAATCCACGGTGTTGTACAGCTGTTGGAAGAAGTTCCCCAGAATCATGGGGAGGGAAAAAACAAAAAGGGCCTTCATGGGCCGGTCCGTAACCAAATAATCCCGTTCCAAAATTGTCACCTCGATTGTTTATGGTACCAGTGTAACGGAGATGGAGGAGGAATGCAAGACGAGAAATGTCCAGCCTCGGTCAACCGGCAAAAGGACAGAAACCGCAGCTGCGGTTTCTACCCAATAAAAAGCTGCCGCATGGCCAGTTCCGGGGCGGCAGCAAAAGGATGCCAAACGCTTCGCTATTGCCTTTGAACGTGCAGGGGACGGCATGGAATCACCGCCAGGCGGGGCACCCCTGCCCGACGCCGCTTCCCGTCGCTAAAATTTTCGGCCTCGCCATTCGAATCCGCTTCCCGCCAACGCGCTGGCGCTTGAACGAGGCTCCCAGCGGATGAGCGAAACCGAAAATTTCTTCACGCTCCGCTCAAGGGTCGTTCAGCGGTACCCCGCCTGGCTCTGGACGTTTTGCTGTTAAAAGAAACGTTGTTTTTTCACGCAAAAAAAGAGTGCTGTGATCGCTCACAACACTCTTTGTCTTTATTCCATTTTCACTGCCATGCGCAGCCGTTCGATGCTCTGGGTCAGGTTCTCCAGTTTCTCTTCCATGCGTACCAGCAGGTACCAGGAAATGACCATGGGGAACCCGTACTGGGCAGCCTGGCCGGCCAGCAGGGACAGGTCCTCCATGGGTTAGCCCTCGGTGACTTCGTCAGTTCCGTCTGCCAACAGATCCTTGACATCGGTCACTTTGGCCCCCTGGATGGTTTCCACAGGAATGCCGTTCTTGGTGAGGAAGACTTTGCTTTCCACCACTTTGTTCATTACCGGCAGCACCATTTCCCGGTCCACGTCAGAGCGGGGGTTCACGATGCGGATGTTTTTGGTCGCTTTTTCGCTGTCCTTGAAAATCAGGTCCAGTTTTCTGGAATCTGCCATTGTGCACTACCTCCTTTACGCCACTTCTTCCAGGGTATGCCGTTCCACGATGTACATCCCCTTGGGAGCTTCTGCCATCAGCCCGCCGAATTCCTTGCCCACTTCCGCCAGTTTTTCAGGGGTGGCATCGGTGGACAGCTTTTCGTAGCTGATGTTCTTGAATTTGGGCTGGTCATTTTTGTCCACCCCGTTGCTGATTTCCAGCTGCAGGGTCACTGCGGTGAGGTTCTTCTGTACTGCCATATTTCCTTCCTCCTTTGAAAAGAATCGTTATGTGACATAGGACATGGCCTATGGGTAGAAAACGCCAGAACGCGTTTTTAAGGCTTGCAGGGAGACGGCGAAAGAAAGAATCAGGACTTCCTTCTGTTCAGCCACTGATAATACAGTCCTTTGCCCCGGAGCACCGCCCCGCCGCTGCGCCATATTCCGTCATAGTCTTTCAGCTTCCACAGATCCCACCGTTCAAAAGCGGGCGTCCCGGCCATGCTTGGCCCGTAACCGTCCAGGTCGGCAGCCTCTGCATGGGTCATGATCTGGGCAGGCTCCAGAGGGAGTTTCCAGACATCTGACAGGGTGGCCAGCAGGATGGAAGTGCTTTCCACCTGCAGGGGAGTGGGGGGATAATCCCCCAGGTCGAAGGTGCCGTCTGCGTAGAGCATGGCATCTTTGGCACAGCACAGGGCAATGCCAAGGGCACCGGTATTCCGGTTCCAGGTGTGGGGGAGAATCCGGGTCCAGTCCCGGGTACTGGTTACCAGGCTCCCGTCCCCCCGGACCAGAAGGTGATAGTCCGGAAACAGCTGGTCATAGGTTCCAGCCGTCCAGTGCAGGTAGATTTTCCGGATGTGCCCATGGGCCCTGCGGGCCAGTTCCAGAACCTCCTGCCGTTTGATTGCTTCCATGTCACCGCCTCCTTACACTGTATAAGAGACGGCAGGGAGGATTTTTTCGGATTTTTTTAAGGAGGGTTGGCCTTTATCTGGAGTGTATCTTTGAAAGAGGCAGCCCAGATCAGACATGATACGTTGCGTACGGGTATTTTAAGTCCGTTGCCCCTTCGGGAAATCTATAACAAATATGCTCCCAGCTATCAACAGGTCCATCAGACCAGGCTGTTGACATCTGGGAGCATATTTGTTGGAATCCAGGTAAGGGGCAACGGGAAACCATCGGACTACGTAAAGGACTTATCCTGGATGGACTCCATATATTAAACAGAATCTGTTTAATATTCATTTTATGCGGCTGACCGGAACTAGAATATAAACAGAACAGAAAGGCTCTGCCAGCATATGTCTGACAGAGCCTTTTTCATTCATAGAGTTTTCCGGCTAAA
This sequence comes from Acidaminococcus sp. HCP3S3_H5, assembly GCF_052122235.1. Classification (NCBI taxonomy): domain Bacteria; kingdom Bacillati; phylum Bacillota; class Negativicutes; order Acidaminococcales; family Acidaminococcaceae; genus Acidaminococcus; species Acidaminococcus sp. HCP3S3_H5. The sequence goes on from NZ_JBQKCS010000007.1 coordinate 125,359, forward strand.
ATCTCTATCCGTTTTTTCAGCAGAGAATTTTCTCTTACAGCGTCTTCATATTTTTCTTTCCACAGCTTATCCTTTTGCAGTACTTTGATTTCCGCCTGAAGTCTCTTGTTTTCTTTTCGGAGAGCGGCCATCAGTGTTTCTGAATCGGGGGCATCCAGAATGGCATTCTTCTGATCATTGCGCAGCCTGACAATTATATTTTTAAGTCGCTCATTGGAATAGAGAAACGATTTGGAGACACCAGTTTCTTTTGCCACACTGTAGAAAGATATTTTCTTATGATGGGTCTGCATGTCATGGATTACAGAAGTAACAAAAACGACTTTATCTTCTGTTTTTTGTTTGGCCAGTTTGATGATTTCTCGTGTTTTATCCATTCACTCTTCTCCTTAAAAGTTTTTCCAGGGCCATTCGAATTGCATGGTAATTTTCCTGTTCTCTCTTGTGACCTTCCAATCCAGCCTGTTTTTCAGAGTCAGACAGGCAGTTGCAGTATCTTTCCAGATTCTTACTGTCAAAGGCGTCTGCATGGAACATTCCACAAGAATAACATATCATAGCAGTTTCACACAGCTCTGTACTGTTGCAGAATCCAAAAGGCAAAGGAATTTCTTTGGTGGTATCTTGGATTCTATTTTGCCCCAGGGCGTCTTTTAGAAATTGATTCTCATGTTTTTCAAATTCCAATACTTTTTGACTGTTCAGGGTCTTGTGCAATTCAATATAATGCATCATGGCCCGAATGGATTTATGTCCCAACATTTCCCTGAGCATTCCTGGGGACATACCTTCCCGGGCATAACGGGTAGCAACGGTATGTCGGAAATGGTGCAGTTTAAATCGGTAAATTTTACCAGTTTGATCCGTAATCTGATTATTGTAAGACAGCAAATTCAGCCAACGGGCGATGGTTTCCTGGCCTATTGGTTTATCCTCCTTGATTTGGAACAGGTATTGGGGAGCAGCGAACTGTTCCAAAGTCCTTTGCTGCTGCTCTTTAATTATGTCCGTCAATTGGTCTGAAAGAGGGATACGATTGAAACATTGGGTTTTGGACTGGAAATATTCCAGATACGCATAACCGCTGCTGTCTATTTTCAGACAGTCCCATTTCAACTGACAAATTTCGTTGGGCCGCATTCCTATATTTTCCAACAGTGTCGTGCAGATCTGTACCGGTCTGGGAAGCTGATACAAATACTGATGGAGTTGGTCCAGTACAATTTCAGGGATTACTTCTGGAAGCAAACGAATATTTTTTCGGTAATCATTTCGGAAAATCAAATTTTCATGGGGCATATGAGCGATTTCCATATATGCACCCATTTCAAAGAACGTGCGCAAGAATCCAATCCGTTGTTTAAACGTAATGGGGGCCAGACATTTGCCTTTCAGATACAAAATATATGATTCGATGACAGGTCGGTCGACCTGTTCCAGTGATGTCAAATCTTTGTAATCACGTTGGAGAAACAAAGAAAATTCCTTCAATGCTTTCATGTCATCGCATACGGTGCTGTATTTGCGCAGCTTGAGCCGGGCCAGGATATACTGCTTGGCCGAGATTCGAAAAGAAAGTGGAAAAATATTGGTAAAATTCAGGATTCGTCTGTTCCGGCTCTTGGATTTTTCAATATGAAAAGGCAGGGCTTCTACGTCCCAGATATCTTTTTCCCATTCAGGTACGGCCTTTTTATGCTTTTCCTGTACATAATGATAAATTCGTCTGATTTCGTAGATTTTATCCGCAGGTACATGGTAGGTCTTTTTGGTCTGGTTTTCCACAACAACCTTGATCTGGCCTACCGTACTGTAATTGTGTTCTGTTAAATAGTGCCTAAATCCCTGAATCAGTTCCTGGTAGGAATACTGGAGAAGAGATCCACCTATGGATAAAGTATTCAAAAATCGGATGATGATTTTAAATCGGTACCAGTCATGGGAGAAACTCAGCAAACTTTTGTGTCCGCTGGACAATTCTTCTATGACATAATTCCGTATTTCTTTGCGGAATACGGGATTATCGATCAACGTAAAATCGATTAAAGAAAATCCATAGTTCCGTTTTATATTATTCTTCTCAGTCAATTGGCGAAAAAGAGGAATCTGGGAAAGATACCAGATATCTCCTTCGAGATATTCTGTAAGGCTTTTTTCTGATGAAATTTTTTTTGACAGATTACCGGTGTTCATGGCTTTTACTCCTGCAGATGACTGATTATCGACTGGAGAATCTTAACTGTTTCAGAAAGTCGATTTTGGACTTCTTTTTTTTGTGGAAGCATTCTGATCAGGGATTTTGTTTTAATCAGCTGATATTCCAGCATCGGAAGAAATTCCTTCGTAGTGCGGAATTTATCACAGAAAAGGCAGGCATTGGCGTGAGGACAGCTTCCCAGCCGGACAGGAAGGCTGCAGTATCCATTTGGGAGAGTTTGGGTAATCATATAGCGCATCCAATGCAGGTTGTCATCAATATTTTTCTCTTCTTCGTTTAAAAAGGCAGTCTTTTGTCCAATCCGGTTGCAGAATTCCAGATATCGTTTTTTCTTCTTTTCTTCGTTAATCTGAGCATAGATTAGAGTCATTTCAGGTGATTTGTGATGCAGTAACTGTTGGATGGTCAGAAAGGGGACATCCTGGTTGACCAGGCGTAAAGCATAGTTATGTCGAAAAGCATGGGCATTGAAATAATAGGGCGAGCCATCCGCCTCTGTAATTTTAAATTGTCTGCATAATTTATTTACGGTGTACCCGAAGTGCTGTGATCTCCATCCGATGCCAGGCAAACGAGGAAAGAGCAGAGGTGTCTGAGGATCTGTTTTCAAGAGTTTTTGTTCGTAATTGTACAGATACCCATAAAGTTCCTGAGGAATGGGATTGACAACTTCTTTCAGCATTTTGGGCTGATAATAGTGAATATAGTATTTGCCATGGTCTTCTGTAAAACAGTGGGGCTTCAAGGTAAGACACTCACTGCAGCGCATTCCAGTAAAATACAGAATCATCAGCATCAGACGTAATTGTTCTGGAAATTGAGGCAACGCCTGGAACAATTGTTGAATGACAACTTTTGAAAGAGGATGAAAAGAATGGGGACGTTCTGTGCCTCTGATGGAAGCCTGAAAAATATAAGGAATATGTTGGATATAGCCTCTCTGAAAAAGAAAAACGTAAAAAAGACGAATCTTATTGATCCGGGCATTGAACGATGTCAGCTTGCCTTCTGGCTTTTTCATGTGTGCAATAAAATTTTGCAGAGTAGAGACTGATACAGATTCGGCGGGTTCCTTGTTCAGAAATAGAAGATATCTTCGGATGATACCATAGCGCCCGTGAATTGTAGAATAACTAAGGGGATGGCTGGTCAGTAAATCCAGGATATACTCCTTGAACAGTTTTCTGTTGTGATCTGGGACAGGAGAAAAATCCATGGAACTGTATGTAAAAGCTGAAGAAAAAAATGGCTGAACGGTTTTAAAATCCCGATAGTTCCAATAGGAGCGGTTATAGTAATTGACGCAATAGATATGGTCATGAAAATCTCGATATGCTATGGCCAAAAAATCCTTTAGGGGAAAAGCTCCTCTCATCCGAGTTTGCATGTATCTTTTAAATGCTCCTGCCTTGACTGGGAGGCTTTCTCGCAAAGAAAAAGGTTCTTCATCCGGGTATGAATTAAAAAACTGCAGTAGATTTATGTACGATTTAAAATAATTTGAGATAAAGGAAACAGGTTTCAGTTTTTTTTCAAACAGCCAGTACAGCATAACTGCTTTAAGTTCTGTCTTGAATCGAAAATGGTGTAATCGGGAAAAATCAATCGTCCTGTGTCCGTATTGTGCTTTTGATTCTCCCAGCTCCTGCATGGTGTCCAGAGTCCATTGGTCCAGCTTTCCATAAAGAGAATAGTAATGATGGACTGATTTTCTCGTATCTTTGCAGAGCAGGATGTTCGGATTAATCTGGACCCCAGATCGGCGGCGTAGGGGCTGCCGTCTAAAGGACCATATGAATTTCTACTGTTGTAGATTTAGGAGTCACGGTAATAGTACCAGTGTCTAAAGGACCATATGAATTTCTACTGTTGTAGATATGAATTATTGGGTAAACGTGCACGTGTCTAAAGGACCATATGAATTTCTACTGTTGTAGATATCGAGCAATCCAGACAGCCCAACCGTCTAAAGGACCATATGAATTTCTACTGTTGTAGATTATATAAAGTCAAGCGATTTTATAAAAGTCTAAAGGACCATATGAATTTCTACTGTTGTAGATAAAAAGCAGGAACGACAGCAAAACGCGTCTAAAGGACCATATGAATTTCTACTGTTGTAGATAGGATGGTTACAGCCCTAACATTGTAGTCTAAAGGACCATATGAATTTCTACTGTTGTAGATAAATTCATCAGTTCATCTATCAGAGAGTCTAAAGGACCATATGAATTTCTACTGTTGTAGATTACGGAAAAGGGTCGAAAGCATTTCGGTCTAAAGGACCATATGAATTTCTACTGTTGTAGATTGGATGCTATCGATGCCCGGCTCTCCGTCTAAAGGACCATATGAATTTCTACTGTTGTAGATATTGGGAAGCACCATGAATTCCTTAGTCTAAAGGACCATATGAATTTCTACTGTTGTAGATACGAAATATTTGCATTTGCGGGAGTAGGTCTAAAGGACCATATGAATTTCTACTGTTGTAGATAGCAAAGAAGGTGTGCAGATTGACGGGTCTAAAGGACCATATGAATTTCTACTGTTGTAGATATAAGAAAAGCCCGCTGCCGGAGCAGTCTAAAGGACCATATGAATTTCTACTGTTGTAGATATGAAAACGGCAATACGGTTGCCCAGGTCTAAAGGACCATATGAATTTCTACTGTTGTAGATTTCCCGCAGTTCCTTGACCGTGTATTTGTCTAAAGGACCATATGAATTTCTACTGTTGTAGATCTTTGGGCATCCAGGGTGTCAAAAACGTCTAAAGGACCATATGAATTTCTACTGTTGTAGATTTTAATAACTATATTACTGATAAAGGGTCTAAAGGACCATATGAATTTCTACTGTTGTAGATCCAAGGAGGCAGTCAAAAAATGACAGGTCTAAAGGACCATATGAATTTCTACTGTTGTAGATGTCTGGTCGCCTATATATATACTCTTGTCTAAAGGACCATATGAATTTCTACTGTTGTAGATACGGGGATCGGGGAAGGCGTCCCTGGTCTAAAGGACCATATGAATTTCTACTGTTGTAGATGAAAACGTGTTGACAATTCTTCCCTAGGTCTAAAGGACCATATGAATTTCTACTGTTGTAGATTGGCTGCTGTCTGCTGCTGCCTGCCCGTCTAAAGGACCATATGAATTTCTACTGTTGTAGATCAGGAAGGCAAAAGTAGAACCTCGATGTCTAAAGGACCATATGAATTTCTACTGTTGTAGATACCAAAGCAATCCCCATGCTGTTGATGTCTAAAGGACCATATGAATTTCTACTGTTGTAGATTCAGTTGCTGGGAGCGGCTCTTTGGATGTCTAAAGGACCATATGAATTTCTACTGTTGTAGATATTGAATGCAAGCAGAATCTGGGAAAGTCTAAAGGACCATATGAATTTCTACTGTTGTAGATCTCGGGGTCTTTCCGCATCTCGGCAGGTCTAAAGGACCATATGAATTTCTGCTGTTGTAAATTTTACAGATTGGTTTCTTTTCTCATAGTCTAAAGGACTAAATGAATTTCTACTAGTGTAGATCATAGATAGATACTTTTTAGGCTTCTTCGTTTAAAGAATCCTATTAATTTCTGCAATTTGTAAAATGTACGCGTGCATTGCAGTCTTTTGTCAGAACTTTGGATTATGAATTACTGGCGCCCCGAAAGGGGCGTTTTTTTTTTCGAGCCAGCGCAGCTGGCAACCACAGGGGAGATGCCCGCCCCCGATCTGACTGGAACTGATGGATTTCCTACTAAAACAGTAACAAAAGTGCTTCGATTGGAACAATTTAGACAAAACAGAAAAATTGTATACAAAATGCAAACAAACCAGAAAATATGCAAAAAAAAGAGTATAATACAAATTGTAGAAGCACCCACAGAATATAAGGAAGGAGGGGAGAATGAGAACTCTGGGATTGTCCGGCTGGTTTCCGGTCCTTACAGTGTCCTTTTTACCGGCGATGCTACCGGGGAAGAGGAGCTGAGGGCGGCGGCCCGGGCTGTCCGCAGTGATGTGCTGAAGGTCTCTCACCATGGTTCCCGGTCTTCTTCCTGTCCGGAGTTCCTGGCCGGGGTTTCGCCCCGGCTGGGGGTGATCTCGGCGGGCCGGGGGAACCGGTTCGGCCACCCGCACCGGGAGGTGCTGGAGCGGCTGGACGGGCTTGGCATCCCGGTGGCCCGGACGGACACGGGAGGCGCCATCAAGGTGGTTTTTGACGGCAGGGGTCCTGTATGGTATAGTTATCGCTGGCAACAAGATTTTTTCTAGGAGTGGATCGATGTGAATACAACGGCTGATGTATTTCTGGAAAGTCTGCGGAAAAATCCAGCGTGTCCCCATGTTGTCATCGCCTGGGGAGAGGAGGAGTTCTTTAAGAAAGCCGTGGGCCAGGCGTTCCGCCAGCGGGCTTTTGCCCCGGATGCGGAACCGGCGGTCTGGAATTTCCAAAAGGACTTTGAACTGGAAGCACTGCGGGAAGCCATTAACAGCGTCCCTTTTTTCGGGGGCGGCAACTGGGTGGTCATTGAGGACCCCCGGATGCTGGGCGAAAAGGAAAAGAAGGAACGGAAGCCGGCAGGGAAGGGCAGGAAGAAAACGGCCACGCCTTTGGAGCAGTTCACGGAACTGCTGAAGGATGTGCCGGAGTATTCTTACGTCTATTGCCTGTGCACCAAGCTGGACAAAAGGCAGTCTTTTTACAAGACCATGAGCCGGGAGGCGGCGGTGGTGGAATGTGCCCCTGTCCGTGCCTACCAGCTCCAGCCCTGGCTGCGGAGCCAGGCGGAGGCCTATGGAGCCCGGTTCGCTCCGGATGCCATGAATCTGATCCAGGAATACGTATCGGCGGCGGAAACGGTGCCCCTGCTGTTTTTGCAGCAGGAAATCGCCAAGATCGCCCTGTACGCAGGGGACCGGAAGATCTGGCAGAAGGAGGATGTGGCCCGGATGTTCTCGCAATTGCCGGAAATCTCCGGCTTTGCTCTGGGGAATGCGGTGGAAGAAAGGAAGCTGGATAAGGTGCTGACTCTCTTGAAAGAGGAACGGACCACCAGCGGCAGCGAAGGGATCACGGGGATCGTATCCCGGCTCTTTGCTTCTTTGCGGCGGCTTCTCCAGGTGAAGGAACTGATGGCAAAAGGTGCTCGACAGGACGCGATTGCATCCACTCTGAAGATACACCCTTATGCGGTGAAGCTGGCCATGCAGCACAGCAATTATTTTACGAATGAATCCTTACAGACTTGCATGGTCGGACTGGCACAGCTGATGGGGGAGTCCCGGCAGGGGGGACGCAGCTGGTCGCGGCTTGAGGAAGTGTTGGTTACCCTTGTAGGAAAAAACAGAACTTAAAGGAGGAACGTAATAAATGTTTGCCTTGAATTCTTACCAAACTTTGGCTGTAGGTATCTTACTTTATTATTTGGGTAAATTTCTCAAACAGAAAATCAAATTTCTCCAAACCTATTGTATCCCCAACCCGGTTATCGGCGGTGTGCTGTTCGCTCTGATCAACCTGGCTCTGTTCGAAGCGGGCACCGGTGCCATCAAACTGGATACGGTGCAGCAGAGCTTCTTCATGAACATGTTCTTCACCAGCGTAGGGTTCAGCGCCAGCTATGCCCTGCTGAAAAAAGGCGGCCGTGATGTACTGATCCTGACCATCATCTGCGCCGTACTGATCACCTTCCAGGATATCATCGGGGTATCCCTGGCCAAGGCTACCGGCCTGCATCCCCTGCTGGGCCTGTGCGCCGGCTCCATTCCTCTGGTAGGCGGCCATGGTACTTCCGGGGCTTTCGGTCCCATGCTGGAAGGGATTGGCGTTGACCGTGCCACCACCGTGGCCATCGCCATGGCTACTTTCGGTCTGATCTCCGGGTCCCTGATGGGCGGCCCTGTGGCTCACCGTCTGTTGGAAAAATTCCATCTGCACAGCACCAAGGAAGACCAGGAAGGGGCCAATGAAAAGGCCCAGAGCATGGAAGAAAATGCCACCCTGGCCATGACTCCGGAAAACTTCATGCTGGCTACCGGCGAAATCCTGGTTGCCATGGGTATCGGGACCATCGTCAGCAAGTTCTTCACCAGCGTTGGCCTGACGTTCCCTGGATACATCGGATCCATGATCGTGGCTGCCATCATCCGGAACATCTCCGATAACTGCAAGGGGCTGCCTGTTCCCATGCAGGAAATCGGCACCGTCGGGGATGTGGGTCTGAACATTTTCCTGTCCCTGGCCATGATGAGCCTGCGGATTTGGGAACTGTTCGACATCGCCGGCCCTCTGGCCATCATCGCTGCTGTACAGGTTGTGTTCATGGCTCTCTACACCACCTTCGTGGTATTCAACGCCATGGGCAAGGACTACGATGCGGCTGTTGAAGTTTCCGCCGTGTGCGGCTTTGGTATGGGCGCAACCCCCAACGCCATGGCCAACATGAGCGCCATCACCGCCAACTATGGTCCGGCTCCCCGGGCATTCTTCGCGGTACCGCTGGTAGGGGCCATGTTCGTGGACTTCTGCAACTCCGGTATCCTGATGGTGTTCATCAATATGTTTAAATAAGATACGGAAAAAAAGGGACTGTTGCATGTGCAACAGTCCCTTTTTTAGTCGGAAGTCGGAAGCTTCAGGATAGGACCTGGCCGGATGAGCCAGGTCCTTTTGATTGTATAAAACCGGAGGCCAGGGAAGGGCGTGCCTGCGGCGCGCCCCTACGGCGTCAGGGTCGGAGGGTGGGATGGACAACGAGGTCTTCCGTCAGATCGGCGAACGTGGGCCGGCCATACGGGCGGCCCGCCTGCATCGGTCCTTCGGGGATCTGGTCCTGTCGACCGGATAGAATCCCCTGACCCCAACGCTGTAGGGGCTTGCCGAAGGCGAGCCCATCCCGGCCGCCCAGAGGGCAAAAACGTTCAAATCTGGATGCCCGGCATCCGGCCGCCATCGGCCGCTGACAGGGCCTTTCTCCTGTCAGCCGGGTCTTTCCGTCCACAGATTCCACAGGGGCACCAGATACAGGTAGCAGGCCAGGGGAATGGAGGCGGCGGGAGCTCCGGCGGATTCCAGCACCACCGCGCAGGCAATGGACCAGGGCACCAGGGGGGCCAGGAGGACGGCGGTGTCTTCCAGGGTCAGGGCGGCCTTTTCCGGGGTCCAGGGCAGTTTCCGGCACAGCTGGTGGGTCAGGAGGATGGTGAAGGACTGGTTGCAGGCAATCAGGGAGGTGAACAGGGCGGTGAGGGTGGCGGCGGTCTGGCAGCCCCATTTCCGGGCCCAGCCCAGGCAGCGTTCCTGGAGCCCGTCCAGGAGGCCGGTGCCTTTGAAGATCCCGGCATAGGAGGAGGAAAGGCACACAATGGCCCCCACCCGGACCATGGACAGGATGCCGCCTCCATCGGTCAGGGAGGCCAGGGAGGGATCGGGAGCATGGTAGCCCCAGACCAGCACCTGGAGCAGGGCGGCCGGAGACATGTGCTGGACCAGCAGGCTGAGCAGGGAAGCCAGCAGGATACTTACGGCCAGGTTGGTCTTGACCGGCACCTGCAGCAGGCTCAGCACCAGGATGCTCAGGGCAGGGAGCAGCAGCAGGGGGGTGAAGGTGTACAGGCTGGCCAGGGCGGCGGCAGGGGCCGCAGTCTGTCCCTGGTGCCGGGACAGGAACCCCAGGGACAGGTAGAACAGGCTGGAGAGGACAAAGGGAACCAGGGTGGAACGGGCCATGTTCCGCAGGTTCCGGTACAGGTCGGTGCCGGTAAGGACGGCCACCAGCAGGGCACTGGTGGAAACGGGACTCATCCGGTCCCCGAAATACACCCCGGACAGGATGGCTCCCCCGGTAAACAGGGGCGGGATCCCCAGGCTGATGCCGATTTTCATGGTGATCACCCCCATGGTGGCGGCGGTGCCGAAGCTGGTGCCCAGCAAAAAGGAAATGCTGCAGTTGAGCCAGAAGGCCAGGAGCAGGAAAAGCGCCGGATGGATCAGCTGGCCGGCGGCGGTGACCAGGTAGGCAATGGTGCCGGCGGACCGCCACACCCCGGTGAGGAGGCCGATGAGCAGGAACACCAGGAAAATGGTCCGGACCCTCAGGACCCCCTCCCAGGCCATGGTGAGCACATGAGGGAGGCTGTGGCCCTGATGGAGGCCGTAGCCGGCAAACAGCAGGAAGCCCAGGACCAGGGCACCCAGCAGGGGACCCTGGAACAGGACGAATGCCAGAAGGATGAGACAGAACAGCAGCAGGACGCGGTTTTCCATAAGAAGGGCTCCTTTCGCAACCTTGGATACCTGCAGTGTACCAGTTTTCATCATCGTATACAAACTGTTAATAAAAGTATATAATACAGGTAAAAGACGATAATACGAAAGGAGAGAGTTCCATGAATTTCAACACCATCCGGTATTTCCTGATGACGGCCCAGGAGGCCAGTTTTTCCCGGGCGGCGGACCGGCTGTACATTACCCAGCAGACTCTCAGCGGCCAGATCGCGGCGCTGGAAAAGGAGCTGGGGTGCCGGCTGTTTGTCCGGAAGGTGCCCCTGCAGCTGACCTACGGAGGGGAGGTGTTCCTGGAGTATGCCCGGCGGTTCCAGGGGGAATACCGGTCCCTGGGCCAGGCTTTCCAGGACATCAATCACCGGGACCGGGGCCGGCTGAAAGTGGGAATCGCCTATACCCGAGGCCATATCCTGCTGCCCAGGGTGCTGGGGGAATTCCAGGCCCGGTATCCTCTGATGGAAGTGGAGATCCGGGAGGACAGCAACGCGGAACTGCTCCGGCAGCTGGAGGAAGGGGGGACGGACCTGGTGGTGGCCTATTTCCCTGAAGCTATCCCCGGGATCCGGACCCGGGTGATCCAGCAGGAGGAAATCCGGCTGCTGGCAGACCGGAAGCTGCTGGAGCGGCAGTATGGGGCAGGGACGGACCAGGTGATCCGGAAGCTGCAGGAAACCCGGGATGCCCGGGTGCTCCAGGCCTGTCCTTTCCTCCGGACCGACGAGGCGGACCTGGCAGGGTATCTGGTGGCCCGGTACCTGAAGGGCCTGAAGTTCCAGCCCCGGCAGAAGGTGAAGTCCCACAACCTGGAGCTGCTGCTGGAAATGTGCGTGGCCGGGGCAGGGGTGTGTTTTTCTCCGGATTACCTGGTGGAAGGGTTCCTGAAGCCGGACCAGCGGAAGGATCTGGTGGAGGTGCCCCTGGGGAAGGAAATGAGTTATCCCATCTGTTTCGGATGGAAAGAAGAGGGCCGCACCTGGAGCATGGTGGAAAAGTTCATGGAATGTGCGGAAAAAGTCCGGGAGCCAGTCTCCAGGCTCTAGTCGATGGAAGGAACCCGCAAGGCGGGTTCCTGGAAATACAGGAAAATCGGAGGCCAGGGAAGGGCGTGCCTGGGGCGCGCCCCTACGGCGTCAGGATCGGAGGGGGGAAAACAACGGGTTTCATCGAAGGGTCGCCTGGCTGGGATCGGGGTGGATCTCAACGGTCAGGGAAACGGATCCTTTGACAACCCCGTTCCCAGGATCGCCGCAGTGATCCCCTGACCCCAACGCTGTAGGGGCTTGCCGAAGGCGAGCCCATCCCGGCCGCCCAGAGGGCCATAGGTTCAAAGCCGGATGCCCGGCATCCGGCCACCATCGGCCGCTGACCGCTGACAGGGCTGCTGCAGCGCAGCAGCCCCTACTTCCTCAGCCTCCGCTCCTCTTCCAGATCCAGGTTGGGCTGGGTGAAGCCTCTGCCGAACACGTTGTTGGCGTCCTGGATGGTTACGAAGGCCATAGGGTCCACTTCTTTGATGATGGTTTCCAGGTGGGCCAGCTGGGTGAGCTTCACCACCACCAGGATCACCTGGAGGGGCCGGCGGGTGTAGCCCCCTTCTCCGTGGAGGATGGTGACCCCCCGGTTCACTTCGTCCATGATCCGCCGGCTGATCTCTTCCGCGTGGGTGGACACGATGATCACCTGTTTCTTGTAGTCGAAGCCCACCATGAACAGGTTGGTGGCCTTGAAGGTGATGAAGAACAGCACCAGGCTGTAGAGCACCGGGGTGAGCCCCAGGAACACCACGGCGGCCAGCATGACGCAGCAGTCGAAGAGAAAGTTGGTGGTGCTTACGGAAATGTTGTAGTATTTTTTGGTAAGGAAGCCCAGGATGTCCACCCCGCCGGTGGAGGCTTCGGACCGGTACACCAGGGCTCCGCCCAGGCCGCCCAGGGCGCCCCCGGCCATGCAGCACAGGAGCTTGTCCGGGATGTTCACGTAGGCCTGGACAAAGGCGGTGCCGTCCAGGGCCAGGGAGAACAGCACGGTGCCGATGACACTGTCGATGAAGAACTGGCGGCTCATGAATTTCCAGGCTATGTAGAACAGGGGGATGTTGAAGATCAGGCTGGTGATCCCCGGGGGCCAGCCGGTCAGGTAGTACAGGATGATGGATACCCCGGAGATGCCGCCGGACAGGAAATGGTGCTGGACGAAGAAGGCGTTGATGGAAAGGGCCATCAGCAGGCATCCCAGGGCGGTGATGCAGTAGCGGATGATGTTTTTTTTCAATGGCAGGACCTCCTTTGGGGGCTGGCAGGGCAGCCCCGGTGTATGGGGAAAAGCGGCAGGGCCGTTTTGCAGTTGGAAGGAACCCACAAGGCGGGTTCCTGGAAATATAGGAAAACCGGAGGCCGGGAAGGGCGTGCCTGCGGCGCGCCCCTACGGCGTCAGGGTCGGAGGGTGGGGGACAACGGGGTTCATCGAAGGGTTGCCTGGCTGGGATCCCCGGATCGCCGCAGTGATCCCCTGACCCAACGGCGTAGGGGCTTGCCGCAGGCGAGCCCAACCCGGCCGCCCAGAGGGGCATAGGTTCGAAGCCGGATGCCAGGGCATCCGGCCTCCACCGGCCGCTGACCACCGTCCTCTGACCGCTGACAGAGGCGCCCCCAGGCCGTTTCCCCCATTGTACCATGTTCCCCACATTTCCGACAGACGGTGACTGAAAATTATAATTAAAGAACGTTCGTGAAAAATTTTTGAAAAAATGTTCATAAAAACCCCTGTCAACTCTTGCGGCAAATGGGTTTTCACGGTACAATAAATGAATACAGAATACACAATCATTTTTGCGGGGGGACTTCCCCTGATGGACAAAGGAGCAAACCATGGAGCGGAAGGCATATGGTAAAATCAATCTGGGGCTCAGCGTGCTGGGCCGCCGTCCTGACGGCTATCATCAGGTGGACATGATCATGCAGTCCATTTCCCTGGCGGACACTGTTTCCTTTGCCCCGGGGGAGGGACTGTCTCTTGTCTGCGACAACCCGGACCTGCCCTGTGACGGCAGCAACCTGATGGTGAAAGCGGCCCGGGCGTTCAGCGCAAAAACCGGTCTGGCCGTCAACTGGCACCTGGCCTGCACCAAAAGGATCTTCCTGGCGGCAGGGCTGGCCGGGGGCAGTACGGATGCAGCGGCGGTGCTCCGGGGGCTCAATGACCTTTGCGGGCAGCCTCTGGACCGGCAGGCCCTGGAGGAACTGGCGGCCAGCATCGGCAGCGACGTTCCTTTCTGTCTGTACGGAGGCACCCAGAGGGCCCGGGGACGGGGGGAAAAGATGACCGTCCTGCCCCCGGTGCCCCGGCTGGATCTGGTCCTGGCCAAACCCCGGAACCTGGGGGTATCCACCGCCTGGGTCTACGGGGAAATGGACCGGACCCCCGGCCGGGTGCCCCTGGACATCCGGGGACTGGAAAATGCCATCCGCCAGGGGAACCGGCAGGGGATCCTGGACAGGATGGGCAACGATCTGGAACGGGTGACGGTGAACCGGTATCCGGTGCTCCAGGAGCTGAAACAGGAACTGACGGCCCTGGGGGCGGAAAAGGCCCTGATGAGCGGCAGCGGCCCTACGGTGTTCGGGATCTTCCCGGACCGGCAGGCGGCGGCCCGGGCGGCAGAATGCCTGGCAGGGAGACAGCAGGATATACAACTTGAAGTGGCACATACGGTTGAGGAGGCATAGTTTATTATGGTGCGGCAATTGAAACAGATTCCTTTGGACAATTACAGACCCCTGCGGGATGTGGTGGTGGACAACATCCGCCAGGCCATCATCAGCGGACAGTTCCCGGCGGGGATGCGGCTGATGGAACTTCAGCTGGCGGAAGAGATGGGGGTCAGCCGGACCCCGGTACGGGAAGCCATCCGGAAAATGGAACTGGAGGGCCTGGTGGTGATGATCCCCCGGCGGGGCGCCTATGTGGCGGACATTTCCATCAAGGACATCAACGAAGTGTACGAGATCCGTACGGCCCTGGACGTTCTGGCAGCGGGACTGGCGGCGGAACGGATCGGGGATGACGAGATTAAGGAGATGAAGACACTGCTGGATGCGGACAAGCCTCTGGTGGCGGCCAAAGATTATCCCCGGATCATCGAAAACGATACGGCGTTCCATGATGTGATCTACAAGGCCAGCCGGAACCGCCGGTGCATGAACATCATCAGCAACCTGCGGGAACAGATCACCGCCATCCGGGGCCGGTCCATGCCTTACCCCGGCCGTCTGGACGATATGATCAAGGAACACCAGGCCATTTATGACGCCATTGCCCAGCGCAGTGTGGACAAGGCCCAGAAGGCGGTGCGGACCCATATGGAAAACGCGGAACGGACCCTGCTGAAGGTCATCGAAGCCAAGGAAAAGGAACACGCTGACCAGAAGGCAGGGAACAATAAGGAGGGGAATGCATAATGGCACGGATCAAACGACTGGAACGTATTGTGGCACTGACCAAAGAACTGAACGATCATCCTTTTCAGCTGTTTCCTTTCAGCTATTTCTGTGAAAAATTCGCCGTGGCCAAAAGCACCCTCAGCGAAGATGTCCAGACTGTCCGGAACGGGCTGTCCACCTACGATCTGGGAATCATCGAAACCGTGGCGGGAGCCAGCGGGGGGGTCCGGTTCATTCCCTATCATTCTCCTGAAGCAGACAATGAATTCCTCTGGACCCTGGCCAAACGGCTCAACGACCCTGCCCGGCTGCTTCCAGGGGGAATGATCTACATGAACGACCTGCTGTTCGATCCCCAGATTTCCTTCCGGCTGGGGGAAATCATCATGCAGCGGACCCTGGAACTCCAGCCGGACTACATTATGACCGTGGAAGCCAAGGGGATTTCCCTGGCCCTGGCCACTGCCCGTGCCTTCAACATCCCCATGGTGATGGCCCGGAAGGAAGCCCGGATCACTGAAGGCCCGGCGGTTTCCATCAGCTATGTGAGCGGCTCCAGCAAGAAGATCCAGACCATGAGCCTGCCCCGGAAGGCCCTGGCCCCCAAGAGCCGGGTACTGGTGGTAGACGACTTCATGCGGGCGGGGGGCACCGCCCGGGGCATGCAGGAACTGGCGGAAGAAGTGGGGGCCGAAGTGGTGGGCACCTACCTGTTCATTGCCAGCCGGGAGCCGGAAAAGAAGATCGTCAGCGAATATGCATCCCTGATGACCCTGAAAGGGGTGGATGACGAGACGAAAGCCATCGACATCGTCCCGGAAATGCTGTAACAGATCCATCATATTTTGCCGTACCCAATACCCAAAAAAGGAGAGATTCCCATGACAGACACAACCATCACCCTGGAAACCATCCGGGCTGCCCAGGAGCGGCTGGAAAAGCTGGTCCACAAAACCCCGCTGGAACACAACCATACTTTCAGCACCATCAGTGAGCGGGACGTGTTCCTGAAGCTGGAAAACCTCCAGCGCACCGGGTCCTTCAAGGTCCGGGGGGCATCCAACTGCATCATGACCCTCAGCGAGGAACAGAAGGCCAAGGGGATCATCGCTGCTTCTGCCGGGAACCATGCCCAGGGGGTGGCCCTGGGGAGCCGGATGGCCCACTGCAAATCCACGGTGGTGATGCCGGAAGGGGCGCCTCTGGCCAAGGCGGAAGCCACCAAAGGCTACGGGGCGGACGTGGTGCTTTACGGAAAGACCTTCGACGAATCCCTGGCCAAGGCCCAGGAGATCCAGAAGGAAACCGGCGCCTATTTTGTCCATCCCTATGACGACCCGGCGGTGATCGCCGGCCAGGGGACCATCGGCCTGGAGATCCTGGAACAGAATCCCTACATCGAAAGCATCGTGGTGCCGGTAGGGGGCGGGGGCCTTCTGGCCGGGATCGCCGCGGCAGTGAAGCAGGTGAACCCCAAGGTGAAAGTGTACGGGGTCCAGACGGAACAGGCTCCGGCCATGTACCTGTGCAAAAAGGAAAACAAATGGGTGACCCACGGGGTGGGCAAGACCATCGCCGACGGGATCGCCGTAGGGATCCCCGGGAAGCTCACCTGGGACCTGATCCACAAATATGTGGACGACATGCTGCTGGTGAATGAAGAGGACATCTGTGCCGCCATGCTGCTGATGCTGGAACGGGGCAAGATGGTGGTGGAAGGAGCCGGGGCAGCGCCTCTGGCAGCCCTGCTGCACCACATCGTTCCGGGCAGCGACCGGGCGGCTGCGGTGATCAGCGGCGGGAACATCGACGTGAACACCATTTCCCAGATCATCGAACGGGGGCTGGTGCGCACCGGCCGGCGGGTCCGGATGGTCACCTGGATGGTGGACCGGCCGGGGGAACTGCTGAAGTTCGTCAGCTATCTGGAAGAAATGAAAATCAACATCCTCTACATCAACCACGACCGGGCAGACCGGTCCGTGCCCCTGGGTGTGACCCGGGTGGAACTGGATGTGGAGACCCGGAACGCGCAGCATTCCAAAGAAGTGGCGGATACCCTGCGCAAGGCGGGCTACAAAATTGAACTGCGGTAATTTTTAGGAGGCAAGGAAGAATGGCAGATTTGGCGGCAATTATCCTGGCGGCAGGGAAGGGGACCCGGATGAAATCCAAGCTCCCCAAGGTCCTGCATAAACTGAGCGGCAAGCCCATGCTGGAACATGTGCTGGACGCAGCGGACGAAGCAGGGGCGGACGACAAGATCGTGATCGTGGGCTTCGGTTCCGAACAGGTGACGGAATTTTTGGGAACCCGGGCCCGGGTGGCAGTCCAGGAAGAACAGCTGGGCACCGGCCATGCGGTGCTCCAGGCCCGGGACCTGCTGGGAGATGCAAAAGGGACGGCGCTGATCCTCTGCGGGGATACGCCTCTTCTGGAAGGGGCGGAACTGAAGAAGTTCTATGAAACCCACCTGAAAAGCGGCGCCGGGGTCAGCGTGCTTACGGCGGAAGCTCCGGATCCTTTCGGCTACGGACGGATCCTCCGGGACGATGCCGGCCAGGTGACCGGGATCGTGGAAGAAAAGGACGCCACCCCGGAACAGCGGAAGATCCGGGAAATCAACACAGGGATCTACTGTGTGGAACTGCCCCTGCTGTTCGACCTGCTGGTGAACCTGAAGAACGACAATGCCCAGGGGGAATACTACCTGACGGACATCCTGGCGGAATGCCTGAAACGGGGCCGCTCGGTGGCCGGGATCAAAACCGGGGATTTCGACATGGTCATGGGGATCAACTCCCGGCGGCAGCTGGCGGTGGCCCAGAAGGTGATGAATGAACGGATCCTGGGGAAACTGATGGACAGCGGGGTCACGGTGATGGACCCTGCCAGCACCTTTGTGGAAAAATCCGTGAAGGTGGGCCGGGATACGGTGCTCTATCCCTTCACTTGGCTGGAAGGGGAAACGGAGATCGGGGAAGACTGCGAAGTGGGACCCCAGGTCCGGTTCACCAATGTGAAAGTGGGGAATGACACCCATATCCAGTTCGCCTACGCCCACGACTGCCAGGTGGGCAATGGGGTCCACATGGGACCCTACGACCACCTGCGGCCCAATACGGTGATCGGGGACAAGGTGAAGATGGGGAACTTCGTGGAAGTGAAGAACTCCAATGTGGGAGTGGGCACCAAGCTGCCCCATCTCCAGTATATCGGGGACAGCGACATCGGCAGCGGGGTGAACATGGGCTGCGGCACTATTACCGTGAACTACGACGGGAAGGTGAAGCACCGGACGGTGATCGAGGACGACGCCTTCGTAGGCTGCAACAGCAACCTGGTGGCTCCTGTGACCATCGGCAAAGGCAGCTACATCGCCGCCGGCTCCACCATTACCAAGGATGTGCCGGAAAACGCCCTGGGGGTAGCCCGGGGGAAACAGGTGAACATTCCCGGCTGGGCGGAGAAGTACCGGAACAGGAAATAAAAAAGGGGCCTTGGGCCCCTTTTTTGGCCGCGGCCAAAAATGAGAGGCTGTTGCCTCTCATTTTTTTCCCTTGCCACAAACCTCAATGAGTTGTATACTTTTTAATAGAATTACATTATAAAGCAGTGGGGGTATTGATTGTATGTTGGGTGATAAAACAGGCGAAGACATGGCGATTTTCTCCGGGAACGCCAACCCTGATCTGGCACGTGAAATCGCTGCCTATCTGGGAACTACGGTTGGGGACGCGGTGATCAACCGGTTCAACAACGGAGAAGTCCAGGTCATGATCAATGAAAGTGTCCGGGGCAAGGATGTATTTGTGATCCAGCCCACCTGCGGACCGGCTGTCAACGACAACGTGATGGAACTGCTGATCATGTGCGACGCCTTCAAGAGAGCCAGCGCACGGCACATTACCGCAGTGGTTCCCTTCTACGGCTATGCCCGTCAGGACAGAAAGGCCCGGGGCCGGGAACCCATCACTGCCAAACTGATGGCGGACCTGATGACCGTTTCCGGGATCACCCGTCTGGTGACGGTGGATCTCCATGCAGCCCAGATCCAGGGCTTCTTTGACATTCCCGTGGACCATATGCCCGGGGGCCCGATCCTGGCAGACTATGTGAAGGAAAAAGGCTTTGCACCGGAAGACATGGTGGTGATTTCTCCGGACCTGGGCGGGGTAAGCCGTGCCCGGAACATTGCCAACCGTCTGGAATGCGGCCTGGCCATCATCGACAAGAGACGGCCGGAACCTGGTGTGGCGGAAGTCATGAACCTGATCGGCAATGTGGAAGGCAAGATCTGCATCATGGTGGATGACATTGTGGATACCGCCGGCTCCCTGTGCGAAGGGGCCAAGGCTCTGAAGAAATTCGGCGCCAAGGACATCTACGCCTGCGTAACCCATCCCATCCTGACGGATCCGGCACTGAGCCGTATTGCCCAGTCCGAAATCAAGGAACTGATCGTGACCAACACGATTCCTCTGCCGCCCAACAAAAAGCATCCGAAGATTACCCAGCTTTCTGTGGCTCCGATCCTGGCAGAGACCATCCTGCGGATTTACAACCAGCTGTCCATCAGCCAGCTGTTTGAAATTTAAAGGGTAAAAGGGTGCTGCGGTGCAGCACCCTTTTTGCGTTTATAGGAGAATCTTATGAAATTAGTTGTTGCCCTGGGGAACATCGGGCGGGAATATGCCGGGACCCGGCACAATATCGGGTTCATGACCGCGGACATCCTGGCCAGCAGGTGGGGGGACGCGGACGCCTGGCGGAAGGCGGACAATGCCGCTTACCTGGAAAAACGGATGCCGGAAAAATGCTGGGTGATCAAACCCACCACCTACATGAACAACAGCGGGGCGGCAGTGGCGGATTTTGCCAACTTTTACCACATCCCCCCGGAAGACGTGCTGGTGATCCAGGACGACATGGACCTGCCGGTGGGGACCCTGCGGATCCGCCGGAAAGGGTCTTCCGGAGGCCACAACGGCCTGAAATCCATTGAACGGGCCCTGGGGAGCCAGGCCTATCCCCGGATCAAGGTGGGCATCGGCCACCCGGTCCACCAGGAACAGGCGGTGATCAGCCACGTGCTCCATCCCTTCCAGGGAGAGGACAAGGAAAAGATCCAGGAAGCTCTGGAACAGGCCGCCGATGCGGTGGAAGCCTGGATGCAGGGAGCCGACGTGGGAGAACTGATGCAGCGGTTCAACAAAAAAGCACCCAAAAAGGCCGCCCATGAAGAAACAAAGGAGAATGCCCAATGATGAAAGTCCGTAAAGCCGTGATCCCGGCTGCCGGGTTCGGTACCCGGTTCCTGCCGGAAACTAAAGCCATGCCTAAGGAAATGCTGCCCATTGTGGACAAACCCACCATCCAGTACATTGTGGAAGAAATCCTCCACAGCGGCATCGAACAGATCCTGATCATCTCCGGCCACGCCAAACGGGCCATCGAGGACCATTTCGACAGCTCTCCGGAACTGGAAGAGCACCTGTACGAAAGCGGGAAGATGGAACTGCTGAAGCAGGTCCGGGCCATTTCCAGCATCAAGATCCACTATGTGCGGCAGAAATACCAGCGGGGCCTGGGGGATGCCATCCTCTGTGCCAAGGATTTCATCGACGGGGAACCCTTCGGTGTGATCCTGGGGGATGATGTGGTGTACAACGGCAGCGGGGAACCGGCCCTGAAGCAGCTCATGGACCAGTATGACAAAACCGGGGGTACGGTGATCGGCTGCCAGGTGGTGAAGCCGGAACAGGTGTCCGCCTACGGGATCATCGACGGGGAAGAAACCGACGACCACAACCTGCTGAAGGTGAAGGACATGGTGGAAAAACCCAGCGTGGAAGAGGCTCCCAGCCGGTTTGCCGCCCTGGGACGGTACGTGATCACCCCGGATGTGTTCGATGTACTGGAACAGACCCGGCCCGGGAAGGGTGGGGAAATCCAGCTCACCGACGCCCTCCGGGTGATGGCTCACAACGAAAGCGTCTATGCCTACAATTTCGAAGGGAAACGGTACGACACCGGTGACAAGCTGGGCTACCTGAAAGCCACCGTGGAATTCGCCCTGCGGAGACAGGACCTGGGCCCGGCGTTCAAGGCGTATTTGAAGGAACTGACGGAGAAAATGGAATAAGGCTGGATGGTATACTATACCCATCAAATGTACTTTGTAAAATAACAGTTAAGGGGATGAATATCATGACGGAACGGAATTTTTATCAGGCGGTGGCTCATCGGCGGACCAATTATGCCCTGGGACGGAACATCCCGGTAGCGGAGGACACCATCATTGACACGGTGGAAAAGGTGACCCGGGAGGTGCCTTCGGCCTTCAACATGCAGAGCGGCCGGGTGATCGTGGCCCTGGGGAAGTACCATGACAAGGTGTGGGACATTGTGATGGAAACCCTGCGGAAAATCGTGCCGGCGGAGAAATTCGCCCCTACGGAAGCCAAGGTGAAGGGGTTTGCCGCTGCCTACGGTACCCTGCTGTATTTTGAGGAAACGGACACGGTGAAAAAGCTCCAGGAACAGTTTCCGGGATACGCGGCCAACTTCCCGGTATGGGCCAGCCAGGGGAACGGGATGCTCCAGTTCGCCCTGTGGACGGCTCTTACGGACCTGGGGCTGGGGGTGAACATCCAGCACTACAACCCGATCATCGACGATGCCATCAAGGCGGCCTTCGAAGTGCCGGACAGCTGGACCCTGGTGGCCCAGATGCCCTTCGGGGAACCCACCGCCGATCCCAAACCCATCGAGAAACTGGATGTGAAGGAACGGGTGTGGGTGAAGAAATAAGAACAGCAACTCGGTCAACGGTCAAAGGAAAGAACCCGCCTTTTGGGGGCGGGTTCTTTTTTATGGAAGGAACCCCCAGGGCGGGTTCCTGGAAATACAGGAAAACCGGCGGCCACGGAAGGGCGTGCCTTTGGCGCGCCCCTACGGCGTCAGGGTCGGAGGGTGGGAGAACAACGGGGTTCATCGAAGGGTCGTCTGGCGGGGACCGGCGAATTGATCACCACGGTCAGGGAAACGGATTCCCCCGACAATGCCGTTCCCAAGATCATCGTGATGAACCTTTGACCCCAACGTGGTAGGGGCTTGCCGCAGGCGAGCCCGTCCCGGCCGCCCATAGCTATTGGGGCACCAGGGCATCTGGCCTCCACCTGCCGCTGACCGCGACCAAAGGGGCTGCCCATTCAGCAGCCCCTTTCCTGTATAGTCACATGTATCTTTTCATGGTATAATGGAATTGTAAACTGACAATTTGGCTCACCATTCTACCCAACAGCGGATGATGACAATGCCTGTAAGGGAGTGTATGCTATGGACGAAGACAGGATGGGGTTGGATCTGTTCCGGGACGTACCGGTTGCCTATGCGGTGTTCCAGGTGATCCCCAATGAGGGGGGATCTGGAGCCATGGATGCCCGGTATGTCTATGTGAACCAGCTGTACTGCACCATTGCGGGCCGCGCCCCCAAGGATCTTTTGGGACACCGGTTCTTTGAGGTGTATCCCCAGGGGAATCCGCTGTGGATGGAATGCTGCTACAAGGCAGTGTCGGAACGGGTGGAAATCCACAGCAGCCTCTATGAAGAGGCCATCGGCCACTGGCTGGATTTTGCCGTAAAGCCCCTGGAGAACCATCCAGGATGGGTGGCCTTTGTGTTCATGGTTGCCGACCGGGAACGGGAAGAGGGCCACGCCATGCGCCGGGGAAAGATGACCGATGACGTGATCCTCCAGATTTCCCGGATCCTCAACGGAGAGGAAGGGTATGAGGCTTCCATGGACCACGCCCTGGAAGCCCTGGGAGAAATGATCCACCCGGACCGGCTGTATGTGCTGGAAACCGACGGGAAAACCGTCTCCAACACCTTTGAATGGTGCGCCCCGGGAATTGAACCGGAAATCCAGACCCTGCAGAACAAGGATTATCAGCTGTACATGGGAGGCTGGAGCCAGTTCCTGGAAAGTTCCACCTGTGTGCTGATTGAAGACATCGAACTGCTGCGGGAAGATGATCCGGTGGACTACGAGAACCTGAAGCGGCAGAACATCCAGCGGCTGATCGCTGCGCCCTTTTACCTGCAGGGACAGATCGTGGGCTTTTTGGAAGCGGACAATTACGAGGTAAATGACCTGATCAACACCCGGGAAGTGCTGGAAACCATTTCCTATTTCCTCAGTTTCAAGATCCGGAACCACAAGCTGGTGAGACAGCTGGAGCATATGAGCCGGTACGACGTCCTTACCGGGGTCCACAACCGGAACGCCCTCCAGGAGACTCTCCACAGCCTGGCCCGGCGGAATCGTCCCCTGGGGGTGATCTACGCCGATGTGAACGGTCTGAAAGCCACCAACGACCAAAAGGGCCACCGGGCCGGGGATGAACTGATCCGCCGGGCTGTCGGGGTTTTGGTCCGGAACTTTTCCCGGGAGCAGGTGTTCCGGGAAGGGGGAGACGAATTCGTCGTGCTGGCCCGGAACCTGGGGAAACGGGAATTTTCCCGCCGGGTAGAGCAGATCCGCCGGGAACTGGCTGAAGACCCGGAACCCATCCTGGCTGTAGGGTCCCTGTGGCTGGAGGATTCCGCCCACATCCGGCAGGCCATCCGCTAGGCTGACCGGGAAATGTACCAGGACAAGGCCTCCTATTATGCTCTTCACGAAAGAAGGCACAAAGGCTTGGAAGAGGGGAAGGGGTAGACCTCTTCCTTGACCCGGCCCCACATCCACGGGTATAATAAAGAAAGCCGCGCTTTTTGAGGCGTGGGCTTTCTTTTTATTTGTCAAATTACTCTTATATTTTATTTTTGGAGGTCACACCATGAAATCGCCGAAAAAGCCAAAATCTCCTGTTATACCCTCCTCCCTGACCGTTTCTGAGGAGGAACTGGAGAATATCAACGACCGGTATCTGCAGCTGATCTATGAAACTACCCCGGTGGAAGTGCTGCTGAAGCCCATGAAGGGGAACAGCCGGAAATACCGGAAATACATTATCCAGCTGGGGAAACTGGACAAACGGTCCCCCCGGGTCCGGGAAAAAATCGTCCCCTTTGCGGTGGAACTGTACAAGGAAGGGGACCGGATCTACCGGGACATTGCCGCCTATACCTTCCAGGCCTTCCTGGGCCAGGTATGCCGGAACCTGCAGCAGATTGTAGGGAAGGATCCGGAGAATATCAGGAAAATCTGCAAATACAGCCCGGATGCCATGGCGGAACTGCTGCTGAAATATGGACGGATCTGCCAGAACAAAAAGCAGCCCTTCCGTCCCAATGCCCTGTGGATGGTGCTGGAAATGGCCGGAATGCCCTATCCGGAAGGGAAACAGCACCAGGCGGAATCCCTGATGAAGAAGAAGGAAAAGGAGGCCCGGGAAACCCAGGACTCCAAAGAGAAGAAAGGGGCCAAAGAGAACAAGGAAGCCAGGAACAGCAAAGAAAATAAAGATAGTAAAGACAACAAAGATAACAAAGATAACAAAGATAACAAAGATAACAAAGATAACAAAGATAACAAAGATAACAAAGAAAACCGGGAACCGGAAGCTTCCCCGGAAGAAGCCCCGGAGGAACCGGCCTCCCGGAAGCCCCGGAACAGCCGGAACCGGGACAAGGCCGCCCGGAACCGCCGGGGGAAGAAGAACGCCGCTCCGGAACCGGCCCCGGAAGAAACCCCGGCTCCGGCAGAAGAGGCAGCACCGGAAGAAACAGCCGCCCCGGCCCGGCCGGAAGCCCCGGAAACCCCTGCTCCGGAGCCCCGGAACGCCCCGGCTCCCCAGCCGGAAGCCGCCCCGGCACCGGCAGAACCGGCCCCGGCGCCTGACGAACCGGCCGCTCCGGCGGAACCGGAAGCCCCGGAAGAAGAACCCTTCACCACCTATGTGGGCCGGATCAACATTGTGGACAGCTTCTACAACTTCACCCCCATGGGGGTATGGGAACAGGGAACCTACCGGGCCCTGACCCCGGAAGAAATCGATGCCCTGATCCCCCGGGCGGAACAGTACAAGAACATCAACCTGTGGTACAGCCTCCACAGCGACCAGAAATACATGGAAGAACACTTCCACGAAAACGATATCGTCTTCCTGGACCTGGGACCCCATTCCCTGGTGGAAAACAAGGACAGCCAGGGGAATCTCCGGTCCACCGCCTACCGGGTGTTCTGCATCGACGCCCTGAAGGACGGCCGTCTCCGGTTCCCCTTTGGGGAAGGGCTCTATGAACAGGTGCCGGAGACCCATCTCCTGGATCCCCTTTCCATGGATACGGTGCTCCGGCTCCAGGAACCGGGCCTTTTCGCCGGCAAGCAGATCCTGCTCCAGCTCCGGGACGGGTGGATCGCCGGGCCCTATGAGGTCCAGAAGAACATCCGGTTCGGCTTCTTCCTCCAGAGCGATGTGCCGGAAAACCAGTACCTGTTGACCGCCTGCCCGCCGGAAGCCTGGCAGCCCGTCACCTTCTACCCGGCAGAAGGCACCTGGGCCAGCCGGCAGGAAAAGACGGAATGGGTGTTCTGGCACCGGGTGCCCGGGTCTCCCTCCCAGCTGGTGGACCGGGTGCCGGACGAAGTGCTCCTCCGGAGCCTGGTGAAATCCGTCCAGGTGGACGAAGGGGACCTGGTGAAGCCCGGGGTGCTGAAAAGCTTCCTGGAACGGGAAAAGACCCAGCTGTTCAGCGGTCTCCCGGCCCACATCCGCCAGGGACGGATCGCCCGGCTGGAAGCCATCCTGGAAGGGGACGACGCTGCCCGGGAAGGGTATGAACAGGTGGGGGACTTCCTCTACCGGCATCTGCTGGAAAACCTGAACAAGCGGTGGAGCCAGGACTTCATCACCGCCCTTTTGGAACGGTATCCGGACATCTGGCAGGACCTGGGCAGTGCCAAAGGGCTGCCCGCCCGTACCCGGAAGGCCCTGGCCCAGGCGGAACAGCGGAAGAACCAGAAGCCCCGGCCCCAGAGCCCGGAAGCACTGGCGGAAGCCATCAACAGCCTGCCTGCCTCCGGCACCAACAACCGGAAGGCCCTGGACTATCTGATCACCGCCATCCAGAAGGAACGGCCCCAGTACAGCCGGAACCTGATCCTGAACCTGCTGATTTGCACCCACCAGGGGTTCCTTACCGTATTCTCCGGGGCTCCCGGCAGCGGCAAGACCTCCTTCTGCAACCTGTTGGGGAAGGTGCTGGGGCTCACCCAGTTCGACCGGAAAATCGGGGAACAGGAATTCATGAGCACCGCCAACCGGTACATCCCGGTGTCCGTGGAACGGGGCTGGACCTCCAAACGGGACCTGATCGGGTACTACAACCCGCTGACCCGGACCTTTGAGGAAAGCAACCGGGACGTGTACGACGGGCTGAAGCTGCTGGACTGGGAAAAGACCCGGGGGATCCGCCAGTTCCCCTATTACATCCTGCTGGATGAGGCCAACCTGTCCCCCATGGAATACTACTGGGCGGACTTTATGAACGTGTGCGACGACTGGAACGGGGAACACACCCTGAGCCTGGGGTACAACCACCGGCTCCAGCTGCCGGAGACCCTCCATTTCCTGGCCACCATCAACAACGACCACACCACCGAGACCCTGTCTCCCCGGCTCATCGACCGGGCCTGGATCATCACCCTGCCCCGGACTGACGCGGTGCCGGAAATGACCCAGGGGATCAGCCAGGGGGATATCCAGCTGCTGTCCTGGAGCCAGCTGAAGAGCCTGTTCGACGTGGCGCCCCGGGAAAGCTGCCAGCTGACCAGCGTGGAACAGAACGTGTACGACCGGATCAAGGCACGGCTGGCGGAACAGAACATCTACCTGAGCATGCGGATCGAGCTGGCCCTCCGCCGGTACTGGAAGGTGGCTGCCCGGCTCATGGAACCGGAAGACCACATCCGGCCCGGGATCATCGCCCTGGACTATGCGGTGGCCCAGAAGATCCTGCCCAAACTCAGCGGCAACGGGGCGGAATACGAAAAATGGCTGATCCAGTTCCGGGACGACTGTGAAGGCAACCGGATGGTCCAGAGTGCGGCCCTGCTGGACCAGATTCTCCAGTGGGGGAACCGGCGGATGAAGTTCTTCCAGTTCTTCCACTAAGATGGCCATGGAACAATTCATCCGTCTCCGGGAACAGAACGGAGAAGTCCTGACCCTGCCGGTGACCCGGGAGCCCCGTCCCCATTCGGCGGAACGGGTGCTGGCCGCCGCCGGTCACCAGGGGGTGCGGGAAAACCTCCACTACGACCTGGAACTGCCGGGAGACTGGGACTGCACAGGGGCCGGGGTCTCCCTTAACGGGAAGCCTCTCAACAGTCTCTGGGACAGCCGCCGGCACATGATCCTGTTTCCCTACAATATCTTTGCCTACCATATGGGGCTGGTGGAACTGGAAATCACCCTCCAGAAAGGGGAGGAACCGGGAGAGACTTGGTACACGGACCTGCTGCCGGTACTGATCCAGCCTTCCCAGCAGCAGGAAAACCTGAAGGCCATGGTGGAATACATCTACGCCCACCAGGCGCCGCTTTTGCGGGATAAAGCCCCGGAGGGCACCGGCCCGGACAGCCGGAACGGGTTCCAGGATTTCCTGTCCCAGCTGACCCTGGCAGAGGAGATCCTCCAGGTGTATGAGGAAAACTACGGGTATTTCAAGGCCAACTGCCGGCATACTCTGGAAACCGCCGAAGTGGTGGACTGGACGGAAAAGGTCCAGACTGTCAGCCCCCACACCCTCCAGTACCTGGTCCGGCACCCGGAATACCTCCGGGAGGCCCCTTTCGGGATCCAGGTGGGGGACAAGCACTACCTGCCGGAAAAACTCCTGATGACCCAGGACAAAATGAGCCGGGACGTGTACGAGAACCAGGTGGTCCTCAGCTTCCTCCAGCGGATGCTCTACGACATCGGGGAGGAGGGAAAGGAAATCCGGGCCCTGGTCCAGGGGCTGGACCTGCCGGAAGCCGACCGGGAGGGGTACCAGCTGTCCTCCCAGGTGCTCTACGCCAACGCCGCCCACATGGTGAAGGGCTTCCTGGAACGGTGCGATGAGGTGGAGGAGCGGCTCCAGGAAATGTTCGTGTCCTACCGGCAGATTTTGCCGGTGACCCTGCTGGACGCCAGCCAGATGCCGGAACCTACGGAGCCCTTTTTCCGGGTGCCCCAGTATTACCGGATCTATCTGTGCATCCACCAGTGGTACCAGAACACCTGCCGCCACTTTCCCCGGGAGCGGATGCTCCTCAATTTGTACGAAAACACCTTCGTGTTCGAGATCTACTGCCTGGCCCGGCTGCTCCAGGGGCTCCGGCAGGAAGGGTTTGTACTGGAGGAATGCCGCCGGAAGGTGTACACCCTGGGCAGCCGGAACCTGTACGACCATTCCGGGTACCAGAACGTGTACCGGCTGGAGCGGGGGGACGAGGAACTGACCCTGTTCTTCCAGCCGGTGCTCACGGACCAGCCGGAACAGGGCCCGGGGGCCATCCACCTGTACCGGAACACCACCTACGCCTTCAAGCCCCTGGAAGAGGGCCATTATTACACCCCGGATTACCTGCTCCGGTGGAAGCAGGGGAACCGGGAGAACTACCTGATCCTGGACGCCAAGTACAGCTACCGGAAAAAAGTCCTCCAGGAACTGATGCCGGAAATGAGCTACAAATACCTGCTGTCTCTCAGCCCGGTGCCCTATGAAGAAAAGGGACAGCCGGTGGAAGTGGCGGTACGGGGCCTGGAGATCCTCTACGGCCTTACCCACGGAGAACAGCAGCTGGAAAGCTTCTACAACTGCCAGCTGCCGGTCAAAGAGATCCGCCCCGCCGCCAACGTGATCCCCTTCTCCGAAGAAGTGACCGAAGAAAACCAGCAGGAGAACATCCGGGAGCTGCTCCGGGAAGTGAGGGGGTAAGGGCCGGTCAACGGTCAGCAGCTGAAGGAGACCATTTGACGGGGGCAAATGGTTTTGAACGTATAAAACTGGAGGCCACGGAAGGGCGGGCCTTCGGCACGCCCCTACAGCGTTGGAATCGGGAGTCGACAACAACGGTCAGGGAAACGGAATTCCCCGACAACCCCGTTTCCTTGTCTCTGTGGAGATCCCTTGACCCCAACGGCGTAGGGGCTTGCCGGAGGCGAGCCCGTCCCGGCCGCGTTTGGCTTCCACCGGCCGCTGACCATTGACCGCTGACAAAAAGGGGCTGTTGCTCTTGCAACAGCCCCTTTTCCGTGCATCTCCCGCCCATTTGTGATATGATAATATACTAGAGCATTATTTTTATTTGACAAAGGGGAATGACCATGACAAAACCTGCTTTTTATATTACGACGCCCATTTACTATCCCAGCGCCGACCTGCACATTGGACATGCCTACTGCACCACCATTGCCGATACCATCGCCCGGTACAAACGGGCCAACGGCTTTGATGTCCAGTTCATCACCGGCAGTGACGAACACGGACTGAAGATCCAGCGGAAGGCGGAATCCTTCGGGGTAAAGCCCATTGAATACACCGACAAGATCGTGGCGGACTTCAAGAAGCTGTGGGAGATGCTGGGGGTCAGCTACACCTCCTTCGTCCGCACTTCCAGCCCGGAACACGAAAAGACCGTCCAGACCCTGCTCCAGAAGGTGTGGGAACAGGGGGACATCTACAAAAAAGACTACGAAGGCCTGTACTGCGTGCCCTGCGAATCTTTCTGGACCGAACACCAGGTGGAGGAAGCCGGGGGCGTGTGCCCGGACTGCGGCCGTCCTGTGGAAAAGATGAAGGAATCCAGCTATTTCTTCCGGATGTCCAAATATGCGGACCGGATCCTGGAATACATCGAGACCCATCCGGATTTCATCCAGCCTGTTTCCCGTCGGAACGAAATGATCAACTTCATCAAACAGGGACTGGAAGACCTGTGCATCAGCCGGAGCAGCTTCGACTGGGGCATCCAGGTGCCCTTTGACCCCAAACATGTGGTGTACGTGTGGTTCGATGCACTGCTGGCCTACTTCACCGGCATCGGCTTCGGTCAGGACATGGACAAATTCAACCGGTTCTGGCCGGCGGACCTCCACCTGGTGGGGAAGGAAATCGTCCGGTTCCATACCATTATCTGGCCGGCCATGCTGATGGCCATGGGCTTCGACCTGCCCAAGGAAGTGTACGGCCACGGCTGGCTGGTGGTAGACGGGGACAAAATGTCCAAGTCCAAGGGCAATGTGGTGGATCCGGTGCAGCCCATCAAAGAATTCGGCGCTGACGCCGTCCGGTATTTCCTGCTCCGGGAAATCAACCTGGGCAGCGACGGGAACTATTCCCGGAAGGGCCTGATCAAACGGTTCAACTCCGACCTGGCCAACGACCTGGGGAACCTCCAGTACCGGACCGTTTCCATGATTGACAAATACCACGGGGGCATCGTCCACAAGACCGTGGTGGACAGCGAAACCGATGAGAAGTTCCGCAGCCTGGCCGCCGAAACCCTGAAGAACTACCGGGCCGCCATGGACAGATACGCCCTCAACGACGGGATCAAGGCCATCTGGGCCTATGTGGGGGCCGCCAACAAGTACATCGACGAAACCACCCCCTGGATCCTGGCCAAGGATCCCGCCCAGGCCAAACGGCTGGAAGCGGTGATGTACAACCTGGCAGACGCGGTCCGGAACATCGCCATCCTGATCTCCTCCATGATGCCCTTCACCGCACCCAAGATCTTCGCCCAGCTGGGCCTGGAGACTCCGGAACAGTTCGACCTGAACGACGTGGCCTGGGGCAACTTCCCTGACGGCACCAAGGTGGCCAAGGGCCAGCCCATCTTCCCCCGGATCGAAGAAGAGGAAGAAGACAAGGCTCCGGAACCCAAAAAGGAAGCCAAACCGGCCAAAAAGGACAAGAAGGCGGAGAAAAAGGCTGAAGGGGTCGTGACCCCGGACCAGTGCACCATCGAAGACTTCGGCAAACTGGACCTGCGGGTGGGCACCATCCAGAAAGCGGAAAAAATGCCCAACGCGGACAAGCTGCTGAAGATCGAAGTGAAGGTGGGGGACGAAGTCCGGACCATCGTTTCCGGCATCGCTCCCTATTACAAGGAAGAAGAACTGACGGGCAAGAACGTGATCGTCATCGCCAACCTGAAGCCGGCCAAACTCCGTGGCGTGGAATCCCGGGGGATGCTGCTGGCCGCGTCTGACGGCCAGGGGAACCTGAAACTGGCGGAAGTGCCGGGGATCGCCTCCGGCAGCAAGGTGAAATAACATGCATAAGCTTCCTTTGTTCGATACCCACGCCCATGTGGACGTGGAGGATTTTGACGAAGACAGGGAAGAGCTGCTCCGTTCCATCGGAGAGACCATGGCCGGGATCATTGATCCCGGCTGTGACATTCCCAGCTCCCAAACGGCCCTTGCCCTGGCCCACCAGTACCCCTTTGTGTGGGCGGCAGTGGGGATCCATCCGGAAGAGATCAGCCACAGCAGCCTGGAGGACCTGAAACAGATCGAAGCCTGGTGCGCCGATCCCCGGGTGGTGGCCATCGGGGAGATCGGTCTGGATTACTACAACGATGAACATTCCCCCCACGGCCTGCAGCAGGAATTTCTGATCCGCCAGCTGGACCTGGCCCGAAAAACCGGCCTGCCGGTGATCATCCACGACCGGGATTCCCATGAGGACGTGCTCCGGATCATCCGGGAAGAAGGCAAAGGCGTCCGGGGGGTGCTCCACTGCTTTTCCGGGGACTGGGCCATGGCGGAAGAGGCCCTGGCCCTGGGCTGGTACCTGGGGTTCGGGGGCACCAGCACCTTCAAGAACGACCGGGGGGTAAGATCCATCCTGGCCCGGGTGCCGGAAGACCGGATCCTGTTCGAGACCGATTCCCCCTACATGGCCCCTGTGCCCTACCGGGGAAAGCGGAACAACCCTCTGTACACCGCCATTGTGGCAGAGCGGGCGGCGGAACTCCGGGGGACCACACCGGAAAAAATCATGGAAAGTTCAACAAATAATGCGAAAAAGCTGTTTTTCCGTCTCACAAACCA
Organism: Acidaminococcus sp. HCP3S3_H5; assembly: GCF_052122235.1. Taxonomy (NCBI): domain Bacteria; kingdom Bacillati; phylum Bacillota; class Negativicutes; order Acidaminococcales; family Acidaminococcaceae; genus Acidaminococcus; species Acidaminococcus sp. HCP3S3_H5. Next base: position 157,377 of record NZ_JBQKCS010000007.1, read on the forward strand.
GTAAAACAGCTGTACAGTCTACAAAAACGTCACAAATTACACCTGCCAGAGTGTATAATTTTAGTACCTGGTACTAATTTAATTTTGACAGGAATCGCCTCCTTATGGTATGATGCAAGCACTTTAAGGAGGCGAAACTTTGCGAAAATCACAACCTTTTAAGCGTCCCTACAAGTGGATTGTTGTCTGCCTGCTGCTGGCTGCCAGCGTGAACCTGGTGGGCTTTGCGGCCCAGCCCAAAACCGTGAGCATCAAAGTGGACGGACAGACCATAACCCTGCAGACCAGAGCCCTGACCGTTCAGGGAGCCCTGGAAGAAGCCGGTGTTGTTCTTCAGAAAGCCGACGGATATGAACTGGTCGGCGAAGAGGAAAAACTCAATGATGGAGCTACCATCGAAGTGACCCGGGCCATGCCCGTGAAAGTTTGGAAAGCAGGAAGAACCACCGAATACACCATCGGACGCAAAACCGTGCGAGACGTATTGAATGCCGTGGGAGTGGATTACAAAGGATTCCAGGTCTATCCGGGACTGGACACGGAAGTGACCCCGGACATGACCATCCACATTATTTCTCCCACCAATAAACTGACCACCGAAACCCGGGACATCCCCTATGAAGTGGAGATGCGGAACAATGACAACCTGCCCCGGGGCCGGCAGAATGTGATCTCCCCCGGCCAAAACGGGCAGGAAAAGGTCACCTACCGGGAAATCAAGGTGGGCAGCGAAACCGTAAGACAGGAGCTGAACCGGGAAGTGCTCTCGGAACCGGTTCCTGAAATCGTGGAAGTGGGTACGGGGAACAACCTGAATATGATCGAAACCTCCCGTGGTTTCGTCCGTTACCGCTCTGCCCGGACGGTGGAAGCATCCGCCTACACCATGGCAGAAGGCAGCGGCACAGGGCTCACCTCCACCGGCGTGGTCCCCTATCATGGGGTGGTGGCCGTGGATCCGGACGTGATCCCCTACGGCACCCGGATGTACATCCCTGGCTACGGCTTTGCTGTGGCAGCGGACTGCGGCGGCGCCATCAACGGCAATACCATCGACCTGTTCATGGAAGATTATGGCGATGCCATTTCCTGGGGCCGGCGGGATGTGACTGTGTATTTCTTGGAGTAAAAGACAGGAGAAAATCGTGCTGAAAGAAGTGCTGGTAGTAGAAGGCAAGATGGACACCGTGGCGGTGAAGAAGGCAGTGGATGCTGAGACCATCGAGACCGGGGGATTCACCCTGGCGCCCCATACCCTGGCCCTGATCGAAGCAGCCTACAGGAAACGGGGGATCATCATCATGACCGATCCCGACGGCGCGGGAGAGCGGATCCGGAAATTCTTGACGGAGCGCTTCCCCAAAGCCGGACAGGCTTTTGTGCCCAAGGCGGAGGCCCTGGCCCATCATGATGTGGGCATTGAACAGGCCCAACCGGAGGCCATCCGGAAAGCCCTGTCCAAGGTCCGTTTCCAGGAAATGGAGCCCCGAAAGGAATTTTCCTCTCGGGACTTGTTTGTTTCCGGGCTGTCAGGGTCTCCGGAGGCGGTGGCCCGGCGGGACAGACTGGGAGCCATCCTGGGCATCGGCTACGGGAACGCCAAGCAGATGGTCCATCGGCTGAACAATTACGGAGTGACCCGGGAGGAATTCCAGGCCGCTCTGGCAGAAATCGACGGGGAAGGAAAATGACATGCTGCATCCAGTGATCGCCAGCCGGGACGTGACCCGGTACATCCTCGATACTTTTGGCCTCCGGGCCAAGAAGAAGTTCGGACAGAACTTTTTGATCAATGAACAGGTGGTCCGGGGGATCGCCCGGGAAGCCCAGGTGGGCCCCGGAGACCTGGTGCTGGAAATCGGCCCGGGAATCGGCACCCTGACCCAGGCCCTGGCGGAGACCGGGGCCCAGGTGAAAAGCGTGGAGATCGACCGGACCCTGCTGCCCGTCCTGGCCAAAACCCTGGAAGGGTATGACAATGTGGAAATCGTCCCCGGGGACGTGCTGAAGGTGGACCTGGGGGAAGTGACGGAGCACCGGCCCTTTACTGTGGCCGCCAACCTGCCCTATTACATCACCACCCCCATCATCTTCGCCCTTTTGGAAGAGGATCTGCCCCTCCAGAGGCTGGTGGTGATGGTCCAGAAGGAAGTGGCGGAGCGGATGATCGCTGCCCCGGGAGGGAAAGATTACGGCCCTCTGTCCCTGGCTCTCCAGTATTATTCCCAGCCCCGGCTGGCCATACCGGTGCCCGCCCGGGACTTTATGCCCGCCCCCAAGGTGGATTCTATGGTGGTGGTCTGCGACAAACGGGAGCACCCGGCGGTGGATGTTCCGGCGAAGCTGTTCTTCCGGGTGGTGAAGGCGGCCTTTTCCCAGCGGCGGAAAATGCTCAGCAACTGCCTGAAGACCCTGGGGATCACCCCGGACCAGGTGAAGGAACTGCTGGATGGGGCCGGCATCGACGGGAAGCGGAGAGGGGAATCCCTTTCCATGGACGAATTCGGCAGCCTGGCCCGGTCCTACGGGAAGCTGTTGGAACCATGAGCTGCCGGTACAAGTTCTTTGCCCACCGGCAGTGCGAATTCTTTCCCTGCCACAAAGGGGCGGACCCGGACCGGTTCAACTGCCTGTTCTGCTACTGCCCCCTGTACCTGGTGCCGGACTGCGGCGGGGACTTCACCCGGCTGGGAGATGGGAACAAAGACTGCAGCCGCTGCCTTTTGCCCCACGACCCGGACCGGTACGACCAGGTGGTCCGGACCCTGGAGAAAAAAGTTTTCAAGCCTTTTGACAAAAAATAGTCAAAGGGCTTGATTTTTTTTGGAAACATGCTATTATAGATACTGTAGTTAGCACTCCAGTGAAATGAGTGCTAATAAAAAATGCAAACAACCCATTGCTCATAGAATGAAAGGGGATACGTAAGATGTTAAAACCTTTGGATGATCATGTTGTAGTTGAACCCATTGTACAAGAAGAAAAAACCAGCAGCGGCATTTACCTGCCGGATACTGCTCACAAAGACAAACCCCAGACCGGCAAAGTGGTTGCCGTAGGCACCGGCCGTCTCCTGGAAAACGGCACCCGGGTCCCTTCCGAAGTGAAGGCAGGGGATGTGGTGGTATTCGCCAAATACTCCGGCAGTGATGTAACCCTGGACGGGAGAGACTACATCATCCTGAGAGACAGCGATATCCTGGCGGTTGTGGAAGACTGAAAGCTTTCCTCCGTCCCGTATCTGGTAGAAAATACCAAACCGTACATTATCTGGAATTAAGGAGTCGATCAATATGGCTAAACTGATTAAATTTGATGAAGATGCCCGCCGTGGCCTGGAACGGGGTGTCAATGCCCTGGCTGATGCCGTAAAGGTAACCCTGGGGCCCAAAGGCCGGAACGTTGTACTGGAAAAGAAATTCGGTTCTCCCACCATCACCAACGATGGGGTAACCATTGCCAAGGATATTGAACTGGAAGATCCGTTTGAAAACATGGGCGCCGCCCTGGTCCGTGAAGTGGCCACCAAGACCAACGACATCGCCGGCGACGGTACCACCACCGCTACGGTGCTGGCCCAGTCCATCGTCCATGAAGGGATGAAGAACGTGGTGGCCGGTGCCAACCCCATGGTCCTGAAGAAAGGGATCAAGAAAGCCACCGATGCTCTGGTTGACGAACTGAAGAAGAGCGCCAAGGCTGTCAGCACCAAGGAAGAAAAGGCACAGGTTGCCTCCATTTCCGCCGGTGATGAAGAAATCGGCGGGCTGATTGCCGATGCCATGGAAAAAGTGGGCAACGACGGCGTAATCACCGTGGAAGAATCCAAGACCATGGACACCTCCCTGGAAACCGTAAAAGGCATGCAGTTCGACCGTGGGTACATCTCCCCCTACATGGTAACGGATCCTGACAAGATGGAAGCCGTTATGAGCAACCCGTACGTATTCATTACGGACCGGAAGATCACCCTGATCAACGACATTATGCCTGTCCTGGAAAAGGTTGTACAACAGGGCCGTGAACTGCTGATCATTGCTGAAGACGTGGAAGGGGAAGCCCTGGCTACCCTGGTTGTGAACCGTCTGCGTGGCACCTTCAAGGCTGTGGCTGTAAAGGCTCCTGGCTTCGGTGACCGCCGGAAGGCCATGCTCCAGGATATCGCCACCCTCACCGGTGCTACGGTGATCAGTGAAGAAGTGGGCCGGAAACTGGACAGCGCTACCCTGGCTGACCTGGGTACTGCCGGTCAGGTACGGGTAACCAAGGACATGACCACCATCGTTGACGGCGGCGGTGACAAACAGGCTGTGGCTGACCGGATCGCCTCCATCAAGGCTCAGATCCCTGCCACCACCTCCCAGTTCGACAAAGAAAAACTCCAGGAACGCCTGGCCAAACTGTCCGGCGGCGTAGCCGTGATCAAGGTTGGTGCTGCTACCGAAACCGAACTGAAAGACAAGAAACTCCGTATCGAAGATGCCCTGAACGCCACCCGTGCTGCTGTGGCTGAAGGCATTGTGGCCGGCGGCGGCACCGCTCTGCTGCAGGTACAGCCGGTTCTGGACGAACTGGAAGCCAAGGCTGACGGTGATGAAAAGACCGGTATCGATATTGTAAGACGGGCCATTGAAGCACCGGTACGGCAAATCGCCAACAACGCCGGCCTGGAAGGCGCCGTCATCGTGGAAGCTGTGAAGAAGGCTGCCAAAGGCACCGGCTTCAACGCTGCCACCGAAGAATATGTGGATATGATCAAAGCTGGTATCGTGGATCCCTGCAAAGTAACCCGCAGTGCTCTCCAGAACGCCGCTTCCATCGCTTCCATGATCCTGACCACGGAAGCCGTAGTAGCCGACAAACCGGCTGAAAAAGGCGCCGCAGCAGCCCCTGCCATGGGCGGCGGCATGCCCGGGATGATGTAAGATCAGACCGTAAGGGTTAAAAAATCCCCCTGGGAAACCAGGGGGATTTTTTGCGTCTCACGCCAAAGGAGACCCTTTGCCGGGGGCAAATGGTTTTGAAGGGAAACGCAGCCCGTTGGGCTGCTAACCCACCACCATTGCGCAGGCGCAACGGTCCCCCGCCCTTGCAAAGGGCGGATAACAAGTACACGGGCTTCGCCCTTGTACTCAAATAAGCAATGGGTCCATGGACCCAGCCTATATCCGCCCTTTGCAAGGGCGTAAGCAGGGAGCATCCGCTTCAGCGGATAGCGAGGTCGCTTATGCCGTAGCTGGGGACCAGCCGTAAGGCTGGTGGTGGGTTAGGCGCCGCAATACCCGGCGCCGTCCTCCTTCCTGCACCGGCCCTTGGGGGACCTGGTCCAAACGACCGGAGAAGACTCCCCGACCCCAACGGCGTAGGGGCTCGCCGAAGGCAAGCCCGACCCGGCCGCCCAGGGGGCTGTGTCCCTCTGGCAAGGGGGGAAAGGACCCGGGGCAGCGGGTAGGGGGTCCTTTTCCTCAATCTTTTACAAAATTCTATTTACGAATCATTCTTAAAATGCTATACTATATCTATACCAACAAACTATCCATTCTGATCATATAGAGGAGGAATTTCAATATGGAAAAACGTACTGTGAACTTTGCCGGCAACCCTGTGGCCCTGGCGGGGCCGGAAGTGAAAATTGGCCAGCAGGCTCCTGATTTCAAACTCATTGACAACAAACTGGGGGAAAAGACCCTGAAAGATTATGAAGGGAAGATCAAAGTGATCTCCGTGGTGCCTTCCCTGGATACCGGAGTCTGCGACGCCCAGACCCGCTGGTTCAATCAGGATGTCACCGGCCTGTCCAAAGATGTGGTGGTGCTCACGGTTTCCATGGACCTGCCCTTTGCCCAGGCCCGCTGGTGCGGCGCCGCCGGGGTGGAAAACGTGGTGACCCTGTCCGATCACCGGGACGCTTCCTTCGGGAAGAACTACGGCTTCCTCATGGACGGCCTGCGGCTGGAAGCCCGGGGGGTCGTGGTCATCGACAAAAACGACAAAGTGACCTACGTGGAATACGTCCCCGAAGTGACCCATGCCATCAATTTCGACGGAGTGCTGGCTGCAGTGAAGGGGATGCTGTAAGAACAGCCAACAGTCACTAGCCACTAGTCGGCAGCCAAAGGAAAGAACCCGCCTTTTGGGGGCGGGTTCTTTTTATGGGAAAACGTCTCACGCCAAAGGAGACCATTTGCCGGGGGCAAATGCTCCTGAAGGGAAACGCAGCCCGTTGGGCTGCTAACCCACCACCATTGCGCAGGCGCAACGGTCCCCCGCCCTTGGAAAGGGCGGATAAGCGCTCGGGCTTGCGCCCATAGCTTTTGGGAGTACCAGGGGAGATCCCGCATGATCTATATTCATCCTATGCAGGGGCGGAAAAAGGATCGGGCTGACCGCCCGTTGCTTTCAGTATACGCAGCATATTGCAGTACCAGAAAACGAGGGACCAAGTTCCCGAGTTTTTATCCGCCCTTTGCAAGGGCGTAAGCAGGGAGCATCCGCTTCAGCGGATAGCGAGGTCGCTTATGCCGTAGATGGGGACCAGCCGCAAGGCTGGTGGTGGGTTAGGCGCCGCAGTACTCGGCGCCGTCCTCCTTCCTGCACCAAAACTTGGGGGACCTGGTCCCATCGACCGGAGAAGACTCCCCGACTCCAACGCCGTAGGGGCTCGCCGAAGGCAAGCCCAACCCGGCCGCCCAGGGGGCCCATCCCTTCAACGCCAAATGGGTCCGCATTTGGCTTCCCCCGGCCATTGACCATTGACCACATTGACGGCCCCGCCCCGGCGGGGCCCTTCCCAACCGAAAGGACGACCTCCATGAACTTCTTCTTCCATACTCTTTTCCCCTGGATCCGCGCCAACACCATCCTTTTCCTGGCCTCCCTGGGGGCCCTGCTTTCCTTTGGGGCGGTGTCTCCTTCCCGGGCTCTGGTGGGGGCCCTCAACCTGCCGGTACTGGCCCTTCTGTTCTGCCTTATGGGGGTGATCGGGGGTCTGCGGGAAACGGGCTTCTTTGACAGGCTCCTGGACCATCTCCTGGAAAGGCTGTCCACCACCCGGCAATTGGGGGCGGTGTTGGTGTTTGCCTGCTTCTTCGGCAGCATGTGGGTCACCAACGACGTGGCCCTGATCACCTTCGTCCCCTTTGCCCTCCTCAGCCTGGCCGGGCAGACAACGGAAAAACAGACAGCCCGGATCATCATCCTCCAGACCCTGGCCGCCAACCTGGGGAGTATGGTCACCCCGGTGGGGAATCCCCAGAACCTGTACCTGTACTTCCATTATCAGATGGAACTGGGGGGATTCCTGGCCCTGCTGCTGCCCTACACCCTGGTGTCCCTGGGGATGCTGGCCCTGGGGGTGGTCCTGTGGGTGCCCTGCCGGCCTCTGGAAAAACGGGGGAGGGGGGAACCCGGGAAAGGGAGCCCCGGGAAATACGGAAAGCTCCTGGGGTTCCTGTTCTGTCTGTGCCTTTTGACCGTGGCCCATGTGCTGGACTGGCGGGTGACCCTGGGGGCGGTGACCCTGGGGATCCTGGCCGTCCGGCCCCGGTGGTTCCGGTGGGTGGATTACCGGCTGCTGGGGACTTTTGTGGCCTTTTTTGTGCTGATCGGGAACCTGGGCCAGATCCCGGCCTTCCGGCAGCTGCTGATTTCCTTTCTGGAGGGGCGGGAATTTTTTACGGCCCTTCTGGCCAGCCAGGTGATCAGCAACGTGCCGGCGGCGGTGCTGCTGTCCGGGTTCACGGACAACGGCCGGGCCCTGGTGCTGGGTACGGACATCGGGGGCCTGGGGACCCTGATCGCCTCCATGGCCAGCCTGATTTCCTACGGGTATTATGTACGCCGCTACCCCTGGCTCCAGGGATATTATCTGAAGGCATTCACCCTGGCCAACCTGGCCTTCCTGGTGCCCCTGGCGGGGATGGCAGCGGTTCTGTAGGGGCCCGCCCGGAGAGGGCCCATCCCTTCAACGCCAAATGGGTCCGCATTTGGCCTCCTCCGGCCATTGACAATTGACAATTGACCATTGACCATTGACGGCCCCGCCCCGGCGGGGCCTTTCCCATTGACAACCCCCCGGAAAAACTCTATAATTTACAAGATATGGTAATAGCCAAAAAGCCTATAAAGGAGTCGTGAAACATGGCTGAACAAACAATTTTGACCGAAGAAGGTCTCAAAAAATTAGAAGACGAACTGGATTATCTCCGTTCCGAGAAACGGCAGCAGGTGGCCGAACGGCTGAAGGTTGCCATTTCTTACGGGGACATCAGCGAAAACTCCGAATATGACGATGCCAAAAACGAACAGGCCTTTGTGGAAGGCCGGATCCTGACCCTGGAAAACATGATCCGGAATGCCAAGATCATCAAGGATTCCGACATTACCAAAAACGTGGTTTCCCTGGGCTGCAAGGTGAAGATCGAAGACATGGAAACCCATGATCAGGAAGAATACACCGTGGTAGGGACCACCGAAGCCGACCCTATGGCCGAACCGCCCCGGATCTCCAATGAATCCCCGGTGGGCAAAGCCATCCTGGGCCAGAAGGTGGGTTCCGTGGTGAAGGTCACCACCCCCATCGGTGAACTGGACTACAAGATTGTAGCCGTAAGCCGTCCCGGCGCTGCCAAAAAGGCTGCCGCCAAGGACGCAAAATAATTTCGCAAAGAATCAGGAGGGTTTTCATGTCCGACGAAAAGAAGAACCAACCGGACGTAGAGAAGGAAGCACTGGCGGACGAAGACGTCAATGAACAGATGCAGGTCCGTCTGGATAAAATGCACAAACTGGAAGAAAAGGGCATCCTGCCCTTTGGCCATGCCTATCAGTGGACCCATCACACCAAAGAAGTCCATGACCAGGTGGATGCCATGGAAGCTGCCGGCACTGTAGTGAAAGTGGCCGGCCGTCTCCTGGCCATCCGGGGCCACGGCAAGACCTGTTTCATGGATCTCCAGGACAAGACCGGCAAGATCCAGCTGTATGTCCGGAAGGACGAACTGGGCGAAGAAGCCTACAGCGTGGTGAAACTGCTGGATATCGGGGATATTGTAGGGGTGGAAGGCACCGTGTTCAAGACCCATATGGGGGAACCCTCCATCCGGGTCCAGAAACTGGAATTCCTCTCCAAGGCCCTGAAACCCCTGCCGGAAAAATGGCATGGGCTGAAGGATAAGGAAATCCGCTACCGTCAGCGGTATGTGGATCTGATCGTGAACCCGGAAGTCCGGGATGTGTTCGTGAAACGGACCCAGATCATCAAGTGCATCCGGCAGGTGCTGGACGACCAGGGCTACCTGGAAGTGGAAACCCCTGTGCTGAACACCATCTCCGGGGGCGCCACCGCACGGCCCTTCATTACTCATCACAATGCCCTGGACATTGACCTGTACCTGCGGATCGCCACGGAACTGAACCTGAAGCGTCTGGTGGTAGGTGGCCTGGAACGGGTGTACGAACTGGGCCGGGTGTTCCGGAACGAAGGGATGGACATCAAACACAACCCGGAATTCACCACCCTGGAATGTTATGAAGCCTTCGGGGATTTCAACACCATGATGGACCTGACGGAAAAAATCGTCACCACCTGTGCGGAAAAGGTCCTGGGGACCCTGAAGATCCAGTATGAAGGCACGGAAATCGACCTGACCGGGCCTTGGCCCCGGATGTCCATGATCGACGCTGTGAAGAAATACAGCGGCAAGGACTTCACCGGCGTCAAGGACGTGGAAGTGGCCCGGCAGCTGGCCAAAGAAGCCGGTGTGGCGGTGGAACCCGCCTGGGGCGTGGGCAAGATCATCAACGCCTTCTTCGACGAATTCGTGGAAAAGAACCTGATCCAGCCCATTTTCATCACCGGCCATCCCAAGGAAATCTCTCCTCTGGCCAAGAGCAGTGTGGCGGATCCGGACATCACCGACCGTTTCGAAGGGTACATCTTCGGCCGGGAACTGTGCAACGGCTTCACTGAACTGAACGATCCTCTGGACCAGAAGGAACGGTTCGAAAAACAGGTGGAAGAACGGAATGCCGGGGATGACGAAGCCGGCATGATGGACGAAGACTTCATCAACGCCCTGATGCACGGTCTGCCTCCCACAGGGGGCCTGGGCATCGGCATCGACCGTCTGGTAATGTTCCTGACGGGGGCTGTGTCCATCCGTGACGTGCTGCTGTTCCCCACCATGAAACCTCTGGACGGTGGGAAGAACGAAGCCCCCAAGGCTCCTGCTGCTGCTCCTGTGGCAGCCGAAACTGCTGCAGCTCCGGCTTTCGAAACGGTGGCACCGGAAAAGATCGACTTCTCCAACGTGACCATCGAACCGCTCTTCACCGACTATGTGGATTTCGACAAGTTTGCAGACTGCGACTTCCGGGTGGTGAAGGTGAAGGACTGCTTCGCCGTGCCCAAGAGCAAGAAGCTGCTCCAGTTCACCCTGGACGACGGCACCGGCACCGACCGGACCATCCTCAGCGGCATCAAGGCCTACTACGATCCGGAAGACCTGATCGGCAAGACCTGTGTGGCCATTGTGAACCTGCCGCCCCGGAAGATGATGGGCATCGAATCCTGCGGGATGCTGCTCAGCGCGGAACATATGGAAGGGGAAGAACGGAAACTCCATCTCCTGATGTTGGATCCCCATATCCCCGCCGGCGCGAAATTGTGCTGATAAAAAGGGCTGTTGCGTGAGCAACAGCCCCTTTTTTCTATGAGGTGTGACAACCATGCAAAAAGACATGACCCGGGGACCCATCCTTCCCCTGATCCTGGAATTCCTTTTCCCCATGTTCGTGGGCAACGTGTTCCAGCAGCTGTATAACATGGCGGATATGATCATCGTGGGCCGGTATGTGGGGGCCGGGGCTCTGGCGGCCGTAGGCTCCGCCGGCACCCTGATGTTCCTGGTCCTGGGCTTTGCCCTGGGGATCACCGCCGGCTTCGGCATCCTCACCTCCCAGCGGTTCGGGGCCAGGGATGAGGCCGGGGTCCGCCGGAGCGTAGCCAACGGCACCCTTCTGGCGCTGCTCCTTTCCCTGGCCATGACCCTTTTGAGCACCGCCGCCGTGCCCTGGCTCCTGGAACTGTTGAACACTCCGGCGGATATCTGGAACGATGCCCGGACTTACATCACCATCATTTTCCAGGGGCTTTTCACCAACGTATTCTACAACATGGCTTCCGTGTTCCTCCGGTCCGTGGGGAACAGCAAAGCCCCGTTGTTCTTCCTGGTGTTTTCCGCCTGCCTCAATGTGGGGCTGGATCTGCTGCTGATCATCCAGTTTGGCATGGGAGTAGCCGGGGCGGCCCTAGCCACGGTGGTGAGCCAGGGGCTCTCCGTGCTCCTGTGCCTGGTGTACATCCTGAAAAAAGTCCCGGTACTGGTGCCGGAGAAACAGGACTGGGGACTGTACCGGTATGAGACCCGGGAACAGCTCCGGATGGGGGTGCCCATGGCTCTCCAGTTTTCCATCACCGCCTCCGGGATCATGATTGCCCAGTCTGCCATCAACCTGTTCGGTTCCACCGCTGCCGCGGCTTATACGGCGGCTTCCAAGGTATCCATGCTGCTGACCCAGGGGTGTCTGTCCATGGGCCAGACCATGGCCACCTATGCAGGCCAGAATTTCGGCCGGGGAGACCTGGAACGGATCCGCCTGGGGGTGAAGAAATCCCTCCGGGTGATGGCCCTGTATTCGGTGCTGGCGGCGGTGGTGCTCCACTATCTGCTGCCCTGGCTCATGGGCTTCTTCTTTTCCGGGGATACGGACCCGGCGGCCCTTATGCCCTGGGCCCAAACCTATGGAGACATTGCCATGTGGTTCTACCTGCCCCTGAGCAGCATCTTCATTTACCGGAACGCCATGCAGGGGGTGGGGTACGCCCTGGCGCCCACCCTGTGCGGGGTGGTGGAACTGGCCGCCCGGGGCGGCACGGCCCTTCTGGGCATGCACACCCACAGCTACGCCATCTCCGCCGCCTGCGACCCCATGGCTTGGCTGACCGCCGGCCTGTTCGCCTGGTGTGCCTGGCAGTGGGTGATGAAGGATATGGAGAGAAAAAAGGGGGTGTGAAAAGATTCACACCCCAATCGTGGAAAAAAAGACTGGCGCCGCAGGCGCCAGTCTTTTTTTATCCTTAATTAAACTTCAGCACCGCTCCCTGTGCTGCGGAGGACACCAGGGAAGCGTACCGGGCCAGGTAGCCCTTCTTCACCTTGGGTTCCGGGCACACCCAGTTTTCCTTCCGCTTGGCCAGCTCTTCGTCGCTGACCCGCACGTTCAGGGTCCGGTTGGGGATATCGATGTCGATGATGTCCCCTTCTTCGATCAGGGCGATATTGCCCCCTTCCCGGGCTTCCGGGGAGATGTGGCCGATGCAGGCCCCCTGGGTGGCTCCGGAGAACCGGCCGTCAGTGAGGAGCGCCACGGATTTCCCCAGGCCCATGCCGGTGATCACGGCGGTGGGGTTCAGCATTTCCCGCATCCCCGGGCCGCCCTTGGGCCCTTCGTAGCGGATCACCACCACATCACCCGGGTTGATCTTCTTGCCCACAATGGCTTCGATGGCTTCGTCTTCGGAGTTGAACACCCGGGCGGGACCGGAATGTTTCAGCATTTCCGGAGCCACGGCGCTTTCCTTCACCACAGAGCAGTCCTGGGCGATGTTCCCTTTCAGCACGGCGATGCCCCCGGTTTTCCGGATGGGGTCCTTCACCGTGTGGATCACTTCCGGACGGAGAATCTTGGCGCCCTTGATGTTCTGGCCTACGGTCTTGCCGGTGACGGTGAGGCAGTCCTTTTCAATGAGTCCGTGCTTGGCCAGTTCGTTCATCACTGCCCGGATGCCCCCGGCTTCTTCCACATCCACCATGTGGAAGGTGCCACCTGGGCTTAGCTTGGTCAGGTAGGGGGTCTTCTTGCTGATTTCGTCGAATTCTTCCAGGGTCAGGTCCACCCCGGCTTCATGGGCAATGGCCGGCAGGTGGAGGCAGGTATTGGTGGAGCCCCCCATGGCCATGTCTACGGTAATGGCGTTCTTGAAGGCCTTGGCGGTCATGATGTCCCGGGGCCGGATGTTCTTGGCCAGCATTTCCATTACCTGTTTCCCGGCCTGTTTGGCCAAGGCGATCCGGGCACCCTGGTAGGCGGCAGGGATGGTGCCGTTGCCCGGCAGGCCCATGCCCAGCACTTCCGTCAGGGAGTTCATGGTGTTGGCGGTAAAGAGCCCGGCACAGGAGCCGCAGCCCGGGCAGGCGCAGTGTTCGATGGCAGACAGTTCCTGTTTGCTGATTTTCCCGGCTTCAAACCGGCCGGCGGCTTCGAACACGGTGCTGACGCTGATGTCCTTCCCCTGGTACCGGCCCGGGAGCATGGGGCCCCCGCTGACCACCACCGTAGGGATGTTCAGCCGGGCAGCGGCCATGAGCATCCCGGGAACGATCTTGTCGCAGTTGGGGATCAGCACCAGGGCGTCAAAGGCATGGCCGTTGGCCACCGCTTCGATGCTGTCCGCCACCAGCTCCCGGCTGGCCAGCGGGTATTTCATCCCGTCATGGCCCATGGCGATCCCGTCGCAGATACCGATGGCAGGGAATTCAATGGGGGTGCCGCCGTTTTCCAGCACACCATATTTAACGGCCTTGGCGATCCGGTCCAGATCCATATGGCCGGGAATGATTTCATTCTGGGCATTGCAGATGCCGATGAGCGGCTTTTTCAATTCATCTTCCGTATATCCCATGGCATAGAACAGAGAGCGGTGGGCCGCCCGGGTGGAACCTTTTTTCACTGTTGTACTTCTCATAGTATTCCTCTTTTCCCTCATGTACTGGCGTTTCCGCCGTAATATAACCAATACTGTAACACGATGGGAAAAGAGTGTCAACAAAAAGCAGAATCAGTCCTTTTTGACGTGGACAGTTGTACAAGGTTTTACATATAGGGTGGTCTGGCCCGTGTAGATCACGAATCCGGGCTTGGCTCCGGAGGGCTTTTTCACCAGCCGTTTCTCCGCATAATCCACCGGCACCCGGTCGGCGTTCCGTCCCTTGCTGTACCCGGCAGCCAGCTGGGCGGCGGCCAGGATGTCCTCTTCCCGGGGCTGGGGCAGGGTGGTCTTTAAGATCACATGGGACCCGGGGATGTTCTTGGCATGGAACCACAGGTCGCTGCCCCGGCCCAGCTTGAAGGTCACATAATCGTTCTGCCGGTTGTTCTTTCCAATATAAAGGAAGGTGTCCGGGGTGAGCTGGACCTTCAGGGGGGTGGACCGGCTCTGGGAAGGCTGTTTCTTCCGGGGCTGGGGCAAAAGGCCCAGGGAGATGATCTCCTGTTTGATCTCCCCGATCTCCCCTTTGGTGGAGGCGGTTTCCAGGGACACTTCCAGGCTCTGGAGGTATTCCAGCAGATCGTTGGCCTCTTTCTGCTGCTGCCGGATCTCTCCCACCGCCCGTTTGAACTTGTTGTACCGTTTGTAGTAGGCCTGGGCGTTTTCCATGGGGGTCAGTTCCGGAGCCAGGGCGATCTTCAGCTTCTTTCCGTCGTAGAGACTGTCCAGTTCACAGGAAGTCTGGCCCTTTTTCAGGGACCAGCCGTAGGCCATCAGGGTGTCCGCCATGATCTTCTGGGTTTCGGCGTTTTCCGCTTTGGCCAGGTCCTGGGCCAGGTATTTCAGCTTCTTTTCCGTCTTGGCTTCCTGGCTGGCCACCACCTTGGTGAGCAGGTCCTTTTCCGGAATCTGGACCGGCACCAGGGAAGCGCTGTAGGCCTGGGCCGCCAGCAGGGAGGGGAACACCTTCCGGGTCCATTCCGGATGGGTCTGGGGCTCATAGGGCACCAGGTTCTTCATCCGGTTCCGGCTGTCGATCTGGGCCACCACGGTCGGGTCCGTGCCTTCCAGACGCTGACGGATCTCCTGCTGGATGGCTCCGATGGCCTGTTCCACCTTTTGGGCCCCTTCCAGGTCCATAAGATTCACCGGTCCCGTAAAGCCGCTGCGCAGTTCCACTTCCTGGGCGGTGTATTTCCCGATCCCCTGGGTGGCGGCAATGAGCCCCTGGACCAGACTCACATCCCCCTGGGCCACAGCAGCCTCCCGGATGGCGTGAGGGTCCGCCTGGAGAAAATCCAGGCCTTCCTGGGCAGGGGGCAGGGTGTAGGGCAGGTTGGGAAGGATCTGCCGGACCCGGCTCTGGGCTTTTGTTACATGCCGGAGAGCGTCCAGGATGATTCCCTTTTCGTCGGTGAAGATGATGTTGCTGTTCTTCCCGGTAAGTTCCAGGATCAGGTGTTTGGTGATGATCTTCCGTTCCGCCCCGATGAGATCCACATCCAATGTGAGGATCCGGTCCAGGCCCTTTTGGGTCACCCGGGCGATCCGGCCTTCCTCCAGGTGCTTCCGCAGCAGCATGCAGAAGCTGGGGGGCAGGTCCGGCCGCTCCGGCAGGGTCTCCGGCAGGGTGATGAGAGGGGAGGCCCCGTTCATGTCGATCAAAAGATTCACCGTACGGTTCAGCCGGTTCACCTGCAGCAGCAGGGATTCACGGCTGGGCATGAAGATCTTGAAAATTTTTCCGCCGCTTAAAGCTCCTGTCAGTTCCCGGGTCAGGAGCTGCAGGGCAATACCTTCCAGATTCATGGTTTCCTCCAATATTTGCAGTGTTTCGTTAAATTCGTTATAATATATTGATTAGTATAAACCGTATTGGACTTTTCGGTCAAACCATAGAGGAGAGGATACCATGAAAAAAATCGGAACTCTGACAGCGGCCCTGCTGCTGCTCACCCAGCCCGCCTTCGCCATGCTTCCCCTGACGCCCACCACCATCCAGGCCGCCCAGGTCTACGGCGTGGAACGGAAGGGGGCGTCCCTGGGAGAGCTGCTGGCTCCCTGGACTGTCTACGACCGGAAGCAGATGAATCCCTACGGCCTCCGGGAACGGGTGGTGGTCTATACCCCCTTCCTGACGGCGGCGGTGGATGCCCGGCAGACCGCAGCGGACGGGGGCACCCCCAGTGTGCCCCAGGGCATGAAGGTGGCCAAACAGTATGACGGAGTGCTGGCCCTGGGTCTCAACCTGAGCACCAGTGTGAAACTGGAGCCCAGGAACCTGAAACTGCGGATGTACCAGGGCCAGAATGTGCTGGAACCCTATGCCTGCAACCTGAACAATGCCTCCCAGCGGGACATGCAGATCCTCAACAAGCAGTCCGGGGAACTGGAGGACAACAATGTGTGGGATCTCCAGTACTTCGTCTATTTCGACCTGTCCAAGGTGGACCCCAACCGGACCATGGTGCTGGCGGCCACCGATGAATACGCCGGTACCCGGGAATTTGTGCTGAAGCTGCCCAATATGAACTAAGGGGGAAGGGACATGGTACAGAGCATGACCGGCTACGGCCGGGGCGCCTGGGAAGAAAAGGACTTTTCCTTCCAGATCGAGATCAAGACCGTGAACCACCGGTATGCGGAGCTGGCCCTCCGGCTGCCCCGGTTCCTGAACCCGGTGGAAAACCGGATCCGGAAGCAGTTGCTGGGGAAAATCAGCCGGGGCCATGCCGATGTGTTCGTGACAGCGGTGTATACCGGGACGGAAGGCCGTCAGGTAAAAGTTGACAAAGGGCTGGCAAAGGCTTATCATGATAGTTTGAAAGAACTTGCGCACCTGCTGGGATCCACTGAAGAAGCTTCCCGGCAGGACCTGTTTTTCATAGCCGGCTGTGAGGATGTGCTGGTGCCGGAAGAAGGAACGGTGGATCTGGACCGGCTGTGGCCCGGGATGGAACAGGCCATCAGAGAAGCCCTGGACCGGCTGCTGGCCATGCGGAAGGCGGAAGGGGAACAACTGGCCGCCGACCTGGAAAAACGGATTGGCACCATCGAGACCCAGCTGGGGACCATCGAAACCCGGGCCCCGGAAACGGTGGCGGAATACCGGGAAAGAATCACCGGTCAGCTCCGGGACCTGCTCCAGGAAGCCGGGGCAGGGCCTCTGGACGAGGGACGGGTGATCCAGGAGGCGGCCCTTTACGCGGACCGGGTGAATGTGACGGAAGAAACCGTCCGGCTCCGCAGCCATCTCCGGCAGTTCCGGCAGCTGCTCCAAAAGGAGGAACCGGTGGGACGGCGGATGGATTTCCTGGTCCAGGAAATGAACCGGGAAGCCAACACCATAGCCTCCAAGGCAGGGGATGCCCGGATCATCCAGACCATTGTGGATATGAAAAGCGAAATCGAGAAGGTAAGAGAACAGATCCAGAATATACAATAAGAGTAGGAGAGAAATCATCTATGGACATCAAAATGATCAACATCGGCTTTGGCAACATGGTATCCGGCCAGCGGGTCATCACCATCATCGGACCGGACAGCGCTCCCATCAAGCGGATTGTCCAGGACGGCCGTGACAAGGGTGTGGTCATCGACGCCACCTATGGCCGGCGGACCAGAGCCGTATTGATTATGGACAGCGGCCATATTGTACTGTCTGCCCTCCAGCCGGAAACCATCGCCAACCGGTTCGCCACTCCGGAAGAGGACGATGATACGGCTGCGGAAGAAAAGGAGGAACCCAATGAATAAACCTCAGGGAATTCTGCTGGTACTCAGCGGCCCCAGCGGCGCCGGCAAAGGCACCATCTGCGCCCGGCTCCGGGAAAAACGGGACCAAATGGCCTACTCGGTGTCCTGCACCACCCGCCAGCCCCGGAACGGGGAAGTGGACGGGGTGAACTACTTCTTCAAGACCCGGGATGAGTTCGAAGAAATGATCAAAAACGGGGGCCTGCTGGAACATGCTTCCGTGTACGGCAACTACTACGGCACCCCCCGGCAGTATGTGCTGGACAAACTGGCGGAAGGGCTGGATGTAATCCTGGAAATCGACCCTCAGGGGGCCCTCCAGGTGAAGAAAAGCTATCCCGACGGAGTGTTCGTGTTCATTGTGCCGCCTTCCCTGGATGAACTGTCCAAGCGGATCTACAAACGGGGCACCGACGCGGTGGACGTGATCAAACGCCGGCTCAGCGCCGCCACCAGCGAACTGGCCTACGCTTCCAAGTATGACTACATCGTGGTCAACGACGAAGTGGAAAAGGCCACCGACAAGGTGAGCAAGATCATCGATGTGGAACACCTGCGGGTGGGCCGCACCTATTACATTGTTGACGAAATCTGCCATAACGGCACCTGTGACTGCGCAGAAAACGCGCAGGAGAAGTAAAGGAGAATGTAACTATGTCCATGATTGATCCTTCCATTGACTATCTGGCTGACAAAGTGGGCAGCAAATATGCCCTGGTGATTATGGCTTCCAAACGGGCCCGGCAGCTGGTGGACCATGCACCGGCCCTGGTGAAGTGCGATTCCAACAAGCCTGTTTCCATCGCCCTCCACGAAATCGGCGAAGGCCTGGTGACCATTGCCACCAAAGAAGACCTGAAGGAAATGAAGAAATAAAAGGAGGCCCCAGGTGCTGGAAGGCAAAAAGATTGCATTGGGGGTCACCGGGGGGATTGCCGCCTACAAGGCTGTGACCCTGGTGAGCCGGCTGGTCCAGGCGGGAGCCCAGGTGCGGGTGATCATGACGGACGCCGCCACCCATCTGGTTTCGCCCCTTTTGTTCAAGGAAATCAGCGGGAATCCGGTGGCCACGGATCTGTGGGCCGGGAACGCGGAATTCAATGTGGAACACGTGGCCGTGGGCCGCTGGTGCGATGTGATGGTGGTGGCTCCGGCCACTGCCGACATGATCGGGAAAATGGCCAACGGTATTGCCGACGACCTGCTGTCCACCACTCTGATGGCCTGTGACAAACCCAAGATCATCTGCCCGGCCATGAACACCAATATGCTGAACAACCCGGCGGTGGTCCGGAACCTGGCCACCCTGCGCCAGGACGGGATCACCATCATGCCCAGCGCTGCCGGCCATCTGGCCTGCGGGGTGAACGGGTCCGGACGGCTGCCGGAACCGGAAGACATCAAATCCTTCATCGACGGGTTCCTGGCCAGCCGGGAAGGGGATCTGCGGGGCCTCAAGGTTCTGGTCACCGCCGGAGGCACCCGGGAAGCCATCGACCCGGTCCGGTTCATCGGCAACCGGTCCAGCGGAAAGATGGGCTACGCCATTGCCCGGGACGCCGCCCGGAGAGGGGCGGAAGTGTTCCTGGTATCCGGTCCCACGGCTCTCCCGGCTCCCCGGAACGTGAAGTTCCAGAACGTGGAAACCACCCGGGAAATGATGGATGCGGTGCTGGGAGCCTATCCCCAGGTGGATGTGGTGATCATGGCCGCTGCCGTGGCTGATTACCGGCCCCATCATGCGGAAGAGCAGAAAATCAAGAAAAACGACGATACCCTTACCCTGGACCTGGACAAGAACCCGGATATCTTAAAGCAGCTGGGTCAGCAGAAGACCCATCAGTTCCTGGTGGGCTTTGCCGCCGAAACCCAGCATCTGCTGGAAAACGCCGCCGCCAAGGTCAGGAAGAAGAACCTGGACATGATCGTGGCCAACGACGTGACCATGAAAGGCGCCGGCTTCAGCACCGACACCAACGTGGTGAAGCTCCTGTTCCCCAGCGGAGAGATCCGCAGCCTGGAGCTTATGAGCAAGGAAGACGTGGGAAACCATATTTTGGATATTGTACGAGACTCAGTCGGCCATTGACAATTCACAATTCACAACTGAAAAGGGGCTGTTGCATTTGCAGCAGCCCCTTTTTGTGGTACCATAGAACCAAAAAGGGAGGTGCGGCCATGAAACTCTTGTTCCGTCAACGGATCTTTTCCTGGTTCGACAGCTATGACATCTACGACGAAAACGGCAATACCGTCTATGTGGTGAAAGGCCAGCTGGCCTGGGGCCACTGTCTGAAGATCTGCGACCCCCAGGGCCACGAACTGGGCCTGGTGAAAGAAAAAATCATCACCCTGCTGCCCAAATTCGAACTGTATGAAGGCGGCCGGTACATCGGCAGGATCAGCAAGAAACTGTCCCTGTTTTCGCCTAAATTTTCCATCGATTTCAACGGCTGGACCGTGGAAGGGAACTTCCTGGAGTGGGATTACACCATCCGGGATGCCCGGGGAAACCGGGTGGCCACCATCGGCAAAGAACTGTTCCACCTGTCCGACACCTATGTAATGGACATCAACGACCCCGCTGACGCCCTCCACGTCCTTATGTTCGCCCTGGCCATGGACGCGGAAAAATGCAGCCGGGAGAAAAAGTAGGAAAAAGCAGTGAAGAGTGCAGAGTGAAGAGGGAAGAGCGGGACGGCACGGATCCGTAGAGGCCGCACAACCGGCGGCCCGCCAGAACCACGGATCCCTGACTCCAACGCCGTAGGGGCTAGCCGCAGGCAAGCCCATCCCGGCCGCCCAGAGGGCCTCCACAACGACCCACAATGAATCAATCCTTGCAAAGGAGCCACCTATGACAAACGAACCCAAAACCGAAAAACAACAGGCCGAGGAGGCCCGGTCCGCTTCCTTCCGGGCCGGGGCGGGTCTTTGGGCCGGCCAGTCCCTGGACCGGACCCTGGCGGCCCTGGAGGAGAAATTCCGGAAACCGCCCACCTACAACCGGAAACTCTACGAAGATCCCCAGGCTCTCCGGGCTGCCAAAAACCAGGCCTTCCAACAGGGGGACCCGAAGGATCCCTACACCGGCAACCTGCTGAAAATGCGGAAACAGGAGGCCAAAGCCCAGTACGGTGCTGACTGGCAGAAACATCTGGCGGAAGTGGACCATACCCAGTCCGTCCATAAGGTATTTCAGAAATACAAAGACAATCCCTGGATTACCAACGATGACATCAAGGAAGCGGTGAACCAGAAGGCCAACCTGCAGATTACCAACCGGAGCTTCAACAACGCAAAGCGGGACCGGAGCAACACCCAGATGGGCAACAACCAGGACTACCGCCGGGACAAAGGGGTCCGTTTCACCAAGGGGGGAAAAAAGCAGGCACTGGAGGACGAAGCAAAAGCCCAAAAGGCCATTGACTGGACCCTGAAGAAAAAAGCATTGGGGCACATGGGAGACGCCTTTCTCCAGTCCGGGGCCCAGGCGGCTGAGGGAGCCGCCTTGATGACCGCCTGCCTGTCCGGGGCCGGCAATGTAGTTGCGGTGATTAAAGGGGAAAAGACCACGGAAGAAGCCCTCCGGGATCTGGTCCGGGATACCGCCGCTTCCGGGGGCACCGCTTTTGCCCTGGGAGGCAGCGTGACGGTGATAGCCCGTTCCCTGTCCAGTGCCAGTTCGCCCCTGGTCCAGAACCTGGTGAAGGCCGGCCTCCCCGGCAAGGTGGTGGCCGGGGTCATGGCCGTGGGAGGTACCCTGCTCCAGTACGGCCAGGGGAAAATCACCACCGCGGAATGCATCACCCAGCTGGGGAACACCGGCTGTGCTGCCGTATGGACCGGCTATGCCACAGCTGCCGGTCAGGCCCTGATCCCTATTCCCTTTGTGGGAGCCCTGGTGGGCAGCCTGGTGGGCGGCGCCCTGTACGGCACCTTTGCTGGTCAGTTCATGGCAGCCGCCGCCGAAGCCCGTGCGGCCCGGAAACGGTACGAAACCATCGCCCGGATCACCGCCGAAAACATCGCCCGGCTCCGGGAAGAACGGGCATCCTTCCAGGCCGCCTGTACCCGGCTGTTCCAGGAACGGGGCCGGGCCATCCAGGAAGGGTACGACCAGTTTGTGCTGGCCGACCTGGAGGGGGATTTCGACCAGATGGCCGCCGGCCTGAACCGGATCGCCGGGGCCTTTGGCCAGGATCTGGGAATCCATTCCCAGGAAGAGTTCGAAAACCTGATGGAAGACGATACCAAGGATTTTGTTCTGTAGAAAGGAGAAAACCATGATTCCATTGCTTTTAGGAGCTGCTGCCCTGGTGATCGGGGGCAAGGGAGTGAAGAAGACCGTTTCCGCCGTCAGCAAAATGAATGATGCCAAGGACATGGCCCATCGGTACGAACGGCGGTCCAAGCGGGCGGAAGAAAAACGGGAAAAAGCCCGGGAACAGGCCGGAACCGCCATCGGGCAGCTGGGGGAGACCAAAATGAATATCCTTACCGGTTCCCTGCAGACCTTTGTGAAGGAATTCCGGCGGATCAAGAACGTGGATTTCCGGAACAGCGTGGGCCTGGAAGAACTGAGGGACTTCCGGCCGGACAGCCCGGCCCTGAAGGAAATCGCCGCTGCTTCCCAGAAGGCCCTGGAATTTTCCACCGGCGCCGTGGAAGGGGGCCTGGCCGGAGGCGCCATGGCCCTGGGAGCCTACGGAGCCGTAGGAGCCCTGGCCACCGCCTCTACTGGTACTGCCATTGCCGGCCTTTCCGGGGCCGCCGCCACCAACGCCACCCTGGCCTGGCTGGGAGGAGGTTCCCTGGCTGCCGGCGGCCTGGGCATCGCCGGAGGCACGGCAGTGCTGGGCGGCATCGTGGCGGCACCGGCCCTGATGGTGGCCGGCATTTTCCTGGAAAACAAGGCCGACGAAGCCATGGACCAGGCCCGGGCCTACCGGGAAGAAGTCAGGGAATTCGAAGAACGGTGCGACAGCAATATCGCCCTCATGGACGCCATCCGGACCCGGGGGGACCAGATCCGCAGCCTTTTGGACACTCTGGAAGGCCATTTCGCCGCCAGCTTGGAACAGCTCCAGGCCGTGCTCCGGCACAGCGGAACCGACTGGAGAAAGTACACCCCGGAAGAAAAACAGCAGGTGGGGAAGGCGGCCCTTTTGGCCAAGACCCTGAAAATTGTCTTGGATACCCCTCTCCTCCGGGAAGACGGGACCCTGACCCCGGAATCGGAAAAAATGCTGGCACAGGGCCTGGACCATGTTTCCCTGCAGTAAATGCGGCCAGTGCTGTAAAAAAGTGGGCCGCACCCCCCTGGCCAAAAACCTGGACCGGGGAGACGGGGTGTGCCGCCATTACGACGGAGCCACCCGCCTGTGCCGCATCTACCAGGAACGTCCCCTCCTGTGCCGGGTGGACGAGTACTACGACCGGTTCCTGAAGGACAAAATGCCCCGGGAAGAATGGTATCGGCTGAACCAGGAACAGTGCAGGAAGCTGCAGGATAAAAGTGCAGAGTGAAGAGTGCAGAGGGAAGAGGGAAGAGCGGGACGGCAGGGCCGCCCGCTCCATGCACCACCGCCTCCCGCCCAAAGGAGACCATTTTCCACGGGCAAATGCTTTTGAAGGAAAACGCAGCCCTGTGGGCTGCTAACCCACCACCCATGCTGGGCATGGATACCCCCGCCCTTGCAAAGGGCGGATATAAGACCGCCGGCCCTGCGCCCCTACAACGTTGGAATCGGGGGCCGACAACAACGGTCAGAGAAACGGATCCTCCAACAATCCCGTCCTCAGAATTTTCCGTGGTGAATCCCTGACCCCAACGCCGTAGGGGCTAGCCGCAGGCAAGCCCTTCCCGGCCGCCCAAGGGGCCTCTACAACGACGAACGACCCACGATGAATGAAACCAAAGGAGAAATTTCAACCATGTGCATTGAATCCGATTGGAAACTGTTCAGAAAACGCCTTCCAGGTTGGCAGGGAAATTACATGGCCACCCTGCTGGAACAGTATAAAGCCATCCTGGAAGAAGACACCCAGGCAGCCGAAAGGTTCCATAAACTGGAGGATGAACTCCTGGAACACAGAAAAGATGCAGGCGTACTCTGCGAAATGCGCAGGTCCCGGATGTTCAGCAACATCCTCTGCCTGATCCACGAAGGAGCCATCACCCAGGACGATCTGGAAGGCTTCAGCGAAGAACTGAGAAAACGAGTGGCTGGCTGGTTGAAGATGGAAGAGAAGGAAGATAGTAAAAAAGAGGTAAGGCATCGAGAGAGCAACTGGGTAAGGAATCCGGTTAAAAAAATCAAACCGTAAGTCCCCCCAGAGGGCATGCATCAACCGCCTCCCGCCAAAGGAGACCATTTGCCATGGGCAAATGTTTTTGAAGGAAAACGCAGCCCTGTGGGCTGCTAACCCACCACCCATGCTGGGCATGGATACCCCCGCCCTTGCAAAGGGCGGATATAAGACCGCCGGCCCTGCGCCCCTACAACGTTGGAATCGGGGGCCGACAACAACGGTCAGAGAAACGGATCCTCCGATAACCCCGTCCTCAGAATTTTCCGTGGTGAATCCCTGACCCCAACGCCGTAGGGGCTAGCCGCAGGCAAGCCCCTCCCGGCCGCCCAGAGGGGCCCATTCCGCACAAAAAAAGAGCCGTTGCCTGGGCAACAGCTCTTTTTTCAATTGCAGCGAAGGTGGGAATACCCTTATTCGCAAATGGTTAGACGAGCACGATAAAGACGGCAACTAGCCAAAAAATACCCCCGGGCTAGCCCCCCAGGGGTATTCGTGCAAGTATGCACCTTTTGTCCTTCTGGCTGATTCCATTATAGGCCAGAAAGACAGGAAAGTCAATTACGGGAACGGTATTGTATGTGTCAACAAGTTCTTGGAGAAGCCTCCATCACAGTACCGTTATTCATGCATGTTTGAAAGGGCAGAGTGAAGAGTGCAGAGGGAAGAGCGGGACGGCAGGGCCGCCCGCTCCATGCATCAACCGCCTCCCGCTAAAGGAGACCATTTGCCATGGGCAAATGCTTTTGAATGAAAACGCAGCCCTGTGGGCTGCTAACCCACCACCCATGCTGGGCATGGATACCCCCGCCCTTGCAAAGGGCGGATATAGAACCATGGGCC
Organism: Acidaminococcus sp. HCP3S3_H5; assembly: GCF_052122235.1. NCBI lineage: Bacteria > Bacillati > Bacillota > Negativicutes > Acidaminococcales > Acidaminococcaceae > Acidaminococcus > Acidaminococcus sp. HCP3S3_H5. Next base: position 182,119 of record NZ_JBQKCS010000007.1, read on the forward strand.
GGGCTGCCGTACAAAGTTGGAATCGGGGACTGACAACAACGGTCAGAGAAACGGATCCTCCAACAACCCCGTCCTCAGAATTTTCCGTGGTGAATCCCTGACCCCAAGGTTGTAGGGGCTAGCCGCAGGCGAGCCCATCCCGGCCGCCCAGAGGGGCCCATTCCGCACAAAAAAAGAGCCGTTGCCCGGGCAACAGCTCTTTTTTCAATATTTGGCGGAGGAGGTGGGATTCGAACCCACGGTCCCTTGCGGAATCGCCAGTTTTCAAGACTGGTGCCTTAAACCACTCGGCCACCCCTCCATAAGCTAACAGAGTTAGTATATCGTAGTGATTTTCCCTTGTCAAGGAACTCTGCCTACTCTTTTTATCCAACCTAGTGTATAATAAAAGTACTGCAATCAAAAGGAAAGGGCGGGTGGACATTGTGGATCTGGTGGACAAGCTGAAGGAATATTCCGTGCTTACGGAGGAGGAGTATAAAGAACTCCTGCTGACGGAGGATCCTCTGCTCCGGGCCAAGCTGTTCCGGGGGGCCCAGGAGGCCATGAATTTTGTGTTCCACCGGAAGGTGCATTTCCAGGGGGTGCTGGAATTCACCAACCACTGTCCCCAGAACTGCCTGTTCTGCCGCCGCCGGGAAGAGAACAACGACCTGCCCCGTTTCCGGCTGAACTGGGAACAGATCCGGGGCGCCTGCGAACTGGGGTACCAGATGGGGATCCGGTCCTTCCTGCTCCAGGGCGGGGAAGACCACTACTATACGGACATGATCATGTGCAACCTGCTCCGGAACCTGCAAAAGCAGTTCCCGGACTGTGCCCTGGGGCTGTCCATCGGGGAACGGAGCCGCCAGTCCTACCACCGGCTCCACCAGGCCGGGGCCCAGCGGTATTTCCTCAGCTTCCAGACCGCGGATCCTCTCCATTTTTCCCGGCTCCATCCTCCCACCCATTCCCTGTCCACCAAAATCGCCTGCATCAACGATCTGAAAGACCTGGGTTTTGAAACGGATACCGGGTTCCTGGTGGGAGCCCCTTATGAACAGGCGGAATACCTGGTCCGGGATCTGACCCTGCTCCAGGAGCTGGCTCCCCATTCCATCACCCTGACCCCCTTCCTGCCGGAAGAGGGGACACCTTTCTACCAGCAGGACCGGATGGCCCTGGAAGAATACCTGCGGCTTACGGCGGTGCTGCGGATCCTGTTCCCCCGGGCCAACATTGTGGCTCCCTGGTCCATCCGGCGGATCCATGCCCACGGCCAGATCCTCAGCGTCCAGAGCGGGGCCAATGTGCTGCGGATGCCCATGGCGCCTCCTGCCGGCCCGGAAGACCTGAGCCAGGACGCTCAGAAAAAGATGCTCCACACGGTGGAAGTCATGTACCGGTATCTGAAAAATTACGGGTACTATCTGACCCCGGGCCGGGGAGATTCCCTGCTGTATCCCCACCGGGTGGAAGACCCTGAGCCCGCAGCCCTGGAAGAGGCCAAGACGGAAGAGACGGAAAATCCCGAAACTGAATAAAGAAAACCAAGATATGTTGTTAAAACAACATATCTTTTTTTGTTCCTCCCGTATACTATGACATGTAAGGAAACAAAGAACCTGCCGCTAGGCCAGGTTCTGCTGATAAGGAAAAACAAAAATCATCATACAATGGAGGAAATGAAAATGGAAAACGCAAAGAAAATCACGGGCGAAATGCTGGTTGGCAAGATCTGTGCTGAACATCCGGAAGCCATCCCGGCTCTCCAGGCTGTAGGGATGCACTGCCTGGGCTGCCCTTCTTCCCAGATGGAATCTTTGAATGACGCTGCCTTCGTCCACGGGCTGGACCCTCAGAAGGTGGTTGACGCTGTGAACGCCGCTCTGGCGGAAAACTGAGGGGAGGGGAGACCATGAGCGCATTTCTGGGACCCATCCATCACTGGCTGTACGGCAAGATCCAGCTCCAGGAAGCCATCATCGCCCGGATCGCCGGAGAAGCGGAAAAACAGGGCTGGGGCACCGGGGACAAACCGGCAGCTGACTATGTAAAGGAAGAAACCCGTCCTCTGGACGAACTGATCGACACCACCAACATCCACGGCTGGCTCCAGGGCCGGATCCACGATGCGGAAGGCCGTTATGCCCAGCTGGTGTCCGCCCTGCTCCACCACAACGACAACCTGCTGCCGGAACTGGAAAAACTGGCCCGGGAAGTGGGCCAGGACCGGGCTCTGGGTTCGGACGCCGATGCTTCCGCCATCTACCGGGCCTTTGAAGACGCCTTCCTGAACGGCATGCCCTGCGACCGGGTGAACCAGGTCACCGACCAGAATCCGGATGCCTTCGCCTGGGACCAGACCGATGATCTCCACGGGGGCTACTGGCAGGAAGCGGACGTGAACCCCCGGGTGTACTACATCCTGCGGGATGCCATGATGGAAGGGATGCTGGAAAACACCGGCTACACCCTGGAACAGGAAGACCACACCCATTACGTGCTCCGTCCCAAAGCGGCCTGAAGGAGGAAGAACCATGACCTACAGCATTGAGTGCATGAAAAAAGAACATGAGAACATCAGCCGGATGCTGGAAGTGATCCGCCAGGCCTGCATCGGGATCCTGGAACTGTCTCCGGTGGACGTGGGGGATTTTCGGGACATGGTGGATTTCATCCGGAACTATGCGGACAAACATCATCACGGGAAGGAAGAAAAGTTCCTGTTCCCGGTGATGGTGCAGAAGCTGGGCCGGGTGGCGGACAACCTGGTGACCCACGGGATGCTGGTGGAACACGACCTGGGCCGGGACCACGCCATGAGCCTGGCCACCGCCCTGGATGAATACGAAAAGAATCCCAAGACCGAATACAAGCTGGACATCCTGACGGAAGCCATGGGCTACGCACGGCTGCTGAAGCGCCACGTGGAAAAGGAAAACAACGTGGTGTACACCTTCGCCGAAAACCAGCTGACCCCGGAAGACCTGGCGGACATCGACGCCAAAAGCAGGAAATTCGAGGAAGAAGAAGGGGCCAAAGGGGTCCAGGACCATTACCTGGGAATTTTGGAACGGTTGGAGAAGAAGTATCTGTGAGTAAAGGGGCTGCTTGGAAAAGCAGCCCCTTCTTTGTGCTATAATGAAACCATCTTCTATTCTAGGGAGCGTGATGGTATGGATGCACAGAAAATCATTGAACGGGCGGTGGATGACCGGTACCGGGAGGAACTGATCGGCCTGAGCCGGAAAATCTGGGAACTGGCGGAAGTGGGCTACGAAGAAACCCGGTCCGCCGAAACCCTTTGTGAGGCCCTGGAACACCACGGGTTCGCCGTTACCCGTCATCTGGTGAACATTCCCACTGCTTTCAAAGGCGTCTGGGGCAAGGGACGCCCGGTGGTGGGGATCCTGGGAGAATACGACGCTTTGCCGGGACTCAGCCAGGAAGCGGGCTGCCCGGTGAAAAAGCCGGAACACGAAGGCTGCCCCGGCCATGGCTGCGGCCACAACCTGCTGGGCACCGGGGCACTGGCCGGCGCCCTGGCCCTGAAGGACTATCTGGAAGAAACCGGCAAACCGGGCACCGTGGTGTATTTCGGTACTCCGGCAGAAGAAAACCTCAGCGGCAAAGCCTTCATGGCCCGGGACGGGGCCTTTGACGGGGTGGACTTCTTCCTTACCTGGCATCCGGCTCCGGAAAACCGCACCGCCACCCCCCACCTGAACGCCAACGTGTGCCGGACCTACAAGTTCAAAGGCATCACCTCCCACGCCGGAGGCGCTCCCGAACTGGGCCGCAGCGCCCTGGATTCCTGTGAGATCATGGGGGTGGGGGCCAATTACCTCCGGGAACACGTGATCATGGAAGCCCGGATCCACTACGCCTATCTGGACGTGGGCGGCCGGGCCCCGAACGTGGTCCAGGACCATGCGGCGGTCCGCTATGTGGTCCGGGCCCCCTATTACCGGCAGGTGAAGGAAATCGTTCCCCGGCTGGACGACGTGGCCCGGGGGGCGGCTCTCATCTGCGGCACCCAGGTCACTGTGGAACGGGAATCCGGCTATTCCGAATACATCAACAACAAAGTCCTGGCCCAGGCAGCCACCGAAGCCTTCCACGCCATCGGTGCGCCCCAATGGGATGACCGGGACTTCGCCCTGGCCAAAGCCTTTACCGATTCCTTCAGCGACAGCATGAAGACCAAAGAAAAGGACATGATCCTGAAACGGTACGGCCGGGACCGGCTGGAAGAAAAACTGGCCCGGCCCCTGGATACGGAGATCAAGGACTTTGATCCCGACCGGGAAGAACTGGATTTCGGCTCCACCGATGTGGGGGACGTGGGCTTCATCGCTCCCACCTACTACTTCAACGTGGCCACCGAAGCCCTGGGCACTCCGGGCCATTCCTGGTACAAAACCGGCCAGGTGAATTCCAGCATCGGCCAGAAAGGCATGCTCACCGCCGGCAAAGTCATCGCCCTGACTGCGGTGAAAGTCCTGGAAGACCCGGCCCTGCTGACAGCCGCCAAAGAAGAATTCCAGGCCAAGAACAACGGCCAGTACGACTGCCCGGTGGCAGGAGTGGAGAAGCTGCCGAAGCTGTAAGGGCCGGGAAGGGCGGGCCTTCGGCCCGCCCCTGCGGCGTCTCCGTCGGACATTCGGGCTGCTGGTCAGAAAAACACAGATGCCCCGACAATTCCGTCCCTATGGTTTTCCTGATGGATCTTTGACCCCAACGCTGTAGGGGCTTGCCGCAGGCAAGCCCATCCCGGCCGCCCAGGGGGCAAAAACGTTCAAAACCAGATGCGGTAGCATCTGGTCTCTATCGGCCGCTGACCGCTGACAAAAAAAAGACCGGCAGCCGCCGGTCTTTTTTCCTTACTCTCAGTCTTCTACTTTTTCAATGGCACTTGCCGGGCAGCCTTCCATGGCAGCCAGGGCATTGGCTTCTTCTTCAGCCGGAACAACATCGGGAATGGCTTCCGCCACACCGGCGTCCGTCATATGGAACACAGCAGGGCAGGTCCCTTCGCACAGCCCGCAGCCGATACAATTTTCGTTAACCTTGAATTTCATAACAGTCACTCCCCTTTACTTTGGGCCCGGCACCGGTATTCGGTGACCGGGCCTCTTTATGGTTCCAGTATAGCCCGGGAACCTGAAAAAAACAGTTGGTGGAACAACGAATGAAAAAAATAGTGAAGAGTGTAGAGTGAAGAGTGAAGAGCAGGGACGGTGGGGCCGGACCGCCTCACGCCAAAGGAGACCTTTTGCCGGAGGCAAATGCTCCCGAATGGAAACGCAGCCCAGGGGGCTGCTAACCCACCACCATTGCGCAGGCGCAACGGTCCCCCGCCCTTGCAAAGGGCGGATAACAAGTACGTGGGCTTCGCCCTTGTACTGAAATAAACAATGGGCCGAAGGCCCGAGCGTATATCCGCCCTTTGCAAGGGCGGGGGACCAGCCGCAAGGCTGGTGGTGGGTTAGGCGCCGCAGTACCCGGCGCCGTCGTCCTTCCCGGCCGTCGGTCGGGCCATACGTTCAGAACCAGATGCGTCAGCATCTGGTCTCCACAACGATGAACGACCAACGACAGACTCGCTCCCCACAATCTACCTGTAACAACTGCAAAAATGATAAAAATACAAATATCCACAAATTCCTCACTTTATTTTCATCTTTTATTCATTATCACAATTTTATTCATTTGGCGTAAATTCCTTATTGAAGACTGAAATACAACATATTACAATGAGAAATGTAATTTCAGCAGAATGGATTGCAGACAGGAATGAAAATCTACAGCTGATAAGAATAAATCGTTACTGGAATGCCAAAATACAGACAGTATAGAAATATGGCAGAAACGGTGATTCCGGTGAAATTGAGCAAGGGGGAGACCTATGAACAGGATCTACAAGGTCATCTGGAGCAAAGTGCGGAACAGCTGGGTAGTGGTATCGGAAATCGCCCGGAACCACGGGAAGGAACATTCCCAGCGGAAAAATATACCGGGGGGGTATATGCCCTGACTCTGGCCCTGGCTCTGGGCCTCACCTGGCCCTCAGGAGCATGGGCGGCGGATAAAACGGTTGATCTGGGCAATGGGGGCGCCGCGGCTTACGATAACAAGGGCAATCTGACTGTAGGGAAAGTAGTTCAAGGCCAAAGCACTGACAAAAAAGGTGAAAATAACACTGCCATTGGTACCCAAAGCGATACCCTCCGCAACGTAACGGAAGGGGATACCACCAAAAACGGCCAGCCCATGGATGCAGCCAATACCAAGTTGGTAGACGGGGAAGGGGCAGCCCATAAACTGGACACCTCCACTGAATCCGGCGGCTCCACAGCTGTAGGTTACAATAACAAGGCTGAAGGGGACAATTCCACCGCCATCGGCAACACGGCAAAAATCACCAACAAACCCATAACCTATTACGCCGACAAAGACGGCAACAAGACTACATCTACCGACAATGCCGCCTGGTACAAGGACAGCAGCGGCAATCCCACCCAGGTGCCCCAGGTGTTCCGGGACGCCGACGGCAACACCACTACTGTGCCCCAGTACGTCCATACTTATACGGTCAAAGATCCGGATACCGGGGTAGAAACCACCAAAACCGAAATCACCAGTGATGCCGCAAAGGCCGACCAGAAAGACGGCAAGCCGGTATACAACTACCAGAAATCCGACAACCTGGATAAACTCTATTCCGTCACCCTCTACCAGGCCGCCAGCAATTCCATCGCCGCCGGGTCCAGTGTGACCGCCAACGGGAACAACGCCGTGGCAGTAGGGTACAATTCCACTGCGGACAATTCCGCCGTAGCAGTGGGGGATACGGCTGTGGCCAGTGAAAATGCCGTATCCATCGGCAAAAATACTAATGCCAGCGTGGAAGGCTCCATTGCTCTGGGTAAAGATTCGAAAGCAGACCGCTCCGGCGGCATTACCGGCTGGGACCCCAAGACCGGCACCACGTCCACCCAGAGCGGCCTGGCCTGGAAATCCACAGAAGGCGCCCTTTCCGTAGGCAGCGGCAGCGTCAGCCGCCAAATCACCGGCGTAGCCGCCGGCAGTGAAGACAGTGATGCCGTCAACCTGGCTCAGCTGAAAAACGCCATGACCCATTACTACAGCGTGAAGACCACAGCAGATACGGATGCAGCCGGGAACAACAACTACCTCAACGATGGCGCCACCGGCGACAATGCCCTGGCCGCCGGGGTCAGCGCTGTGGCCAAGGGGAACAATGCCACGGCTGTGGGTACCCAGACCTATGCGTCGGGAGAAGATGCCTCTGCTTACGGATACCGGGCTGCAGCCATGGGGAAAGACAGCGTATCCATCGGTTCCGGGACCAGTGCCCAGCAGGAAGGAGCTGTGGCTATCGGTGGACATGCGATTGGAAGTAATTCTATTGCCATCGGTTCAGATTATCGCAGCAATCGGGTTAGTGCTGCCGGTAGCAGTTCTATTGCTATTGGCGGGTATACCAACAGTGATTACAATGTTGCCATTGGTTCCGGGTCATCCACCAGCGGCCCGTATGCCATCACTGTTGGCGGTTCTGCCACATCGGATCATGCAGTTTCTATCGGCGGTGTAGCTGGAAATTCACAGGCAACGGCCGTAGGCAGCGGCTCTTCAGCAACGGGTCAACAGAGTACAGCCATTGGGGCTTATTCTGCAGTCAGTGGCAGTCATGCCGTTACCGTGGGTGGTACAGCCTCGGGCGATAATGCCGTTTCTGTAGGCGGTGTGGCTTCCGATAATGCAACTGCCGTAGGACGTGGTTCAACCGCTTCCGGCGGCCAGAGTACGGCCGTCGGTTTTCAGTCGGCTGCTGGTGGAAGCAATTCTACAGCAGTGGGCTTGAGTGCTGCGGCTTCCGGCTCTTCGGCTACAGCGGCAGGGTATGGAACAAATGCACAAGGTAATTATTCTACGGCCCTGGGGAACATGAGTTCAGCAAGAGGGGAAAATTCTACGGCCGTTGGCGGAGCCAGTGCCAGAGGAAAGAATGTGACGGCTATCGGCAAGAGTTCCACCGTGGAAGGTAATGGCTATTATGATGATTCGGTTACGGACGCAACAGCCATTGGCGGTGCCCATGTTGGCGGAGATGCAAATTATTCTACGGCCATCGGTTCCAATGCTACGACAAATCAGAATTATGGCGTGGCTTTGGGCTACAATTCCAATGTATCCTATGCAAGTACAGGTATAGGCTCTGGAACCAAAGCCTCCAATACAGGTACGGCTGTAGGCTATAATGCTCAGTCTTCCGGATACCAGTCCGCTGCCGTAGGGGCTGGTTCCAATGCTACGGGACAAAATGCTGTTTCTTTGGGTGGCGGAGGAGCCTGGGGGAATTACAGCATTGCCCTGGGATCCGGAGCCGGGACCACGGCTCATGGCATTGCCTTGGGACAGAACAGTGGGGCCTGGGGTGAAAACGCCATTGCCATCGGCGAAGGGACCAATGCCTGGCGGGCCAACTCCATTGTCCTGGGGAAAAATTCCAAATCCGGGGCGGATAAAAATATCGAAGGCTATGACCCGCGGACCGGCATGGCTTCTGTGGATGATACCTCAACCTGGCAGTCCACGGACGAAGCTGTTTCCATCGGCCGGGCAGAAGAACGGGATGGGGATGGCAAAATCACTGCCACTGCCATTACCCGCCAGCTGAACAATCTGGCTGCTGGTACTCTGGATACGGATGCCGTCAACGTGGCCCAGCTGAAAGCGGCCACCCAGAAGGTCAATGTCCATGACTACAGCGTCTGGTCTCCCGATACGGAAACAGATACCAACTATACCAACGAAGGTGCTGTGGCTAAAAATTCCATGGCAGCCGGTGTCAGCGCCAAGGCGACGGGCGACTCTGCTGTAGCCATCGGCAATGGCGCTCAGGCAGAGGGAAAGGGTGCCACGGTCATCGGCAAGAATGCCAAGGCTACGGGCCAGTATGCCACGGCCTTTGGCGGGCTGGAAACCACTGATAAAAAAGGAAATATTGTCAATATTATCAATACGGCCAGCGGTGCATCTTCCACGGCCTTTGGCCAGGGTGCTCAGGCTAAAGGTGCTGCTTCTCTGGCTTTTGGCCATAATACGGTGGCAGGTGCAGATGACGGCAGTGGCCAGCAGTCCGTGGCTTTCGGCGAAGACACGCAGGCTCTCGGCGGCCGTTCCCTGGCCTTTGGCGAGAAGACCATTGCCAAGTACAATGACTCCGTCGCTTTCGGCAACGATACCCGCGCTTCTTCCACGGGCGCCACGGCCTTTGGCAACCGTACCCGTGCTCTGGCACAGTATTCCACAGCCTGGGGTAACGCCACTGTCGCCGCCGATGAAGAATCAACGGCCTGGGGCACGGATACCATCGCTGGTGCCAAACTCGACGAGAATGGTGCTGTGACCAACAAATACACGGAAGATGACACGAATAAGACAGAACAGATGGATGTCCATGGCAATCTTGCCTACACGTACACATCTGCTGCTGATAATAAAGTTCATACTGCCGGCATCAAGCAGATGCCAATCGACAGCGGCAGCGAACTCCACGATTATGTGGTTCTGGCCGGCAAGGATGGCAACACCTACGTCCGTGATTATCAGGGCAGTCTCTGGAAGGTCAATGTCGATGCCAATGGAAATGTTACCATTGATACGTCGGCAGGTACGAACGGTAAAGTCTACAATGGCCAGAAGAAGACCTCTTCAGCCAAAACTACGATTAATGGTACAGAAGTCGCCATTACGCCGGACAATGTGCTGACGAAAGCCCATGAAGGAACGAACGGCTACAACATCGACGGCTATAAAGATGCCACGGCCTTCGGCTATTCCACCGAGGCTTCTGGCGACTACGCCACGGCCTTCGGCAACGACACCAAGGCCGCTGCGGCAGGTGCCACGGCTTTCGGCTACAAGACGCTTGCTTCCGGTGAGAACTCCACCGCCTTTGGTGAGAATTCCATCGCCGCCGGCAAGAATTCTTTGGCGGCCCTCGGCGCTACCACAACAGACGCTGCAACTAACGCGGCCGCCATCGGGAGCGGCGCCAAGGCAACCCTGGCGGACAGCGTGGCTCTGGGCAGCGGGGCTCTGGCCAACCGTGCCAGCGGATCCAAGGGCTATGATGTGCTGACAGGAACTGCCAGCACAAATACTTCCGCGGCTTGGGTTTCCAATGCCAACGCCCTTGCTATCGGCAACGACACGGAAGGCAGCCTGCTGACCCGCCAGATCACCGGTGTGGCAGCCGGGTCCCTGGATACAGATGCGGTGAACGTGGCCCAGCTGAAAGGGGCGGGCCTGAGCTTCACCACAAACACCAAAGATGCTTCCAACACCACGGACAACTACAAGGGCTACAAGGTGGTCAGCCGGAAACTGGGAGATACGATTTCCATCAAGGCCAGCGACGAAGCGGCTAACCACAGCTACAGTACCGCCAACCTGACCACCCGGATTGCGGAAAACGGGGATATCTCCATCCTCATGGACGAGAATCCGGCCTTTACGTCGGTTACCACCAGCGATGTGATTTTTGCCGGCAATCCGGACCTGACGGACAAGGACGGCAAGGCGGCCAAGGCGGATACCAATGCCGCCTACGGTACCAAGACCTTGACGGACAGCCAGAACATCACCTCCGCCGGTAATGACACCCAGGCCACTCGCCTCCACTATAAGGATGACCAGGGCCATACGTATGAAGTCGCCACCATGGATGACGGCCAGATCTACGCCGGCGATATCAAGACCGATGGCACACTGGACAACACCGGCTTTGCCCGGACCATGAACCAGAAGACCACCATCAACGGCGGCGTGACGGAAAAGGATAAACTGACCGATAACAACATCGGCGTGGTCTCCAACGGCACCGACACCCTGACCGTGAAACTGGCCAAGGACCTCAAGGACCTGAACTCCGTCACCACCGGCAAGACCGTCCAGAACGACAGCGGCATCAAGATTACCAACAATGCAGGCGATGAGACCAAGAACGTCATCATCAACGGCGACCAGATTTCCTTTGGCGGCAACCAGGTTAACAACATGGGAAGCGGCTCCGACGGCACGGCTGATGGAAAACCGACCTACAACACGGACACCAACGGCGCCAATATCGGCGATGTCAAGAATATCGCGGGCAGCACCACGGATGCAGCCAAGCTCACTGGCGACTCGAATATCACCGTCACCTACAATGATGCGGCTGCCGGCGGCAAGAACACGGTCAAGCTCAACGACAGCATCACGCTGGGCAGCGATGACGGTAAGAAAGTTACCATCGACGGTACGAAGGGCACTATTACGGTTGGTGATAAAGTCAGCTTTGATGGCAGTACTGGCAAGGGCAGCATCGGTGGCGTGACCATCGGCAGTCAGACCGGCGTTGCCACCACTAAGAAGGATGGCGACAAGGCCAAGACGGAAGACGGCACCTTTGTCACGGGCCTGACCAACACGACCTGGAACCCCGATGCCAACGGTATCGTCAGCGGCCGGGCGGCTACGGAAGACCAGCTCAAGACGGTATCTGACACGGTCAATGCCGGCTGGGAACTGGATGTCAACGACGGCAAGCAGAAAGATGTGACGCCTACCAGCAGGAAGGTCAACTTCAAGCAGGGACAGAACATCATCATCTCCGGCAGCGGCGACGATGTTACTGTGAGAACGGATGATACGGTGCGCTTTACGACGATTAACGTAACAGGCGATAAGGATGCTTCAGGCAGCTACACCGGCGGCATCACCATCGGCAAGCAGTCCGGCGGCAATAGCGCCAACCCCGGCCCGGGCTACTATATCACTGGATTAGAAAATACGAGTTGGAACAGCAGTCAGATCCAGAGCGGCCGGGCGGCTACGGAAGATCAGCTCAAACAGGTTGCCGAAGATATCAAGCATGGCACGGTAGACGGCGATAAATACATCACCGGCGGCAATGCTACCTATGATGAATCCGGCAAAGGCTCGGCGGCTCTTACCGGCACCAATGGCCTCGAGGGCACGATTTCCAATCTTCACGATTACTATGTCACCAGGGGCGAAGTGTCGAATGATGGCAAGACTTTGATCATGACCAAGAATGACGGCACTACCTTCAATGTAAGCCTTGATAAAGTCATGCAGTCGGATATGCGCCTGGTGAAGAACCCTGCCAGCAAGGACGGCAAGTACACCGTTGATAATAATGGTGATTTGACGATCACTGTGCAGGATGCCAATGGTACAGAAGCAACGAAGCAGACCATCACGCTCTCCGGCCTGGCTTCCAAGGAAGAAGTGGATAAAGGACTCAATTTCGCGGCCAACTCCGGCACGGCTTATAATGCCAAACTGGGCGGCAAAGTGACCATTAAGGGCAGTGATCTCAAGACAGGCCATGACTACAGCGAAGATAACCTGACCACCGAAGTCGATGCCGACGGCAATATCACCATCAAGATGGACAAGGACCTGACGGCTAACACGGTGACAGTCAGCGGCAAGGATGGCAAAGACGGCCAGATCGGCATCACCGGCAAGGACGGCGCTGACGGCACAGTGACCACCATCATCAAGACCATCGGCAAGAATGGCACCGATGGCAAGAATGGTACGCCTGGTGTCAACGGCACCGACGGCATCACCCGCATTGTCTATCAGGACGGTGAAGCCGGCACTACGACCCATACCGTGTCCACCCTGGATGACGGCCTGAAATTCGGGGCCAATATGCCGGTGGCCGGCAAGACAGCCAATCCGGTGGGCAATAAACTGAACAGCACCATCAACATCAAGGGGGCCGGCACGAAAGAACTGGACAAATACTCCGGTCAGAATCTGCTGACTTCCGTGGAACAGGATGCGGATGGCAACACCACCATCCATGTACTCATGGACAAGAACATCTCTGCGGACAGCGTGGTGGTAGGCCAGGAAGGCAAAGCCGGGAATGACGGCAAGGATGGGTACATCGGCATCAACGGGAAAGACGGCGCTGATGGCATCACCACCACCATAATCCGTACGGAAAAAGGACAGCCCGGTGCTGACGGCAAGAATGGCAAACCTGGCGTGGACGGCACGGACATCACCCGTATCGTCTATACGGACAAAAATGGGCAGAACCCCCAGACCGTAGCTACGCTCGATGACGGCCTGAAGTTCGCCGGCGATGACGGCCAGAATGATGATACAAAAGTCATCAACAAGAAGCTCAATAAACGGCTGGATATCGTGGGCAAAGCCCAGGGTGACCTGACGGACGCCAATATCGGTGTGACAAAAGATGATAATGGCAAGCTCTACATCCGGCTGGCCAAACATGTAAATCTGGATGATGGCACCCTGCAGGCCGGTGATGCTACGATTGGCCACTTCACCAACACGGAACTGACCACCAACAAGGGCAACCATCCGGTTGATGGCAGTTATACGATTGGTCTGTCCAATAAGGACTGGAGTGTAACGGCCCCGGATTATGTCAGTGGCCGGGCTGCCACCGAAGATCAGCTGGCCAAAGTCAGTGAAGCCATCACTAATGCCACCACAGCTGCCGGCAAGCGTACCGTGGTCACGGTCAACGACAAGTCTGATCCGGCAACCGCTGATCCGGGGACCAATACCTATGGGGAATATGACAAAAAGAACGGCAACCTGATGATTGCTGCTGAAAGAGACAGCGATGGCCTCATGACCTACAACATCAAGCTCAACGACAATCTGGCCCTGGGCAAAGACGGTGCGGACGGTCAGGAAGGCTCCATTGGCCTCACCGGCAAAGATGGTCTCCCGGGGACCGACGGTAAACAGAGGTACAGTACTACCATCATCAAGACGGAAAAGGGACAGGCAGGAAAAGATGGCAAGACCGGCAAGGAAAATCTTAGCGGCACGGACATCACCCGCATTGTCTATACCGATAAGGATGGCCAGAATGCCCAGACCGTGGCCACCCTGGACGACGGGCTGAAATTCGTGGGCAACGACGGCCAGGAAGTCACCCGGAAGCTGAATGAGACCCTGTCCATCAAAGGCGGCTTGGATAAAGACGCTGTAGCCAAGGCATCCAGCAAGAACCTGGGCGTCCGCAAGAGTGGCGACGGACTGGAAATCGTCATGACCGATACGCCGGACTTCACCAAGGTCATGGTGGGCGGTGACAACAAAATCACCATCGGCGGACAGACCAATTCCGACACCAAGAATCCGGCCAACGGTAACTACATCACTGGTCTGAACAACACCAAGTGGGACAAGGACCATGTGACGGAAAACCGGGCCGCTACGGAAGGGCAGCTCCGCGATATTGTCGGCTCCATCACCAATCAGAACCAGGGCGGTGGTTTTGCCCTGACGTCTGATGAAAAAGGCGCTGACAAGATTGTCAAGCAGGATTTGGGCAAGGCTATCCAGATTAAAGGTGACACGACCTACAAGGCTGATGGCACTGTGGAAAAAGCTGGCAACATCAAGACTTCCATAGACAATGGAGCCATCAAAGTTGAACTGAATAAAGATGTCGACCTGACTAAAGACGGCAGCATCAAGGCTGGCGAAACGACCATCAATAAAGATGGGGTGAAGACTAACGAAGTCAAAGTCGGTGACATCACCATCACCAAAGACGGCATCAACGGCGGGGCCAAGCAGATTACCAACATTGCCAGCGGCATTGACGGCAAGCAGTATGCCGATGCCGGCGACAACAATGCGGCCAGCATCGGGGATGTGAAGCAGCTGGCCAAGAATGAAGCAAAGGCTTCGGAAGCCAAGAGCGGCAAGAATATCACCGTGAAGGATGACCATACGGTGAACCTGAATGATGATATCATCCTGGGCAATGATCCCAATAAGCAGGTTGCCATCAAGGGCTCCAACGGCCAGGTAGTCATCGGGTCCGGTGACAGCACCATGACTCTGGGCAAGCAGTCCAATACAGCGGGAGACAGCAATCCGGCAGACGGGAACTACCTGAACGGTCTGGACAACCGGAAATGGGATGGAGAACACATCCAGAACGGCCGGGCCGCTACGGAAGATCAGCTGAAGACGGTCAGCGACAAGGTGAACAGCGGCCGCAAGTTCCAGGGTGATGACGGCAAAGATGTGACCGTGGACCTGGGCAAGACTTTGAACATCAAAGGCGGTGCCGCAGACGTCAGCGATGCCAAAAACATCGGTATCGTGAGAGGGGACGATAATACCCTCAATGTACGCCTGGCCAAAGACCTGACCGGCCTCAACAGCGTCACCACCGGCAGCACCACCATCAACAACAGCGGGCTGATCGTGAAGACCGGGGATGCCAACCGGACCATCACTGTCCAGGACGGCAAGGTGGACATGGGCGGCAACCAGATCCACAATGTGGCACCGGGGACGGCACCGACCGATGCGGTGAACGTGAGCCAGCTCCAGCAGACCGGCCGGGCCATCAACCAGCTGGGCAACAGTGTGAATAAACTGGGTGCCCGGGTGGACCGGGTAGGGGCCAACTCCGCAGCCCTGGCCGCCCTCCATCCCCTGGACTTCGATCCTGACGACAAACTGGACTTTGCCGTGGGGGCCGGCAGCTACAGCGGCGCCAATGCGGTGGCCCTGGGGGCCTTCTACCGGCCCAACGAGGACGTGATGTTCAGCCTGGGGGGCAGCACCGGCGGCGGTGAAAACATGGTGAACATTGGCGCCACCTTCAAGCTGGGCCAGCACAACCACGTATCCAACAGCCGGGTGGCCATGGCCAAGGAAATCCGGGGCCTGAAGGAACTGGTGGCCAAGCAGGAAGGGGAGATGCAGCAGCTGAAGACCCTGATGAACCAGATGGCCGGCCGGACCGTGATGAAGGTGGACAAGGATGCCCTGTTCCCGGATATCCCTGAAAACCACTGGGCCTATGACTACGTGACCAAACTGGCCAAAGCAGGCATTGTGGAAGGGTACGAAGACGGAGAATTCAAAGGGAACCGGATGATGACCCGGTACGAATTCGCCGCGGTGATCTACCGGGCCATTATGGCCGGAGCTGGTTCCAACCCGGCCCTGGACCAGGATGGGACCCTGGGGAAACTGGTGAAGGAATTCGACGGAGAACTGAAATACATCCGCATCGACGTGATCGAAAAAGACAGACACGGAAAGCCCACCATCGAAAGGGTGCGGACCGTGGAAGACAGTGAAAAGCATCATGGGAAGTAAAAAAGAGGGGGGGGGTGCCGCCCCCCCCCCCCCCCCCCCCCGTTGCTGTAGAGCGGGGTAGGGGCTCAAGTCTGGAGTCTGAAGTCTGGAGCCGAATGTTAAATTTGCATGCAAATTTT